>SIAB01000068.1 GCA_009692015.1 Phycisphaerales bacterium
CTGGGAAGCAAGGATCGCGTGCGCCCCGGGATGACATTCGAGGTCTATCCCGATTCGTCGGCGATCCTGTATGACCCAGTGACCGATCGGCAAACTCCTGGTCTGGCAAGCATCGAACTCATCAAGATCGGCGATACGACCAGCACCGCCCGGGTGACCCGCAAGAAGCAGGGTAAGTCGATCAGTCGCGGCGATGTGCTTGCCAATGCGGTCTACAGCCCAACCTATCAGTACAAGTTCATGGTGCACGGCAAGTTTGATGTCGACGCCGATGGGAAGGTGACCGATGGCGAAGCCGACTACATCCGGGCAAAGATTCGCGACTGGGGCGGCGTCGTGGTCGAGAGCGAAGAACTGGGTCCGGACATCGACTTCGTTGTCGTTGGCTCCATGCCTCCGCGCGTGCAATGGAGGTCATCTCTCGGTGAGGATGAGGCGGCCTATGCATCATCGTTGGCTGCGAGTCGCGCCTACGACTCCTATGAGGCGTTGATCACTTCGGCTCGCGCCGCGCAGATTCCAGTCTTGAATTGGAATCGATTCCAGATCCTGACCGGCGCTGCGGAGCGCTGAGCGGAACCTCCCCCGTGCGTCGCGAAGGCGCCCTGCAACAGACCACCGCGCTGGCGCAATACGCCGCTCTTCGTGGACTCTTTGGAGTCTTTCATATGTTCGGGGTCAACCAGAACATGCGAACTTCTGCGGCGTGCGGGCGTCTCTACTTCCGCGCTGTCCGGCGCCACCGCGAGCGCGCCATTGGTCACATCACCCGCAGCTTGCCGCATCTCACTCCCTCAGAGGTGCACGAACTCGCCGAGCGATCTGTCGAGAGCCTCTTTCAAATGTTCATTGTCGAGACGGTTGCGATCCCCCGCCTACTCACGCCAACGAGTTGGCCAAAGTATGTCCGCCCAAGTCATATCAACGGGCCGCTGCGACTGCTCACCGAACGGGATCCCGTTCTCTTCCTGACCGGACACTGCGGAAACTGGGAGTTGCTTGGTTTCGTGCTGGCACTTTTGGGATTCCAAATGAGCGCGCTGGCGCGACCGCTCGACAACCCTTACATCGATCGCTGGATTCGCGATGTCCGTGAGGCGCGCGGACTGCATGTGCTGACCAAGTGGGGAGCGACCACCGAGGTGCAGAAGATCATCGAGGCGGGTGGGCGCGTGGGATTCATCGCCGACCAGAATGCTGGCGATGACGGGCTCTTCGTTCCCTTCTTTGGCAGACTCGCCTCGAGTTACAAGTCGATCGGACTCATCGCGATGCGCTACGAGATCCCGATCGCTGTTGGTGCTGCCCGCCGCTGCAATGGTCAATTCTCCTATGAGCTTGATGATCTCGACATCATCTACCCATGCGATTGGCAGGACCAACCCGATCCACTCTTTTATATCACCGCCCGTTTCAACCGGGCAATCGAACTGGGGATTCGGCGGGCGCCAGAGCAATACTTGTGGGTTCATCGCAGGTGGAAGAGCCGTCCGCCACATGAGCGACTCGGTCGAGCGATGCCCGATCGACTCAAGGAAAAACTGAGAAGTCTTCCGTGGATGACCGATGAAGAAATGGATCGTCTCACGACACGGATCGAACCCGTGGTACCCGCCACCTGACCGCACGCTACGATCGCCTCGAGAGCCTTGGTCCCCAACCTATGCAACAGCCCACATCGACCGCAGTCGCGCCATTGAAACGCCCGTCCGCGACGATTCCCACGGAAGTGTTTCTGCGCTACCTCTTGCCGGTGATTCTCGTGCATCTGCTGGGCCTACTTGCGGTCCTGCCCTTTTTCTTTTCGTGGACTGGTGTGATCGTCTGCGTTCTCGGCATTCATCTCTTTGGTCAAGCGATCACGATGGGCTACCACCGCCTGCTCGCCCATCGCAGTTTTACGGCTCCCCGCTGGTTTGAGTGGACCCTCACCGGACTGGCGCTGTGCTGCCTGCAAGACACGCCAGCGCGATGGGTTGCTACGCATCGCAAGCATCATGTGCACAGCGATGAGGATGAAGATCCACACACCCCCCGCGTGGCATTTCTTTGGAGTCATCTGGGATGGCTGATGCTGCGCAATCACGATCTGACCCATGTCTCCAACTACTCGCGCTTCGCCCGAGACATTCTCGAGGATCCTTTTTACTTCTGGCTTGAGCGCCATCCCGTGGCGCCGCTGGTGATCTACTTCGGTCAGTGCGCTTTGTTCTTTGGGATCCCCTGTGGGATCGCAGCTCTGCTCGGAACGCCCATCGCTGAGGCGGTGCTCCTTGGAGCAAGCGTGGTGGTGTGGGGTGTCTTCGCCCGCACAGTTCTCGTCTGGCACATCACCTGGAGCGTGAACAGCCTCACCCACATGTTTGGTTACAGCAGTCACGACACGGGCGAGCACAGCAGGAACAATTGGTTCGTGGCACTGGTTGCCGCGGGCGAGGGATGGCACAACAATCACCACCATGATCCATCGGCATGCACCGTGCAGCACAGGTGGTGGGAGTTCGATCTGACCTACTGGGAGGTTCGGGCACTTCAGGCCATCGGCGTGGTGCAGAGCATCACCCCGCTGCGTAGCGAGCGCATTCGACGGGCGGGCAAGAGCCCGCCGCGAAGCGCAGTCGAACCGATTGTGGCCGCCAAATAGTTCCGTTTCCCTCCGTCCACGGCGCGCCAAAGTTTTCCTATTCTGCTTCCGAACATGCGTGTCCTTGTCATTCTTCCGTCGACCCCGTCGATACCGGGTGGAACTCCCTCGCTGGGATCACGCGCCTCACTCGCCAAGAGTCTTGCGACGCAAAACACATTTCCAGAATCTGAAGGTGGCGACATCTGGTATGGACCGGGCATCGAGTTTCAGTTGGCTCCGAATCAGGATCCCGTCGTGCAAATGCTCCTTGTCGTGACCGACGAGGACATTGCCTGGTTGGTGATCGAGCGAATCGGAAAGCTGATGAAATGGAAATTCGTTGACATCAATACTGGAAATGAACTCGTTCTCTGAGGTTCCCGCGCGCGGGCAGAGGCGCGGGAGCGGATCACTCATTCGACGAATCTGTTTGCTGGTGCTCGTGGCGCTGACGGCGTGCCACACCGATGGCGAGCAGGTGTCGCGCACTCCCGCGACTTCGCAAATCGGCTGGCCTCGAACCGCGCGAACGCTTGGAGGCGATCGCGTCACGCTGAGTTCACTGCAGGTTGATGAGTGGCGCAGTGCGATTCTCTTTGCGAAGTGTGCAGCAGTCGTGCAACCCCACGGCGCGGCTCTCGGGCTCGTCGGAACCATCAACATCCGCGCCTCAGCCGCGCTCAACCGCAGCGATCGGATGGTGGTGCTCACGGGGATCACGATTCCCGCGATGCGGTTTCCAACCGACGAGGCGGGGATCGTGCCCATTCGCGAGGCACTCGAACAGACGCTCGTTGGAGCGACGCTCTGCGTTCCACTCGATGATTTGCTCGCGTCGATGCTGGTGTCGGCATTTGACGAAACCGCTCGACTCTCCGCAGAGTCCCCGCCGCTCGAGGTGCGGCTGAGCGAACTGCTGCGCGGTGAGAAGGCCGAGTTTGCCCCGATTGTCGCGGGGCAACTCGAGGGATGCGTGAACGCATCGTCACCACTCCTGCGAACGGATGGTGGTGCCTGTTACACGCTCGACGCTGGGAACTGGTTTCGCGCCGAGTCGCTTGCGGATGGCGCGTGGTCGTGGGTCGATCCAGCGACATTGTCGCCTGAATTCAAAGATATTCCAGAGTCATCGCAATGGGCTGGAGCACTGGCGTTTGTTCCAGAGACTGCGCCGTACCGCGAAGCGCAGCAGATTGCGTCGTTGCCACCCGCCCCCACGGCGCCAGTGCATGGATCGCAGGCGTGGTGGAATCCCTGGGAGGGCTGCTGGTGGTCGCCAGGTGAATCTGCAGCGGAGCGCATCGCCCGCGACGCCGCGCCGATGAACGCTGCGGGGAGGGATTCATTGGCCGCGGCTCCATTGGCCCCAGACTCATCGAGCGAGAATCTCTTCGTTGGTCTCGATGGTCGGGTCTATGCCCTGCGCGGCAGCGCGTGGTATCGCAGCACTCCAGATGGTGGATGGACCGAACTGACTGAGCGCCGCTCCACCGCACGGGTTCTCACGGACTCGCAGCAGGCTCGCGTTGCGGCGAAGACGCGCCGAGCGCAATATGAACTCTGGCGAACCGCGCAGCGCCAACGCGACGCGAGTTCGCCAGCGACGGCGTCGCAGGAGGCAATCGCGATGCAGGCGGCTCGTCCATCGAGCGACGGATTTCGACATGCGACCCTGAGACCGGATTGAGTGACGGGGCGCTCACAATTCCGATCGCGCTTGGCGCCAAGTTTCCCTCACTGCGGTAGAAAACGACTCTTGAACCGCACTATCTCACCGCAGCGAAGGGATTCATGTTGCAGTAGCGCTCGTGCGCCATCGCCGAGGACTGTCTGAGCCCCGAGCTCATTGTTCCGCGGCATCCACAATTCCGATTGCCCGTGCTTGTCCCGCGGACCCTTTCGACAGTCCACTACAGCGGCGCGCGCTCTGGTTCGCCCGCAGTGCGGGGATACCGATTGGGACACTTCCCGCGCTTCTCGACAATCACCAGCGTTCCCGTTGGGGTTCGTAATTGATCGACGACCACACCGCGCAATTCACCCAAGGCGTGCGCTGAAGTAGCGACCTCGGCCGCAGCCTGCTCCCCCTTGATGGCGATAAAGAATCCACCCGGTCGAACCATAGGCAAACAGAGTTCGAGGAGGATCGGAAGTCGAGCGACCGCACGGCTCACCACCACATCGATGCACTCTCGCAGCTCCTTGGCGCCGAGTGCCTCGGCGCGCTGGGCGAGGACGCGAACATTCTCGAGCGACATCTGCTTGGCAGTCTCCTGCAGAAACTTTGCCTTCTTGCCAGTCGATTCGACCAGCGTGAACTGCACGGTCGGCATGACCGTGGCGAGGATGAGTCCTGGAATCCCTCCCCCGCTGCCAACATCGACAACCGATCGAGCCTCCGTTTGCGCGAGCGTTGGAAAGAGCGTCAGCGCGTCAAAGATGTGCCGCATCCATGCGGCGTTTCGATCGCGCACGCCCGTCAGGTTCATCCGCTCATTGGCTTCGTACAAGAGGTCGAGATACCGGTCGAGCACCGCGAGATCACGGGCATCCAATTCAAGACCGAATTCTTTGATGGCTGCAATGAACTCGGGCGGTGCGCCCGCGCCGCCCGCCCCGCCAACGGACTCGGTCATGTCATTCCCCGTCGTGCCGTCCCGCCCGTGATCGAGCCGAGTCGCGCGTCGCGCGCCGCAATCGAGAAGAGCAGCCCAACGGCCATCCAAGAAGCGACGATGCTCGATCCACCGAATGAGACGAAGGGCAGCGTCAACCCGGTGATCGGCAAGATTCCCATGGTCATCCCAACATTCACGAAGGACTGAAAGCCGAGCATCGCGCCGATGCCAACTGCGGCGAGTCGACCGAATGGTGTGCGAGAGGTCACCGCGATCCACATCGCGCCAACCGCCAGCGCCGCTTCCAGCAAGATCACCGCGAGCCCGCCGACAAGTCCCCAGCGACAGGCCACCACTGCAAAGATCATGTCGTTGTGCTCTTCCGGCAGGGCGTTGAATCGCACCAGATTCTTCGCGGCTTCAGCGCCGTTTCCGAAGATGCCTCCAGCGCCGACCAGGGTTCGGGCGCGGTTCCCTTGAAAACCAATTGTTGTGTTGTATCGATCGTCACCCGTGAGTTGCGCCACGAGCGAATCGATGCGAGCCCGCTGATGCGGCTTGAGCACCGGATATGAAATGGGTGCCAAGAGCGCCGCGCTCAGCACAACGATTCCCAAGTGCATTCGCCGTGCCCCTTGGGCGAGCAGCATCGCCAAGAGTGTCGGAAAGAAGAGGAGTGCGGTGCCGAGGTCCGGTTGCATCAGGATTAGCAACACTGGAACAGATGTCAACACGATCGGCAAGAGGAGTCCGGTGCGCGTGCGCAAGTCCGCGGCACGCCGCAGCCACCACGCCCCCGCGAGAATCCAGGCGAGCTTGGCAAACTCAGCGGGCTGCATGTCGATGGGACCAAGGTCTATCCAACAGCGACTTCCATTGCGCGGGCGCACGATCGCCTCGGGCACCCCGGGCGCAACGAGCAGAACGAGTAACCCAAGAGTGGCGATGAAGGCCCACGGCCCCCACTTTTCGAGCACCGCCGGCAGCGGGACAACGAGAAGCGCGGCTGCGACGATCCCGACGACGCCATATGCCAATTGGCGCAGCGCGAAGTCTGGCTCGGTAGTTGAAATTGCTGCGATGCCGATGAGCGTTAAGAGTCCTGAAGACAGCACGGGAATCCACCCGATGTTCCACCATGAAATCCCAAGAACCTGCGAGATTACGGGCAGGGTCGGCGCGGCGGTGACGGCGCGAGTGGCCCCGCGTGCAAACCCACTCATCGGTGCATCCCCAGCTGCATCTCCGCGCGGCGCTGGTGTGATCCATCGCCCACCAAGTACCCCTCGCTCACGAGGGCGCGAATGACTGCGCCCATCACCGGTCCCGCCGTTCGACCACCACCGCCACCATGTTCGACGATGACTGCGATCGCATACCGCGGCGTCGAGCCGACTTGATTGCCCACGAGCGCAGCGCACCAGGCGTGATCTGCGTCGCTCACGGTGCGTTCGGAAATGCCATCATGATCGCGATCGATCTTGAGCGGCGGCGCCTCTGCCGTTCCGGTCTTCGCCCAGACCCGCACGCCAGTGGCTTCGATAATCGGATCGCCGCCTTCCATGTGATTACAGGTGCCGTAGCTCTCGGTGACCGACCGCCTGAGTCCATCGAGCACGCGCGAGACCGCCGTTGGCGAGAAGGGATAGACCGCTGTTGTGCGTCCCTCTCCCACGCGAAAGGTCGGCGGTCGCGCAGATCCGCCGCGTGCCACCATCGCATATGCGCTGGCCATCTCGAGTGGCGTGACCGTGATCGGACCTTGCCCGATGCCGAGCGAGACCATCGCAAACTGATCGTGATGCGCGTCGACAATCGCTGCAGACTCAGCGGATGGCACACTGCCACCCATCGTTCCCAGCCCAAATCGTCTGTACCACGCGCAGAGCCGCTCTGCACCGAGTCGGTTGGAAAGTGTGTAAAAGTAAATGTTGCAGGACCGCGCCATCGCCTCTTCGATGCCAAGTGGTCCCCCCGTGATCTTGGTGTGCGTTGAGAATTTGTAGCGCGCGCGGTAGATCCAGCAGCGCGCGGCATCGGTGCGCTCCTTGAAGAAGTGTCCGTTGCACTCAACCCGTTCATCCTCGCGCACAACTCCCTCTGCGACTGCAGCGAGATAGACCAGCGGCTTCACCAGTGAACCCGGCGGGTACGAAGCCTCGAGCGCCCGGTTGATACTCGCACTCGAAGCATCGGTGACGACAGCCCATCGCGCACTCTGCCCTTGCGCGCCGGGAAGTGGCGTCGATGCCGCCGCGAGAACTTCCCCCGTTTGAATGTCGACGATCACCGCCGCGGCTGGCAGCGCATCGCCCGAATTGAGCGCCTCGCTGTGCGAGTGCCAAGGTTGCACCACCGTCAATCCACTGCGCGGATCAAGCGCCGCCTGCACCCGCACCTGCAACTGGGCATCGATTGAGAGCGTCACATCGTTGCCTGGGATCGGTTCGAGCCGTTCCTCGGCCGATGAGTCGAGTCGACGCACCGATTGCCCACGAAATCCCCGCAATTCGTCCTCATATTGGCGTTCCATTCCGCGGGCGCCGATGCGGTCTCGACCCGTTCGGTATCCGCCGAGATCGATGGCGACCGAGCCATCGTCTGCGGTGCGCTCAAAGGGGCGGCGATCCAGATCTTCCTTCCATGTTTCGCTGCGCACCGATCCAACCAGCTGATCGATGGCGCCATCCATCTTGAGTACCAGTGGGATCGCCGTTCGAATCGCCCGTGGCAATTGATCGCGGGCAACTTCGACCTCGCAGACATCCCACGGCTGATGACGGCGCGAGGAGTCGACGACTTCGATCGCGCCTGGGAAGGCATCGGAGAGTTTGCGAAGTTCAAAGGCGGTCTCGCTCGCAAGATCTTGACAGATCACATGCATCTCGCGCATCTCACGAATGGGTTCGGGTTTCACATCAAGCGATTGTCCCCGCGCCGTGCGAACCTCGAGCTGCCGCCGCGTCACCGCGGCCGCTTGCTCATCGATACGCGATGCAATCTCGACGAGTCGCGACTCCATCTCCTGCAGCGACACCCCCGCTCGGGTCGCGAGAATCGCGATCAGCGCAGATTGCTTCTCGGTCCACCCTGGGAGCAGCGCTGCCACGCGCTCATCGCGCTGCACGCTGCTGAGCTTTCGCCACGACGCACCGGCGGCCTCCTTGGCCACATTGCGCGCGCGCGCTTCTGCCCACGCGCCCTTGGCAAGCGGGTAACTCACGGCCGCGTCATAACTCGCCAGATCCTGCGCCAGCACCCGCCCGCGACGATCGAGAAGTTTTCCCCGCCAGGTTGGCAAGAGCCGCTCGACATCGAGCCGCTCTTCGGCCGCAGCCGCGAGCGCCGAGCCCTGAACAACGGTGAGCATCGCGAGTCGAATCGCCAGCACGGTCGCTGCGCTAGCCATCAAGGCGAAGAGGATCACAAATCGCTTGCGGATATTGCGCTGCGTGCTCTGATACGCCAATCAGTCCTCCATGACTGTGACCATTGCTTTTGGTCGACACCACTCCAACTCGCTCGAATGCTGCGAAAGTGTAGCGAGCCGCGCGGTCGTTACTATCTCCCGCCTTATGGAATGTGGCATTGTTGGACTCCCAAATGTCGGCAAGAGCACGCTCTTCAACGCCCTCACCGCGGCGGGCGCGGCGGCGGCGAACTATCCCTTTTGCACCATCGAACCCAATGTTGGCATCGTCCCTGTCCCTGACGATCGACTGGAGCACATCCACGAGTTCATCAAGGCGCAGAAACTCATACCCGCCGCGTTGCGGTTGGTCGACATCGCTGGACTCGTCAAGGGGGCGAGCGAGGGAGCCGGTCTTGGAAACAAGTTCCTCTCGCATATTCGCGAGGTCGATGCGCTCTTGCATGTGGTGCGCTGCTTCGAAGATGCCGATGTCATGCATGTGGATGGCACCGTCGATCCGATTCGTGACATCGCCACGATCGAGACCGAGTTGATGCTGGCCGACTTGCAGATCGTCGAGACGCTCCTCGACAAGACGCGACGAACCACGAAACTGGGCGACAAGGAGGCCGCGGCGCGCCTCGCCGTGCTCGAGCGCTGCGCGGTTGCGCTCAACGCCTCACGGCCGGTGCGGTCGCTCGCGCCCAATCCCGATGAAGCACTCATCTTGCAGCAACTCGGCATGATCTCCGCCAAGCGCATCCTCTTCGTAGCGAATGTCGATGAATCAGATCCCCTGGGCAAGGGACCGCTGGTGCAGATGGTGCGCGACTACTGCGTCAAGAACGGCGGCGTGGTAACCGTGGTCTGCGCCAAGATCGAAAGCGAACTTGCCGAGATGGGCAAGGATGATCAGAAGGAAATGCTCGTCTCATTGGGGATGAGCGAGCCCGCGCTTGCTTCCGTTGCCCGCGCGACCTACGACCTGCTGGGATTGCAGTCCTACTTCACGGCTGGCGAAAAGGAAATTCGCGCCTGGACGATTCACAAGGGTTTCACGGCGCCACAAGCCGCGGGCGTCATCCACACAGATTTCGAAAAGGGATTCATCCGCGCCGAGGTCTACGCCGTGAAAGACCTGTTTGAACTCAAGAGCGAGAAGGCGATCCGCGAAGCTGGCAGGCTGCGCAGTGAAGGCAAGGCCTATGTCATGAAGGACGGGGATGTGGTGCACTTCTTGTTCAATGTGTGACGGACAGCGCGAGTTCAGAGGGTCAGAGCAACACTTCGATGGCTGACTCGACTGCACTTGGCTCGGATGTGCCTGGGTGAGACGAGAGACGCATTTCGATCATTTCAAACTGAATCTCTGCCTGCGTGAAAGCGGAGGAATCGCTGCTCGGGCGAGTTCCGCAGCGTTCACACTGTCTTGGTCATGCTTGATCATGCTTGATCATGCTTGATCATGCTTGATCATGCTTGATCAATAGCGTTGTATTGACCAGCCGAATCCACCAGCGTCCCACACCAGAAACTCGGTTCAATCTCACTTCGGCTTGAACATCGCTGCGTCGAGGATCGACCAGAGATGGATGATCCATCCAAGGAGGAACACCCAGAGGATGGCGGCGAGCACGAACATGAAGACTGCTCGCAGGAGCCGTCCCTGAATCAACTGCCCAAGCCCGGGAA
>SIAB01000069.1 GCA_009692015.1 Phycisphaerales bacterium
GGCACTCACACTTCCGATCCCGCTCGACGGGTAACCTCCATCCATGACTCGCCGCAGACCACGAAGCAGAGTTCATCCCGTGGGTGCGGTCCCGGGAGCTCTTGCGCAGTGCTCCCCCGCGACACCTTCGCGGATGACGATGTTCGCCTTCGGTCCCGACCGATTGGTCGAATCCAAGCCCAAGTCAGTTCAAGAGAGCGTGTTGCTCCGAGAACACCTGCCGATGCTTTGGCTGAACTTCGACGGCACACCCGATGCCACAACGCTGCGGGAGCTCGAAAGCACCTATGGGTTGCATGCCCTCGCGCTCGAGGATGTGCTCCATCCCACCCGTCGCGCAAAGGTCGAACCATTTGGAGCGGTCCTCTTCATCGTCATTCCGATGCCACTGACCACGCCAGGACCCTTCGACACCGAGCAACTCGCGATTTTTATGGGATCCAACTTTGTCATCACCATTCAGCAGAAGGCGGATGACGCGGATTGCCTGGAGTGCGTTCGGCGCCGAATCCGAGCCAGTGAGGGGCGGGTACGAGAACGGGGACCCGCCTACTTGGCATTCGCGATCATCGACTCGGTCATCGATCATTACTTCCCGCTGGTAAATGGAATCGGTGAACGCGTGGATGCGATCGAAGACGCCGTCGTTGCGACTCAAGGCGCGGCGGACATGTTCGCGATCCGCGATGCCAAGCACGAACTTGCTCAGGTGCGTCAGGCTCTCTGGCCGATGCGTGATGCGCTCAACGCCCTCGTCACCATGGAGAGTTGGTTTGATCTCGAACACCGAGTTTACCTGCGCAACGCCCTCGATCATGTGATGCGATTGATCGACATGCTCGATTCGGATCGCATGCTCGCCTCAGACTTGATGGAATTGGCCATCGCCATCGCCAACGCGCGACTCGGCGAGGTGACCAAGTTCCTCACCATGATTGCGACCATTTTCATCCCGATCACATTCATCGCCGGGGTCTATGGAATGAATTTCGAGTTCATGCCCGAGTTGAACTGGCGATTCGGTTATGCCATGACCTGGGGGGCGATGTTGTTGGTTGCGTTGGGCTTGATGGTGGTCTTCTGGCGCAGAGGGTGGCTTGCGCCATCACTCTTTGCCGCTCGCCGCCGCTTGGCGAAAGTCAACTGAATGTCCGCGAACTTCCACCCCTTGCGATTCGTACCCGAATCTCCGAGAATGCCCCCCAATGAACCACCCATTCACCCTGCCCATGCACTCTGAAACACACACCCGCGCCAGCGATTACTTTGGAGCCCTGACCTTCAGCGGCGATGTCATGCTGAAGCGGCTGCCACCCGATGTCTTCATGAACTTGCAGCAGACGATGCAGCGCGGACTTCCGCTCGATCGCTCGATTGCTAACACCGTTGCTGCGGCGATCAAGGAATGGGCGCTTGAACATGGCGCGACCCACTATTGCCACTGGTTTCAGCCGCTCACCGGTCTCACAGCTGAGAAGCACGACGCCTTTCTCTCGCCGACCGATGATGGTGGGGCGCTGGAAAAGTTTTCAGGGGATGCCCTGATTCAGGGCGAGCCCGACGCGTCGAGTTTCCCTTCGGGCGGGATCCGCGATACCTACGAAGCACGGGGGTACACCGCCTGGGATGCCACCAGCCCGGTCTTCCTCTTGCGCGGTCAAGATGGTCAGAAGACTCTCTGCATTCCAACCGCTTTCGTTTCGTGGACGGGCGAGGCGCTTGACAAGAAGACTCCGCTGCTGCGGTCGATCGAGGCGGTCACCAAGCATGCCCTGCGCATCGTGCGATTCCTGGGTGACGCCAAGGCGACCCATGTCATCGCAACCCTCGGGTGCGAGCAGGAGTATTTCCTGATCGACCGCGAGTTGTTCTTGCAAAGACTTGACCTCGTTGTCTGTGGTCGCACCTTGATTGGATCGGCAGCGCCCAAGGGACAGCAACTCGAGGATCACTACTTCGGCGCGATTCCTGAAACCGTGCTGGCCTATATGACCGAATGCGAGCAGCGGCTCTTCGAGTTGGGAATCCCAGTCAAGACCCGCCACAATGAAGTTGCTCCGGGTCAGTACGAACTTGCTCCAACATATGAGAATTGCAATGTCGCCGTCGATCATCAGATGACGACCATGCACATTCTGCGATCGGTCGCCCGCCGGCACGGGTTCGAGTGCCTCCTGCACGAAAAGCCATTCGCCGGGGTCAATGGATCTGGCAAGCACAACAATTGGTCGCTCTCAACAAACACAGGTGCCAACCTCTTTGACCCGCGCGACGACACCCACACCAATATGCAGTTCATGATCTTTCTGGTGGCGGTCATCCGTGCCATCGATCTGCACGCTGACCTCTTGCGCGCTTCGATCGCCAGCGCCCACAATGATCATCGCCTCGGCGCGAACGAAGCACCTCCCGCCATCATGTCGATCTACCTCGGCGAGATGCTCACGGAGATTCTCGATCAACTTGAACGGGGCGAGTCGAAGAAGTCGGCCAAGGGAAGTGAGATCGACCTCGGCGCGCGCACGCTGCCGCAGATTCCCCGCCATTCGAGTGATCGCAATCGCACCAGCCCCTTTGCATTCACCGGCAATAAGTTCGAGTTCCGCGCCGTCGGATCCTCGCAGTCGGTGGCCTGGCCCAACACAGTCCTCAACACCATCGTTGCCGAGAGCCTCGATGTGATCGCCACAGACCTTGAGAAGAAGGCGGGAAAGAACCCATCCCCTGCGAAACTTGAGGCAACCGTGCGCGCGCTCTTGAAGGACCTCGTCAAGAGTCACCGGCGTGTCTGCTTTGACGGCAACGGGTACAGCGCGGAGTGGCACGCCGAAGCCGCCAAGCGCGGTCTGCCAAACTTTGCGTCCACGGCGGATGCCCTTCCGGCTCTGGTCACCAAGAAGGCCGAAAAATTGTTCGCCGCATACGGCGTCCTCTCGCCGCGCGAGCTGCACGCCCGCTGGGAAATCCAAATGGAGCAGTACTGCAAGATCGTGCAGATCGAAGGGCGCACGCTGGGACAGATCGCCCGCACCCAGTTGCTTCCTGCGGCGCTTCGGGCGCAAGGCGAACTGGCCGATGTCGTGGCCAGCACCCAACATGCTGGTGTCCCCTGCCCCGAGAGCGAAGCAGAACTTCGCGAACTCGCCGGAAGTGTGGTGCGACTGCGTGTCGCGGTCACCGAGCTCGAAACTGCCGCGAACAAGTCGATTTCGGATCACGCCAAGCGGGTTCGCCATTTTCGAGAAGCGGTGGTTCCGGCGATTGGGCAGGTTCGCGAGATCAGCGACGCGCTCGAAAGCAAGATCCCAGCCGATCTCTGGCCACTGCCCAACTATGCCACCATGCTGTTGATGCGATAGGCCGCGCTCGAAACGGGCGCAGAGTTTTTTCGCCAACCCCGATACGAATCGGGGTTGTTTCTTTATACTCACCGACTCTCAACTTTTTTAGGAACGCACCTATGAGCACCGCTCCAACAATCGAAAACACTGTCACCGTCACCGATGCCGGGCCTGCCCTCAAGCGAATCGAGATCACCATTCCCCGGGCGAAGGTGAATGAGCAAATCGAAAGTGCCTTTTCTGGCCTCGCCAAGCAAGCGGTCATTCCTGGTTTTCGCCGTGGGCACGCCCCCCGTGGGTTGTTGCAGAAGCGCTTTGGAGCGGATGTTCTCAAGGACGCGCGTCAGCAGTTGGTTTCGCAGGCCTACCAGCAAGCGCTTGAAGGGCACAAGATTCGACCGATTGGTCAGCCGGAGCGCGCCCCGGGGTGTGAAGAGACAGAACTCGAACAGGGCAAGGACTATTCGCTCGCCGTCGAAGTCGAAGTGATGCCAGAGTTTGAACTTCCAGTGTGGGAGGGATTGGCGCTGCGTCGCCCAATCCTCGAGATCGAACCAAAACACATCGACGAAGAGATTGCCCGACTCTCCTATCGCGTCGGCGTGACCTCGCAGATCGAGGGTCCGTTCGAGCCACTCGATCGCATGGTTGGCAAGGCGGTTGTGCGACTGGCAGGTGACGACAAGGTGTTCTTCGAGAGCGAGAACGCGCTCGCCGTTGTTCCAGCCGAAGATGATGCTGGCAAGGGTCCCTTCCTCGGTCTGCTCGTCGAGGGGCTTGACGCGATACTGATCGGCAAGAAGGTGGGCGATGTGGTCACTATTGCGATGCCGGGTCCAGAGAGTCATGAAATCGTTGAGATTCGAGGCAAACCACTCTCGGTGCAGTACACGATCACGGCCGCCGAGCGCATCGCGCCGGCATCGCGGGATGAGATCGCCACGAAGATTGGATTGGAAAGCGCCGCTCTTCTAGGTGAAAACATCAAGGGTGTGCTCGAGCGACGCCGTGACGATGAGCAGCGATCCGCGCTGCGCGATCAAGTGTTCGAGCAGCTGGCCACCAAGGTTGACTTCGAACTTCCCGTTCGCCTTTCAGAAGCCCAGGTCGGACGGGATCTCGAACGCCAGCGGCTGGAGATGCTTTACCGCGGAGTCGACGCGCAGGTTGTCGAGGCGCGCCTCGCCGAGACGCGCGGAGCAACCGCAAGCGAGACTCAGAGGCGGCTCAAGCTTTTCTTCCTGCTCGCCAAACTTGCCGAGACGCTTGGCGTCGAAGCCACTGAGGGCGAGGTCAATGGGCGGATCGCGACAATCGCTCGCTCTCGTGGCATGCGACCCGATGCCATGCGCGCGGAGCTTGAGCAGTCGAATCGCCTGAGCGAAATCGCTCTGCAGATTCGTGAACACAAGTCTGCGGATCGCGTCATCTCGAAAGCGGTCATCAGCGATATCCCCGCCGCAGCGTGGAATCTGGAAGCAGAGGCCAAGACCAAGGGCAAGCCCCAAGACAAGGCCGCTGGTTGACCTGGAGCGGGAACCATGTCGCCCTGCGCGGTCTCTTGCCCACGCAGATGGATGCGGTGGCACCCGCGGCGGCGAATGCTGGAGGTTCCGGTGCCTCCATCTTTCAGACGCTCGGATGGCTGCTGGCACTCACGATCGTCGGCTTTGTGGCTGTCTACGCCTTTCGTCGCTGGTGGATGCGAATCAATGTTGATGCGCCATTCGGGTTCACGCTGAGCGACCTGCGGGAGATGCTCGAGGCGGGCGACATCACGGATCTGGAATTCCGCGCCGCCCGTGAGGCGATGATCGCGCAAGTCAAGAAACAGGCGAGTGCTCGCGGTCAATTGGAGAAGTACACTCGCCAGAAGGGATCCAACACATGAGCGAAGTTCACACGAATCGTCCCGAGCCCTGCGCGGCAGTTTCAGGAAGCGGTCCCAGACGCGGCGGAGGCGGCTCTGGACCAACCGGCCCAAGCTCTGGGGGTTCATCGGGTGAGGGTCCAGCAGGCCCAGGTGGTCATGGTGGATCGGGTGGTGACGGTGGATTCCGAGGACGCAAGGTGACCACCTGCAGTTTCTGTGGCAAGACCAGTCGCGAGGTCGGTCCGATGGTTGAAGGTCCAAACGATGTCTATGTTTGTGCCAACTGCACGGAACTCTGCCAGAACATTTTCAAGCAAGAAAAGCGGCGGGTCAACGGCGCGGCACCAGCCCTGGCGCAGATCCCATCGCCGCGGCAAATCAAGGAGTACCTCGATCAATATGTGATCGATCAACACCGAGCCAAGAAGTCACTCTCTGTAGCAGTTCACAATCACTACAAGCGGCTCACCCAGATCGACAACCAGGATGCGCCGGTCGAACTCGACAAGAGCAATGTGCTTCTTGTTGGACCCACCGGAACCGGGAAGACCCTTCTCGCGCGCACGCTGGCGCGAATTCTCAATGTTCCCTTCGCCATTGGGGATGCCACCACGCTCACAGAAGCCGGATATGTCGGCGAGGATGTCGAGAACCTGCTGCTCAAGCTGCTTCAGGCCGCGGACTTTGATGTTGAAGCGGCGCAGCGCGGCATCATCTACATCGACGAACTCGACAAGATCGGCAAGACCAGTGGCAACATCTCAATTACCCGTGATGTCTCGGGAGAGGGTGTCCAACAATCGCTCCTCAAGATGCTCGAAGGCACGGTTGCCAATGTTCCCCCACAGGGCGGGCGCAAGCACCCCGAGCAGCAATACATCCAACTCGATACCACGCACATTCTGTTCATCTGCGGGGGATCATTCGTCGGGATCGATGACATCGTGCGTCGTCGCCTCGGAAAGAGGCGCATCGGTTTTTCGACCGATGGCAGCAAGGTCGTGTCCAAGTCCGAGGACGACAGCGCCATGCTGAGCCAGATCCAGCCCGAGGACCTCCTCGAGTTCGGATTGATTCCTGAGTTGATTGGTCGCCTGCCGGTGGTGTGTTCACTGCTGCCGCTCAGTCGCGCCGCCATGATCCAAATTTTGACGGAGCCAAAGAACGCACTTGTCAAGCAGTACCAACATCTCTTTCGACTCGAGAGCACCACGCTCGAGTTCTCTGGCGGCGCGCTGGAAGCGATCGCCGATCGGGCGATGGAACGCGAGACGGGTGCGCGCGGTCTGCGGGCGGTGATGGACGAACTGATGACCGATCTGATGTATCAGTTGCCAGAGCTCGACAACGCCAACATGGTCTATCGAATCGATGAGGAATCTGTTCGGACCGGCGCAATTGTGGTCGATGCAGTCCGACATCGGGCGCGTGAGAGCGCCTGAGTTGGCCGCAGTGAACGCTGGCTCTGATTGGATTGGGCTCAGGGATCAGATGATCGCGGTGGTGAACCGACTCTTCGAGTCGTACGCGCCAGCAGGACTTTCGTGGGTTGGCTTCTACATCGACACGGTTGGTGCACCCGACGGTGAGCGCCTGATTCTTGGTCCCTGCCGCAACTCGCCAGCCTGCAGTCCGATCGGACTGCATGGAGCCTGTGGTCAATGCCTGCTCTCTGGTAAGCCTCTGCTCATCGCAGATGTTCGCACTCTGGGCGCAAACTACATCGCCTGCGATCCGCGCGATCGGAGCGAACTGGTTCTGCCCTGCTTTGACAGGGCTGGGAGAGTCTGGGCAGTCCTCGACGCTGACAGCCATGCGGTCGGACACTTCACAACCGCCCATGTCGAGCAGATGACCACCATCCTCCAAGAGGCAGCGCTCACCTGTCCCCGTCCGCACGGTTGATTTCGAAATTTGGTAGATCGAAGCCTTGCAAACCGCGCCTCAATTGGCTATAGTTGCCGCCCCCTCGGAGAGACCTATGCCACGCGTTTGCTTTTTTACTGGAGCCCGAACCGCCACTGGAAACCGCATTACCCGTCGTGGTAAGGCGAAGTATCTTGGGGGAGTCGGCATCAAGACCACCAGCGTCACCAAGCGCAAATTCAAGCCAAATCTGCAGCGGGTGAAGGCACTCGTTGACGGGAGCCCGGTCAGAATTCTTGCGAGCACGCGGGCGATCCGAACTGGCCTGGTCATCAAGCCAATTCGCAGAAAATTTGCCTACACCAGAAAACTTGCGCCAAGCGCATGATTTGTGTTGAATCGTGGGGTTCTGGCGGGCGGGGTCAATTGTCATTGTCTGGTGTTTTTTGATAACATATTTGCCTTCCGCCTTTTTTGGGGTATAATGGTACTGTTCGCAGAGGACTTCGACTCAATTCAGTCACGATCAGCGCCCGGGCGGCGCCGATGATGACTTTGAGCATTTACTCCCTGCAGGGCCGGATTCCCGGTGACATTGGTTTGGATGGTCCGTCGCTTCGGTGACGCTTCAGTCTGAACCGCGAGTGGCTTGAGCTTGGATCCAGCGGTTTCGTTTTTTTGGATCAAATCTCGTGAGGATTGAGGATTCTGCGCGTGCCTTGTTGCGCGGAGTTCGCTGTTGTTTGATTTGAACATTTTGCTGCCGAGAGTCGTAGTTCGTTGTCCGTCTGAAAGCCTGTTCTCTGTTTGCCGTTTGGAAAAACATGATCCCCTCCCGCCTCGGAATCTCCGATCGAGATCGCGTTCTCGAATTGACTGACCTAGTCGCCCTCATCGGCGAGTCCGTGGTTCTGCGTCCCAAGGGACGCGAGCATGTGGGTCTCTGTCCATTTCACGAGGACCGCAAGCCATCCTTCGCGGTTGTGACGCACAAGGGAAACGCCTTCTACAACTGCTTTGCATGCGGATCGAGCGGCAACGCCATCGATTTCATGATGGGTTATCACAAGATGGACTTCCCCGAGGCGCTCCGCTTTCTGGCGCAGCGCGCGGGGATCGAATTGCAATCCCGCGGAGTCGACGCACCGCGGGCGGGCGACCCCGACAGTCCTGCATCGCTGCGGCGCGCAAACGAAGCGGCACTTCGTTTCTTTCAGCGCACACTCAGCGACCCGATGTTGGGATCCGCCGCCAGTACAGCGCTCTCCACGCGTGGGATCGATGCAGCGATGATCGAGCGCTTCCGCCTTGGAGCGGCCCCAGATTCCACGGAGGGTCTTGCAAACTATGTCGAGAAGCTCGTGGCGCATCAATCGCAGAACCCAGACGAAGACCTGAGCCCAGAGATGATTCGCGCATCGTTTGAGTCAGCCGGCTTGCTGCGCCGCCGCGGGTCGCGGGTCGATGCATTTCGCAACCGAGTCATGTTTCCGATCGCCGATGAACTGGGGCGCTGCATTGCGTTTGGCGCGCGCGCGATCGAGGCTGGCGATGAACCGAAGTACTTGAACAGCCCAGAAAGTGCGCTCTTTCACAAGGGAAAGTCGCTCTACGGGATCGATCTTGCGAAGCGCGCGATTATTCAATCGCGCACCGCGATCATCACCGAGGGCTACACCGATGTCATTGCCTGTCACGCCGCCGGCATCGAGAATGCAGTGGCGACTTTGGGGACAGCACTCACCCGCGATCACGCCCGCGTCCTCCAACGACTGTGCGACACGATCGTAATCCTCTTCGATGGTGACATCGCCGGGCAACGAGCCGCAGATCGCGCGCTCGAGATTTTCTTCGCCGCGCCGGTCGATCTCAAGATCTGCACCCTACCCGATCAACTCGACCCCGATGAACTCTTGCGTCAACCCAACGGTCGGGAACGCTTCGATGCCGCCGTTGCAGCGAGCGAAGATGCGCTCACCCACCTGATTGGGAAATTCCGGGTCGAACTGGATGCCCGCCCCGGGCTCTCTGCCCGGCAGCGAACGGTCGAGAACATGTTGACCAAGCTCATCGCGCTTGGGCTCGCGTCACTCGAGGGCATCCGCCGTCGTTTGGTGATCGACTCGATTTCTGCAACCAGCGGGATCCCAGCGGGCGAGATCGAACGCGGGCTTGCGGCGCAGCGGCAAAGGAGCGCCGCGCCGCGCGAGTCAACCGAAGGCCTCGCAACTCCGATCGCGGTTCCAGTTGCAGATTCTCGTGGAAACGCAGAGCGCGACTTTGTGTCGATTCTGGTGGCGTGGTCATCCCTTTGCGATACGCGGATTACGCTGGAAGAGGGTGATGCCGCTCCATTGACCGAGTTCATCCTGCCAACGGCGCTGCAAGACATCGGCGCCCGCGCCCTGTATGCACCCATCTTCAACTGGATCGAAGAGGGCAAGCCATTCACGGTGCAGGACCTGCTCGCGGAGCTCGGCGATCCTTCCTTGAAGGCACTGGTCACCGACTTGTACACACTTGGTAGCAAGCGATTTTCCGACGAGGCGCAGGCTCGCAGTGGTCTGGTGACCGCCGCGCGCGCTCTCGATCGACTGCAGCGGCGGATGCATCTGGCAACCGCCCCGGTCGCAACGACACCCGAGGAATTGGATCAGCACTTGACTCGCATTCGAGCTGCTGGCCCACGTCCTTCTGCCATCGCCAGGACGGCGAGGAGTGCATCATGACGATGCCAGTGCTTCGTGTTTGTCCCTCTCAAAGACCGGTCGGGGAATACCGACCAAGGAGTATTGACTCATGAGTCTCGTTCTACAAGAATTGCATCCCGTTCTTCGTTCGCTCATTCACGCTGGCCGCAAGCGCGGATGGATCAGTTATGAGGAATTGAATACCTGTCTCCCCGACGACTTTGTCGATCCCTATCCGCTCGACGAGTTGATTGTGCTGTTGACGCAGTGCAACATTCAGTTGATCGATGAGATCGAAATGCGCCGGGCCAGCCACCGCGCATTTCCGGCGCAATTGCAAACTGACCTGCGTTTCCAGCGGGACACCGACCGCAAGACGCGCCGGGGTCACGCCGCGGACGACGCCAAGACCTCAGCCGCGCCCGTTCCATCCGCCCCCCGACCCTTGGTCGGTGCTGCGGCTGCTGC
The DNA here is from genome assembly GCA_009692015.1 of Phycisphaerales bacterium. Taxonomy (GTDB): domain Bacteria; phylum Planctomycetota; class Phycisphaerae; order Phycisphaerales; family SM1A02; genus F1-60-MAGs104. The sequence goes on from SIAB01000069.1 coordinate 10,239, forward strand.
GGT
>SIAB01000070.1 GCA_009692015.1 Phycisphaerales bacterium
ACGCGCAAGGCGATTGAATCGCTGGGGATCGCCGATCCGTGGCTGTCCGCGATGGACGCAGGCAGCGACGCTGACCTCGACGGGGTGTTTGCAAAGGTCGGCGCAGAGTTTGGCTCGATCGACTTCCTCGTGCACTGCATCGCATACGCAGACAAGGATTGGCTCAAGCCCGAGAAGTTCGCTGGAACGCCACGCTCAGTCTTCACCACCGCCTGCGATCTTTCTGCCTACACCTACATCGCGATGGCGAACCGCGCCGCTCCACTCATGACAAATGGTGGCGCAATGATCGCATTGAGTTACCTCGGCGCGGAGCGTGCAGTGCCTGGCTACAACGTGATGGGAGTCGCCAAGGCGGCACTCGAAGCATCGACGCGGTATCTGGCGATGGAACTGGGCGCGAAAAACATTCGCGTGAACGCGGTGTCGGCAGGACCCGTGCGCACGATGAGTGCGATGGCTGTGGGTGGCTTCTCCGAGATACTCGACTGGGTCGTCAAGAAAGCGCCGCTGAAGCGCAACATCACCGCACAGGAAGTGGGCGACACCAGCGCGTTCCTGCTCTCACCGCTGTCGTCGGGCATCACAGGCCAGGTGGTCTATGTCGACAGCGGCTACAGCATCATGGGGCTTTGAAAGGACGGGGCGTTTCAGCGGCCGCGCGCCTCAACGACCGCGGGGTGAAAGACCCAGGGCTCTTGCGAATCAAGGTCATCGTCATGAACCAATGCGGTGCGAATGGCCACGGCGAGTTGGGCGAGTCCCGTTCGGTGGGTAGCACTGACCCACACTGCGGCCGTGCGCGCCTCTTCTGACTCGTGGTTGGGATCCAGATCAACACGGGTGCAGATCGAAATCCGGGGAATTGCGCTCGCGACCACGGGGCAGGGAATCCCCGGCGCGGTGATCGTCAGCAAGAGGTCTGCGCCCTCGCGCAACTTTTCCGCAAGTGACTGCGCGGCGCGCTCCACTTCGTCTTGAGTCGATCGAATGCCGGGCGTGTCGAACCAGTCGACCACAAGTCCGTCGAGTTCCACCCGCGCGGCGACGGCATCGCGTGTCGTGCCTGCGAAATCCATGGCGATCGCGACGGTGCGTCCTGCGACCGCGTTGATGAGCGACGACTTGCCGACATTCGCGGCACCGATGGCAACGATGCGCGGGGGATGGATGAGACGCATGAGGCGCGCGTCGCGCGCGCGAGATGCAGCTGATTGCCTCCACCCAGCGGCGATTGCATCCGCGATGCGCTTGGGCTGCGCAAGCAGCAGGGGGATCGCTCGCGCGCTGGCGGCGGTCGAAATGGCAGCAAGTGCGAGCGCCTCGCCGAAACAGTTTGCTTCGGGATAGCCGCCCATCGCAGCATCGACATCATCGCGCGGATCCGGCACGACCGCAACTCGCGCCGCACACACTCCCTGAGATCGAATCCACGCTTCGAGTCGCGCCACGATGCGCGGTCCACCATGGGGCATGATGAGTGCGCTCGTGCTCGCGAGTCGCACGATCAAGCCATCATCGATCTGGGCCAACTGAACATGAGCGAATTGACCAATGGCTGGCGAGGGCTTGGCGGTGAGTGTTTCAAGCAACGCATCAAGTTGCGCCGGATCACGCGACCAGAGTCGACCGATCGCAACGGCGCCAATCGTGCGCGGTGTCTCCCACACGAGTCGAACCGCGGCCTCAGGTCTCTTCGGCTGGTTCATCGACGAATCCCGCAGTCACAGCGATTGCGATCCCCATGAGAACCAGATCGGGAACGACGCGATCAACAAAGTCTTCGTTCTCCAAGATCAGCGGCGCGTCGCCACCGGTTGCCACGACGATCGGAAAGGTCCCCAGCGAGTCTGCATATCGCTCGATCATGCGCTGCACCAGCCCGCGAACGCCAAAGAAAACCCCTTGGAGCATCGCCTGCTCTGTGTTCCTTCCGAAAGGCTCGTCGGTCGGCAACGCGAATGTCACGGGCGGCAGTGCATCGGTATGGGCATGGAGAGCATCCAATTGCATTTGCGCACCTGGCGCGATCACCCCCCCGTGGTATGTGCCTTCGCCATCCACAAAGTCAATGGTGATCGCAGTGCCAACATCGATCACCACGCAGGCCTGTTTGAGCCGCGCATAGGCAGCGGAAGCAGAGAGCAATCGATCGACTCCGGTCTTGGCACTCGGATCGAGTCGCGTTGAAATCGCCGGAAGGATGTCGCGACCGATGCGCGTGACATCCACATTGAGGCGCGCACCGATGCGCGCTTCGAGCGGCTTGGCAACCGCATCGTTGACGCTCGCCATCGCCACGACCGCTTCGTCGTCGGCGAGCTGCTCCCACTGATGGGCGATTCGTTCAACGATGGTGTCGAACTGCGTGTTGGCGATGTGCTCACTCGCATCGATCTCCTCGATTCCATCTTGGAATCGACCGATCTGCGTGCGAGAATTTCCGACAGAAATGGCGAGGATTGCGGTCACGAAGCGAGTATAGAGGCAGTCGCTGCGGCGCCGACGCGGGCGAGTCCACACTCATCGCGCAGGCGCGCAACCAGCGCCGCATTGGCGCGCGTTGCGACGGGACCGATCGTGCCGTCGCCCACTGACTGGCCATCGAGTGAGACCACAGACGAAAAAATCCGCCGACTCGCGGTGAGGATGATCTCAGAAGCTCCGCGCAGTTCCGCCTCACTGATCGGTCGCACCGAGCAGGAGAGGCCAGCCTGCGCGCACGCCTCGAGAAGGCGAACGCGCATCACCCCATTGAGAATTGGCGGCGTTGCAGCGACTGGTGGGGTGACCAGTTGACCGCGAAGAACGGCGAACACATTGGATGTCGTGCCTTCGCTGATGAATCCATCGCGAACCAGGATTACTTCTTCGTTTCCGGCCGGGGCAGCCGCCAGCATCGGCAGCAGATTGCCAAGCAGTGCAGTTGTCTTTATCTCGCAGCGATGCCATCTTTCGTCCTGGGCCACTGCGCATGAAGAGATGGTCGGCGTGTCGAGTTCTTCTATCCCACCACACACCGATGCGCAGGCGAACACAGTGGGCACGAGTCCCCTGGGCGGCATATGCGTTCGTGTCGCCGCCGCACCGCGGGAAACCTGCAAATAGATGGATGTGTCGGGCCATTCGTTGGCCTTGATCAGAGCCGCCGAAATCGGTTGCAGCTGCTGGGCATCGAATCCTTCGATGCGAGCAAGCGCCAGACTTCGCGCAAGTCGCGCAATGTGCAGATCCATTCCAACCGGAGCACCGCCGAAGAAACGAACCACCTCATAGACGCCATCTCCAAAGAGAAAGCCCCGATCAAAGACACTGATTGTGGCCTCGTGCGCAGGGAGTAGCCGACCATTGAGCCATACTTGCATGGAGTCACCTTACATCGGCACGAGGTCGCGGGCGCGCGCGATCCGGCCAATTCGCGCCGAGTCGAGCTCGTGCGACCAGACCCCACCAACCTTGAGTGAGCTGCCGACAATGATGGCGTCGACGCTGCGAAAGATTCGCGCCAGATTTTCGGGTGTCGCGCCACTGCCGGCAAGCACCGGCAGCTTCGTGGCTGCCCGCGCCATCGCAAGTTCTGCGCAGTCGGGTTCGACGGCCGTTTCTGTTCCGGTGACGATCATCCCATCCGCCTGGAAGAACTCCGCGGCGCGCACCCATGCGGCCATATCGATATCGGCGGTGATGGCATGCGATGTGTGCTTCTTGCGAAGGTCAGCGAAGATGCGGATGTGTTCAGCTCCGATGCGCTTGCGTTCGCGGAGCAGTTCGCCCGCACAGGCCCTCGCCAGCAATCCTTCATCGGCGACCGCGGCGAAGACGAATCCCTCTGCCCGAATGAACGATGCCCCTGCAGCTTGGGCAACCGCGAGGGCGGCAAGGTTCGCCCCCGAAAGAATCTGAATGCCAACTGGAATTGTCACCGCTGCGACCACCGCCGCTGCGGCGATCGCAAATGTGGCGACCGTGTCGGCGTCCGATGCATCAGCGAGATAGGGGCGGTCGTGCATATTTTCGACGATCAGTGCGTTGAATCCGGCCGCTTCGAGTTGCAGCGCCTCAGCCACGGCGGTCTTCACGATCTCCTTCGGCGCGAGACGGCTCGCAGGCGCGCCCGGCAGTGCGCGCAAGTGGACCATCCCGACAAGCGCGTGCGCATGACCGAAAAGTGTGCTGGGTGAATCTGGCATGGATGCTGTTCCTTCGACTCGCACGATACCCCGCCAGCGACTCGGAGTGGTATGGTCGGTTCATGGCCGCACCCACGCATGCGAGTTGCATACTGGTCGATGAAACAGCGCAGAGTCGCCTGGTGATCGAACCAGAGTTCGGATGCGTGGCGACAAGCTGGCTGGTTCGCGGCGAAGAAGTGTTGGCGCTGCCCGCACCGCGCGAGGAGTTCCTCGCGACGACCCGCACCGGGGGGATCCCACTTCTCTATCCATACGCCAATCGGCTGCGCAGCGACCGGTTCACAGTCGCTGGGAAGCGGGTCGATCTCAAGGATCATCCCCATCTCAAACGCGATGCGAATGGACTTGCGATCCACGGGCTCCTGCTTCGCTGGGCAGCGTGGGAACGATCGCAAGCGGGTAAGAACACATTGGAGGCCTCGATCCAATGGGGGGATCACCCCCGGTTGATGGATGCTTTTCCCTTTGCCCACACCTTGCGCGTGCAGTGGAGATTATCTGGCGATGCAACGACCAGCGTGCTCGAAGTGACCACCAGCATCGACGCAAACGCGGGCGACTCTATACCGATCGCATTTGGCTGGCATCCATACATCGCCGTCGATCCGGCGCGGGAGGCAACGATTTCTCTGCCGACGCGCCGTCGCATCGCCCTCGATCGCGCCGGGTTGCCAGTGCCAGCTGGCGAAGCCAGTTCGCCAGTCGCGCCTTCGACAGAATCGGTCGGTGCGAATCAAGACGACTTGTACGCACTTGAAGCGCACCACGCGGGGGAGTCATCGAACACGATCTCCCTCGCCTCTGCAAGCGAATTGACTTCGGTCGACTTCAAAACGGGGTACGACTTTCTGCAGATCTACTCACCAGCTCAGGCACCATTCGTGTGCGTCGAACCGATGGCTGCTGCAACTTCTGCGCTGACCGATGGCTGTGCGAGCGTTGCCGCGGGGAGTTCCTTCCACGCGACCTTCACGATTCGCCGCGCCATCGGCAGACTCTGCTAGCGTGATCCCATGCGGCGCGACCTGACCGACCAAGTTGCCGTGATCACGGGGGCATCGAGTGGTATCGGCGCCGCAACCGCGCGCGCTATGGCCGCTGCGGGAATCGATGTGGTGCTTGTGGCCCGGCGCCGCGACAAACTCGATCAAGTCGCCTCGGAGGTTCGCGCCCTCGGCCGCAGGGCGCATGTGATCGTCGCCGATGTCGCCGACGGCGGGCATGTCGACCGGATCCTCGACGAGACTGACCGCGTCTTCGGTCACTTCGACATCGTCTTTGCAAATGCTGGCTACGGCATGGAAAGGCCCATGCATGAGACGAGCAATGAAGAAGTGCGGCGCATGTTCGAGGTGAACTTCTTTGCGTCGGTCGCGCTGCTGCAAGCTGCGGCGAACAGGCTGCAGCGCGCGCGGCGGGGTGGTCATCTGCTGATGTGTTCGAGTTGTGTTTCAAAGTTTGCGCTACCGGGGCACGGGCTCTACGCCGCAACAAAGGCTGCCCAGGAATCGGTCTGTCGAGCCATGCGTTTCGAGCTTGCACCCGACAACATCGAGGTCGCTAGTGTCCATCCGATCACCACGACTTCAGAATTCTTCGATACCAGCGCCGCTCGCAGCGGACTGCGCGGTGGTTCAATTCCTGCGCACACGCCCCGTTGGTTCGTGCAGTCCCCAGAGCGCGTCGCGAAAGCAATCGTCGCCTGTCTGCGCCGCCCGCGCTCGGAAGTGTGGACGAGCACCATTGTTCGCTTGTCGGCAGCGCTCTTCACTGCGGTTCCGTTCGCGCTCGATCTGGTCCTTCGCCGCGAAGCGAAACGACAACGGGTCGTCCGGGCGCGTGTTGCCGCGATCGGCGCGACTGCGATCCAAACCCCTGCGAATGGCTATTCTTCTTCTGTGCACAACAGAAGGAGTTGACATGGCAGTTCGAATCGCAATCAATGGCTTTGGCAGAATCGGTCGGTTGGTCTATCGCATCGCAGCGGGGCGAGCGGATATGGAAATCGTTGCAGTCAACGACCTGGTGCCAGCCGACAACTTGGCCTATCTGCTGCGCTACGACACGACGCACGGTCGCTTCGGAACCGACATTCACGCACAGGGAGAGGAGATCGTCCACGGCGCACACCGAACGAAGTGCACGGCGATCAAGGATCCAACGCAATTGCCTTGGAAGGCACTCGGAATCGACTATGTCATCGAATCGACCGGTCTCTTCACAACTGCCGAGGATGCCAAGAAACACCTCGATGCAGGATGCCGCCGGGTGCTCATCTCTGCCCCCACCAAGAGCGAGAAGGAAGTGCCAACGCTTGTTTTCAAGGTGAATCACACTGCCTACAAGCCGGCGACGGATCGCATCATCAGCAATGCATCCTGCACCACCAATTGCCTGGCGCCGATCGTGAAGGTGCTGCTTGATTCCTGCGGGATCGACGAAGGACTGATGACCACCGTTCATTCGGTGACCGCCACGCAACCAACGCAGGATGGTCCGAGCAAGAAGGACTGGCGGGGTGGACGCAATGGCTACATGAACATCATTCCAAGTTCGACTGGCGCCGCGAAGGCCGTGGCGCTCTGCCTTCCAGAGGTGAAGGGCAAGCTGACCGGCGTCGCCTTCCGCGTTCCGACTGCGAATGTCTCCTGCGTCGATTTGACTTTCCGAAGTACAAGGCCGAGCTCACTCGCAGAAATCACCCAGGCGATGCAGGCCGCGGCAGATGGTGCGATGCAAGGCGTCCTTGGCGTCACGCGCGATGAGGTTGTCTCGAGCGATTTCATCGGCGATCCACGTTCGTCGATCTTTGATGTCAAAGCGTCGGTGCAATTGAACGACCGATTTTTCAAACTCGTTTCGTGGTACGACAATGAATGTGGCTATGCCAACCGCTGCGTTGACATGCTGCACATGATGGCATCGCATGATGGAATTCTCTGACCGAAGCCCAGTTTGCCCTCAACAAGGAGCGTTATGAAAACTTCCTCTCTCCTCTCCGCTGTCGTGATTCTCGCCTGCGCGCCAGTCTTCGCCGACGATCCGCCGACCGCAGCGGTTGCTGTGCCCGAGCCCAAGCTGGCGACGGTCGAGAAAGGCGAGCTCACGCTGGTCGTCGACCAGACCGGTCGAATCGACTCCTCGCGCAAAGCGCTGGTGCGCTTCGAGCTCGAAGCATTCGGCGGGACGGTCACGGTCGCCAAGATTGTCGCCAAGCCCGGCACCGTGCGCGCAGGAGATGTGATCGCGCTGCTCAAGGGCAAGGACTTTGAGAAGAAACTTTCGGATCTCAAGATTCAAGTCGCCGAGGCGACCGAGCGACTTGCGGTTCAGGTCGAGGAGCAGGTGGTGGCCCGTGCCAGCGAAGTGACGAATCTCGAGCGAACCGAGCGGGGTCTCTATCTCGCAGCGCAGAAGCTCAAGTTGCTGCGTGAGTACTACGACACGCGCGATCTCGAGTTCGCGGCGCTGCGGCTGAAGGGACAGGTTGACAGTCTGAAGGAGCAGGGGGAAGAACTCTCACAACTTGAGCGGATGTACAACGACGCGACGCTTGAGACAGAAACCAAGGACATCGTGCTCGGTCGAGCCCGCCGAGGGATGGAGCGGTCACAGGTCTACAACAGTTACGCGCACACCGATCACGATTTGTTTTTGGCGATCGACCATCCCAATGCCGTGAAGGACATCGAAGACACCGCGCGATATGCCCAGCAGAATCTTGATCACACCCGCATTCGGCAACGATTGCAGGCAATTCAAACGCGCCTTGCGCTCGTTGGCGCCGAGCGCGCGCTCGAAGAACTCAAGCTGCGACTCAAGGATATGGAAACAGATGGCGCAAATTTCACGGTGAAGGCACCGATGGATGGGGCGATGGCGATCTCGCTTCCAGAGGTCGGCGAACCAGTTGGAGCACGGATGGTGATGGCGACGATCGTCGATCCAGCAACGCTTGAAGTCACAGGATCGTTCGACCTCGATGCACTGCGGATCATCGAAGTTGGTTCGGTGGTGCAGGCGTGGATTCCAACCCGACCTGAATCGACTGGCACGGTTGTGGTCGACGAAATCTCACCCATCGGAACGGCCGCCGGCACCGGAGCAACATTCGCATTCACGGCGAGCGTTCGAACCCGCGATGGGGGATGGCCGCTGGGGGCAGAGGCCCATCTCGTGGCACGAAAGGTCATCGCCGACTGCACGCTGGTCGACTCGAAAGCGATCACCGCTGCGAAGGGCAAGTGGACGGTGAATGTTTGGATCGACGGCAAGAAGGTCGAGCGCGAGATTCGCGTCGGCGCACAGGATGGCACCAAGACCCAGGTCTTGTCGGGGCTCTCTGTCGGCGAAAAAGTGGTGCTCGCTGATGGTTGATCGGGCGCTTTCGTTTTCGATCTGTGCGCTGATTGCAACGAGTTGCACGACTGTTGCGCCGAAGCCATCGCCCTCGACCGCAATCTCGCCGGCGCCATCCCAATCGCATTCGACAGTCTCTGATGGTGTCGCGGCTGTCCCGCCAATTCAAACTCCCCGCGTCATCCCAGCGAGTGAGAAGCAACCAATTCCGGCGGCAGAGATCGCGGTCGCAGCGCAACGCGCCTTCGCCCGCGGCATCGAATGGACACTGACCAATCAACGCCCGAACGGCGCGTGGGGATCTTTCGAGAGCGTGCGCCTCTCGGAGGTTTTTCTCGATACGCAAGCAAGTCACTTCGCCTTCGGAACAGCGACCACGGCACTTGTCGCTTGGTCTTTGATCGAACCTGCTCACACCGACTCGCGGTGTCGCGGCGCACTCGAACGCGGGCTTGCGAATCTCCTGAGTCGCGATCCTCCTGGACGGGCATCCGGAAACACCTTCTACAGCGTCTGGTCGCACACCTACCTGCTCGAACTCGCCGCAGCGGTTCTCGACGATGACTCGCTCGCCGCCTTTCATGATCCGATGCGCGCACTGATGGCGAAGGAATTGCTGCTGGTGCGCCGCGAGCAGGGCACCGAAGGAGGCTGGGGCTACTACGACTTCAATTACACCGGGATCAATCCCAGCGGGAATGAATCAACGAGTTTCAACACCGCGGCAATGATCTTGGCGATGAAGTCGGCTGATCGCCAGGGGGGCGTCGTTCCAGATGGCACATACGAGGATGCAACGCGCGCAGTCCTGCGCATGAAACTTCCCAGTGGAACATTCGCCTACGGCACATACGCGCAACTTGCGCCGCGCGCGGACTACAACAAAGTGAGCGGATCAAGCGGACGATTGCAGTCGTGCAATGTCGCGCTCCACGCGATGCACGCTGGCGGCGTGACGCCCGAAGTGCTGCTGCGCGGTGTCCAGCACTTGCGGGACACCCACCAGTACATCGAGATTGGTCGAGGTCGAACGCGTCCGCACGAGGCTTACTACAGAACCAGCGGTTACTACTACTACTTCGGTCACTACTACGCCGCCTGCGCGCTCGCGCTCGTCCCACCCTCGCCAGAGCGAGCAGAGATGGTGCGATGGCTTGCGCAGGTGATGGTTCACGATCAGAATCCAGATGGCAGTTGGTTTGATTATCCGCTGTACAACTATGGTCGCGCATATGGCACCGGCTTCGCGCTGCTCACCTTGGAGATTCTCAACCCGCTCATCAAAGAGTCCTTTCCCTGATGGCGAGTACGGGTATGTCTGACCAGTTCGACCAATTCAATCAACTGATGGGTCAGAATCGGTTCGGCGCGGCATGGCAGTT
>SIAB01000071.1 GCA_009692015.1 Phycisphaerales bacterium
TGATTGCCAACTCGACCGAGCAAGCCAAGGCAATCAACGCCTTCCTCGGCGGCGCACTCGACGAACCCGCGATGGCGCGCGCTGTCGATCCTGCGCTGCACCGAAACAAGGGGTAAAGCCTGGGCAAAAAAGAAAACACCGGCAGTCGCAGGACTGCCGGTGAACTTTTTACCTCAAGCTTTCACGCCCAAGCGTGCAAGCGTGTGCGAGTCGTATCAGGCGCGTCGACGACGACCGAAGATTCCGGCGAAGCCCAGAAGCGCGATGGCCCCCGGACCCGGAACGACTGTGATCGAACCACCGGCAACATTCTCCCACGCATAATCCACGATGACTCGGGTGAGGGCGTTCGCACCAATTGCGAGTTGCATCCATCCGTAGTGTGTCGTTGCGTCTGCAGTGAGAAACTTGAATCCGTAGTAACCAGATGAGTTCGCTGCCCATTGACCGACGGACGTCCCTATGGTGGCGCTGGAACTTCCGTAGAAGAACGCAGCAGAGCCGATCACCGTTCCTGGATCCAAACGCGTCCGCGCGGTCGAGGTTCCAGCGCCTGGATTGCGCATGTAGCCAGTTCCGGTTGCCGCAAAGAGAGAGATCGCGGTGATCGACGTTCCGTATGGATTGACATCCCATCCAGGAACTCCCGAGCCTGGGCCGTTGACATACTGCCCGGTTTCAACATTCATGTAGCAGCCGTCGATATTGGCTTGAACGGTGATGTTGACAACCCCGCTGTAAATCACGGTTCCATGAGCGACTCCGGCGCATGAAATAGCCGCTGCGGCTACCGCAAAGTGGCTTGTGAGGCGATTCGAAGTAATCATTTCCCTTTTCTCCTTTTTTATCCCATTCCGAACAGAGCGACTATAACTCAGATTCACGGGTAGGCAAAAAGAGTTCAGTGGAAACCAAAAGAAAACATCGGCGCTCACGGGAGCGCCGATGCACTTTCAAACCTTATGGTCACTCGCCGAGGCGGGTGACGGTGCAAAACTCGCCCGAAAATGGGCGAATCGGTCGCGATCAGGCGCGTCGACGACGGCTGATGAGACCTGCGAGACCGAGAAGCGCAACCGCTCCTGGGGCTGGGACGGCGCCAGCGCCGATACCAGTGGCTGCGGTTGACTCAAATCCATAGTCCACGATCGTGCGCGTTGCTGCGTTGGCACCGATGGCGAGACGCATCCAACCGTAATGGGTCAAATTGTCTGCGGCTACGAACTTGAATCCGAAGATTCCGCTGGAATTGGCAGTCCATTGACCAACGAGGGTTCCGATCGTTGCATTCGAACTTCCGTAGAAGAACGATGCAGCGCCGATAGCGGTTCCTGCAGCGATGTTTGTGCGGGAAGTGCTAGTTCCAGCGCCTGGATTGCGCATGTAACCAGTTCCCACCGCCGCATAGAGCGAGACGCCAGTTAATGAAGTCCCATAGGGATTGACATCCCATCCAGGAACAGTCGAGCCTGCGGCGTTGGCATAGGCGCCCGTTTGAACATTCATGTAAATGCCGTCAACGTTGGCGGGAACCACAATGTTTACGATGCCGCTGTAGACGACAGCTGCGTTTGACGTTGCTGCGACTGCGGCTGTTGCAACAGCAGCGAGCGCAAAATGCTTGTTGATACGATTTGAAAGTGTCATTAGATTCTCCGGTGAAAAAGGGACAAACCACTCGAAGCCTCAAACGGAACACCTTTAGGGAAGTGCGTCGTTTGGTGCCCGCACAGAACAGTGGGGCACACCGCAAACTACTCCGACTCGGGGTCATTGCAAATTATTGTTGCAAATTGACATGCTCTTTTTTGTGTGAGCGGTAATGGCGGTTGCCAACCCGTTTTTGCCATTATTCGTCGTTGAAACCGACTACTCGAGCGGTGCTCGCGGCTGCGGCGCTCCGTGGGACGACGGCTCAAACCACGCAGACGGCCGCGAGGGGGTGTCGAGCAGTTCGATATTGACCCGTTTTAGCCGCGCCTTTGGTGGACTCGCCTGGTGTGGTGGCGAACTCGCTGGTTCGGTCCACTCCCAATTCGCCCGCAAAACCTCGAATGTCGTCGAATCCGCCACAATTCGTACGGTCTGTGGTCCCCGTGGATCTCCCAACCCGTTGCGGATGGCAGTCACAATTGTCACCTTTCGACCATCTGAATTGGCGCGCATCCCATCGAGGTCGATGGCAACAGCGTATTGGCGGTCGAGCATTGCCAAGATCGAAGGAAGAGTGAGCAATTCAAGGTCGTCGTCGGCATCTTCCCCAACAGTTTGGGAACTCGGTTGAGGGGCTGATTGGGTATCGCCATCAAGTGCCGAGAAGAACATGGGTACTCTCAATTCGCGAAGAGAATCGGCTTTCCGGATGGCGCCATCTGGCCCGACTGCCCAATAATCGGTTCCGTCAAAGCCAAATGCGCCCCTCGAACGGCCGGGACGGCGATCTGATCCATCGATACTTTCATCGAGCGGACGGCGAAGATTGACTGGCACCATAGTTGTGAATGCCCATCTGCCACCCTCCCCGATGGCCAATTCGCCGCCTTTGAGCGGCTGCTTGGGGAGTTCCCTTGGTTTTCCATCGGGCCTCTGCGTGATCGGACCGTCGGTATCTGGATTGGGTTTTTCTCGACTACCAGCGCCTCGAGGCGAAAACTGGTGCCCATCCATTTCAATTCGGACGGCATAGGTTCGACCGCCGATCTGCGCGGACCCGCGGATGGATTCGAGCGCGGCATAGGCGCTGGAATCTGAGTCTGCGGGCACATAGAGCACCGCAAACAACACCGCGGCCGCGATTCCAGCCGATCCGCCGATCCACGCAATTCGCCGGCGCCAAAGGAGCTTTCGCGAATCGCCCATCCGGCGGACTGCCCACATCGCACGGTCGACCCGAGCTTGAATGCGCGCTCTCTCATCGGGGTGGAGGAGTGCCAAGATGCCGTGAACTGCCATGCCATCCGCGACCCCATCGGAGTTCGAGCCGGTTTCGGAGAACTCATCCAGGGCGAATGGATCGCTTTCGGCCAGATCGCTCATGCCACCGCTCCTGAAGAACCGTTGAAAACAGACTTCGTTTTGAGGCATTCTGCGAGTGAAAGGCGCGCTCGGTAGAGGCGCTTTCGAAAAGTCTCGTCGCTTGCGCCGATCGCCTTCGCGGCGACCGAAGGTTCCATCCCGCGCACATAGACCAAGTCGACGGCTTCCTGCGCATCTGTGTGGAGCCGAGTGAGGCAATCGCGCAGAGCAGTCAGACGATCAGCAAAGGAGTCACCTGCGGACTGATCCACCCGATCTAGTTGTTCGTCGATGCGAATCTGCTGGAGTTCTGTGAGATGGGCTCGGTATCTGCGATTCGTTCTCGCCGTACTGAGAATGTGGTTGCGAGCGATACCCCGCAGCCATGGTCCAAAGGGTCGCTCGTGGTCGAAGGAATCGAGCCGTTTCCATGCGGTAATGATGGTCTCCTGAAAGACATCGTCCACGGTTGTGCGGTCGAATGCGATGGAATAGATGTACGCGGTGAGCATCTCGGCGTGTTGTCGAACGAGGATGTTGAAGAGGTCTTCGGCGCGCATGGGTGTTTCCGCTTGGATGTTTCGTTGTTCGTGTCGAGTTCGCCGATGCCCGTGGGGATGGGACGGGATGTGCCATCGTAATGGTGCCGTGCCCCGGGGCGAGGTCACCCCTTCGATTAGAGTCTCTGCATCGCATGTATTCATTTGCCTTGAAGATGTTGTTTGGCGACTCGGCTCGCTTCTACGGGATGCTCCTGGGATTGGCGTTTTCGACGCTCTTGATTTCGCAGCAGGCATCGATCTTTGTGGGCTTGATGTCGAGAACCTTTGGTTTCATCACAGATACTCCCGAGCCGGACCTATGGATCGTTGATCCTGCGCAGCGGTTTCTCGATGACAACAAGCCGCTTCGATCGACTTCGGTGCAGCGGATTCGAGGTATCACGGGGATTGAATGGGCGGTGCCGCTCTACAAGGGTTTGCTGGTGGTGAATCTTCCCGATGGCAAGCGGCAGATGTCGCAGATCATTGGGATCGATGACGGGAGCCTGATTGCAGCGCCTCCGTTCATGCTCGAGGGCGCTGTGACGGACTTGCGAAAGCCAGACGCAATCATCGTGGACGAACGGGCGACGCGCCGAGAGTTCAAGATGGAACATCCGCCCGAGGGCGGTGCGCCGCGGGCGCTTCGAATTGGCGACACGCTTGAATTGAACGATCGCCGCGCGGAAGTTGTAGGAATCTGCAAGGCGACGCAGACTTTCCAGAGCCAGCCGGTCATTTACACGACATACAGCAGAGCATCTGAGTATGCACCGCGCGAGAGGCGGATGGTCACGATGATTTTGGCGAAGCTCGAGCCCGGGGTTGATGGTGCAGTGGTGCGCGCAGCGATTTCGGATCAAACCGGTCTCTCTGCGTACTCGTCAGATGAGTTCACCGAGAAAACTCTGAGCTACTGGATGCGCGAGACGGGCATCCCCATCAACTTTGGTACTGCGATTGTGCTTGGGTTCTTCGTTGGCGTGGCCGTCGCGGGGCAGATGTTTTACAACTTTGTGCTCGACAATTTGAAGTACTTCGGCGCGATGAAGGCGATGGGAGCATCGCGAGGCACGCTGCTTGGGATGGTCTCGCTGCAAGCGTTGACGGTTGCGATCTTGGGATTCGGCATTGGAATCGGCATCACAAGCGCGTTTGGGATTTCTGTGCCAGGCGAACGGCTTGCCTTCCGAATGACATGGCAGATTCCGCTCATCGCGGCGTTCGCGGTGAGCCTGATTTGCACGGCGAGCGCCGCGCTTGGAATGTGGCGGGTCTTGCGGCTCGATCCCGCAGATGTGTTTCAAGGATGAGCATGGGCGCCGATGCCGCACACTCGAGTTCGGATCGCCAGTGCGCAGTGTCGGCGCACGGAATCGAAAAGGTTTACGTGGCCGGGGACACGCAAGTCGTCGCGCTGCGCGGCGCGGACCTGCAAGTTCACTGCGGAGAAATCGTGATGCTGGCTGGTCCATCCGGGTGCGGCAAGACATCGTTCATCTCGATCCTCGCGGGATTGCTCGCACGGGACGGCGGTGCGCTGGAGGTCTTCGGGCAAGACCCGCAGTCACTCTCGACAGAGGCTCGCACTGCGTGGAGATTGCGCAATGTGGGATTTGTCTTTCAACAATTCAACCTGATCCCGACATTGTCAATCGCAGAGAATGTGGCGATCCCTCTGATTTTGCAAGGGATCGATCGACGATCCGCCATCGCGCGAGGGTCGGAGATGCTCGGTCGCGTCGGACTCGGCGGTCGCGAGCGATCGAGTCCCACGCGACTCTCTGGCGGGCAGCAACAGCGCGTCGCCATTGCGCGCGCCCTCATCAACTCGCCGCGAATTCTTGTCTGCGATGAACCCACAAGCGCACTCGACGGCGCCACCGGACTGCGCGTGATGGAACTCGTCGCAGCGCAAGGGCGAGCACCTGACCGTGCGGTCATCGTGGTCTCGCACGACGATCGAATTTACCACCTTGCAGACCGCATCATTCATATGGACGATGGACGTGTTGATCGAATCGAAAAACCCTCGCAAAGGACGACCCATGCTTAGACCCTCCGCTCGATTGCGTTCGCTCTTGCCGTTTCGCTATGTCGTGATTCCATCAATCGCACTTCTGGGCATCGGACTCTCCGTGTACACCGTTCGATCACAGGTGCCGCGTGTGCCGATTGCGACTGGATCGGTGGAGCCAGCGAAGAGTCCGTTCGAAGAGCGAATCGCCGGGATCGGGACGGTGTTGCCATCGACCGATGTGGTGAGTGTGGGGACGGCGCTCGCCGGAGTTGTCGAAGAGGTGGTGGTGGTCGAAGGGCAAGAGGTCATCGTCGGACAGTTGCTTTTTCGGCTTGATGGAAGGCAGACGCGCGCCGAGTTGGTGGCGGCACTGGCGAGGCTCGATGTGGCGCGTGGAAAATTCGCGGCGGTGAAGGCGCTACCGCGTGCAACCACGCTGCGCGCGAGTGAGGCGCGTGTCGCTTCCGCGATGGCGCAGGTGGTCGATGCGCAGGGTCGATTGGATCGACTCGAGGAACTCGGCGCAAACACTGCGGCGAGCCGAAACGAACGGCCCCGGTTGGAGTTTGAACTTGCCGCTGCGAATGCCGCGCTTGAGAGTGCTAGCGCAGCGCGCGACGAGGTGAAACAGGGTGCGTGGCCAGAGGATCTCGCCATTGCCGCCGCAGAAGTGGCCGTGGCGCGAGCCGATGTGCTGCGCATTGAGACGCAATTAGAGCGCGAAGCCGTGAAGGCGACCATCTCTGGAACGGTGCTGTACATCGACATTGATCCCGGTGAACTCGTGGTACCAGGATCGGTGCAGCAAGTCGTTGCGCTCGGCGCGCTCAACCAACTGCATGTGCGCGTGCAGATCGACGAGATGGATGCGTGGCGGTTTCGATCCGACGCGAAGGCGGTCGCATCGCCGCGCGGTGGGGCGCGCGGGCAGTTTCCGCTGAAGTTGCTGCGCGTTGTACCGCTCATCGTTCCCAAGAAGTTGCTCAGCGGTGATTCGACGGAACGAGTCGATGTGCGCGTGATGGAAGTGGAGTACGAGTTGGAGAATCCTCACACAATGGCGCTGTTGCCGGGGCAAATGGTTGATGTGTTTATCGAGGCGGCCGTGGACGGCGCGCGGTAGTTAGTCGGCGCCGTCACCGAGGCAGGGCGTCGAGCGGCGGGTGCGGCGGGGCGGGGGTGCGGGGCTAGCGAAGTTTGCGCAGGACCGCCACGAAAAACCCTTCGAGCGGTGGAAGAATCCGCCGTGCCTCTGCGATCGACGGGTGCAGTTGGTCCCCCATCCACACCACGAGTGCAGGGCAACTGGGCGCGAGCGCATGCGTCATCGGAATGATCTCGATGCGATCCGGATATCGCTCGAGTGCGCGCTGGAGGACGAGTTCGTTTTCTTCGGGCGCGAAGGTGCAAGTGGAATAGACGAGCGTGCCACCGGGGCGAAGTGCATCGATCGCAGAATGCAGGAGCGCCTTCTGCAGCGAAGCGAGCCGTCGGACCTTTGCGATGGACCAATCTTCGAGTGCCGCGTCGTCTCCAGTGTGGATCCGTCCCTCGCCACTGCATGGAACATCCACGAGAATGCGATCGAATTGCGCGGGGTGACCTCGCCCCCAGCGCTCGCCATGCGCGCAGATGCAATCGGCCTGCGCGCCCAGCACGCGAAGCACTTCGCGCAATCGGTAGTAACGCGGGCGGCTGGAGTCGACGGCGATGAGCTGTCCCTTGTTGTTCATCATTGCGGCGAGTTGCGATGTCTTGCTCCCCGGCGCGGCGCAGAGGTCGAGCACCGCATCGCCAGGTTGCGGGTTGAGCAGCAGCGCAGGAATCATGCTTGAAAGCGATTGAATATGAAACGCCCCGTCGCCGTGGGCAGGATGCGCTTGAAGTTGGCGCGGTGGAAGCGAAGTCGTGAACGCAAGGTCAAACCACGAGACTTCGTGAAGCGTGATCCCGCCTGCGCGCAGCGCGAAAAGAGTCTCGCGTGGATCGGCGCGCAGGGGATTGAGGCGAATCGCGGTCGGGGTCGATGCTGACGATGCAATCGCATCGACCGCACACGCGAGTGCATGCGCGGGAAGAATGCTGGTCCACCGTTTGAGCAGATGCGCGGGAATGACGGGAGTTGTCATGAGTGTGACTCGACCAAGGATGGCGCAAGCATGGCAATTCGCATCGCACTCTCGCGGGGACCGGCGAAGAAGCGTTCGAGGTGGAACTGCTCCTCGATTTGCGCTGGATGTACGAGTCGATCGAGTCGAGTGCCTGTGTTGGCGACGACGGCGTCGATGTCCGTGATTGTCAGATCGCCGCCGCCGAGGAGTGTTCCGATGAATTGGTGATACGCCTCTGTTGCGAGGCGGGCGCTTTGGGTGAGTTCGTCACGAGGTCCGCTGAATTCCATGATGACTCGACTGCGCTCATGGCCACCGAGCGCGAGGCGAATGAGCGCGCAGAGTTCGTCGAACGAGATGTAGTAAGAGAGTCCTTCCAGAATCCAAAGGGCTGGGCGTTCGGAGCGCCATCCACTGTTTGTGAGGATATGTTTGGTGTCGTCGATCTGTCGAAGGTCGCAGTGTGAGCAGATGATGCGCGAGGCGATGCTGTGCTGCGCACATTGATTGATCAAGCCGCGCTTTGCATCCATATGTTCGTAGTCGAGTTCGATCGCACGACAATCGGCATGATCGCAGCACCAATCCAGCGCGAGGGGGGAGAGTCCAGCGCCTGGCACGATGAGTTGCGTGGTGATATCTGGATCGCACTTCGATTCTTGATCCATCCACGATCGAATGCAGGTCTTTCGAAGGCGAATCCGCTGCGCTGCTCCAGACGAGTCGCGGCGTGCGACGCGGGCGAGTTCGACACCGCTCGAGAGATCCAAGCTTGCGATGAGCGCTCGTCCCTGTGCGGTGACGGCGATCTGATCGCCGCCGAGAAGCATCACCATTGCAGCGGTGCAGCCTGCGCGAACTGGTTCTGGAGTCGGCATCCATTGAGGCTACGCACTGGCAGATTCGGTTGAGCGCTCGTGCCGTGCGCGATTATCATTTCACCAATGAAACCTGCCGCAGCGATCGTGATGGCCCTCTTGATCGGGATCACTCATGCGCAATCACCCGCACCCGCGCCCGCGCCAATCCCCGCGCCCGCGCCAACGGAAAAGGCGATGACGCTCACCAGTACTGCGTTCGAAACCAACACCGCACTTCCCGTCGCCTTCACGGCGGATGGCGACGGCACATCTCCGCCGCTCGCATGGGCAGATGCGCCCAAGGGCACGGTGAGTTACGCGATCATGATGGACGATCCGCAGGCGCGTGGTTTCGTTCACTGGATCATTTGGGGAATCCCATCAACCGAATCAACGCTCTCGGCGAAGATGCCTCGTGATCTCGAGGTGAAATCACCAGCAGGTGCGCGGCAGGGTGTCACATCATGGGGGAGGGAGCGTCCTGGCTATTGGGGATCGGCTCCCGGAAAAGGAAGCGGCGTGCATCACTACACCTTTACGCTCTACGCGCTGGACTCAAAGCTCGAGTTGGCAGCGGGAGCGTCACCAAAGGAATTCAAGAAAGCGATAGAAGGTCACGTGCTGGCAAAGACAATGCTCGTAGGCTTGTACGAACGACCAGATTGATCACCAGTTTGTTGGGCTCGACGCACAGGGGAACCACGATGGAAGAAACACTCAGTTACACGATGGCTGGACTTGTGGGATTCGCATTGAGCGCTGCGTGCGGTATGCGAATATTCGCACCGCTGGCGCTGCTCTCTGTTGCTGTGCACTTCGGATGGCTGAACCCTGGTGAGGGACTCGGTTGGATCGGGACTTTCCCAGCGATGATCTGCTTTGCTGTTGCATGCGTGCTCGAGATCTTGGGGATGATGATCCCATGGGTCGATCATGTGCTTGATGTTGCAGGAGCGCCCGTCGCCGCGGTCGCGGGAACGCTCGTGATGGCGACGCAACTCGCATCAGTCTCTGGCATCGACACAAGCGCGGTCCCGCCATGGGTGACGTGGGCACTCGCAGCGGTCATTGGCGGGGGCGTGGCGACTGGAGTGCATGCTGCGACCGGCACAATTCGGGCAGGATCGACTGCAGTGAGCGGGGGAATTCTCAATCCAATTTTCTCGATCGTCGAGACGTTTTCGAGTTTCGTGCTCGCAGGGCTTGCGATTCTTCTCCCCATCGTCGCGGTGATCGTCTCGATCGTCTTCGTCGTTTCGCTCGCCTGCATCGCGG
>SIAB01000072.1 GCA_009692015.1 Phycisphaerales bacterium
TGAATTCGAGGTCGTAATTGAGTGCGTTGTAGACGGCGACAGAACTCAATGTCAGCACATCGGGCTCGATCCCACATTCAGAGTAAAGCGAGAGCAATTCCTGTAAGCGTTCCTTGGTGACTGCAAAGATGCCGATCCCGCACTGCCCCGACGCATCGGGAGCAAGCATGTGGCTGTCCCACTCGACTTCTTCGATCGGGAATGGAATCTGTTGGCGAGCCTCATATTCCACCATTTTCCGCATCGACTTGGCGTCGACTGCAGGAATGGTCGCAAATCTGGCAAATCCGACACTCCCCGGAAGACTCATCACGATGGGCTCGCTCGCCAACCGCTCGGCATGCTGCTGGGTGAATGCGCCGAGGGTGACCCGGATCATCCCGGCACGATCAGACACACTCGGATCGGTCAACACGCGCTGATGTGGGATCACAGCGAAATCTGTCACCGTGACGACATCGTCGACCATCTGAATCCGCATGGCTTTGAGCGCGAAGTCTCCGACCTCAATTCCCCAGGCGACTTTGCTCGACTCCATAAACGCTGGCTCCTCGTGGGGTGTTGGATGAAAACTCGAAACGACCGATCCTGCATCTTATACGCCCGCGCAGAGTCGGGGATGCGCTAGGCTTCACCAATATGGACTCGGATTCTCAACAGACAAGCAGTGGCGCTTCCGGGCACCCAACCGCTCCTCCCTCCCGCGACATCAACGCATCATTGAATGCAGAGATCGAGTCAGCCCTCGGGGGGATGAACATCCAAGAGATTCTCGAAGCGACTCATACACCACGCCCCTCTGCGCGAGCCGCCGGATCGGTGCCGATCCGACGAACCTCGGGGGGTCGCCAACTTCGAACTGGCAGCGTCATGGAAATCCGCGGCAAAGATGTGCTCGTCGAGTTTGGCCCCAAGAGCCAGGGCATCTGCCCGCTGGACCAGTTTGAGGCGCCGCCGACCATCGGCGAGCGCATGGAATTCGTCATCGAGCGGCTCGATCCATTCGAAGGCGTCTTGATTCTGGCGCGCGAGGGAATGGTGACCAAGGCATTCTGGGGAGACTTGCGTGTTGGTCAGATTGTTGAGGCGCGATGCGTGGGAATGAATGTCGGTGGACTCGACATGGAGGTGGCGCATCACCATGCGTTCATGCCAGCGGCACAGGTCGATCTGCGACACATCGAAGACATTTCGATTTTTCTTGGAGAGAAATTGCAGTGCGAGATTGTTGAATTGCGCCGCAATCGCGGACGAATGTTGTTGAGTCGACGACGATTTCTTGAGAGAGATCGCAAAGAAAAGCGCGACGCGCTCTTGCGCGAAATCGAACTTGGATCGACGCGAACCGCCACGATCGTGGCCTTGCAACCCTTCGGCGCCTTCGCCGATATCGGTGGCGTCGACGGACTCATTCCCATGGGAGAACTGGCCCACGGAATGCTCCAGCAGGCATCCGACGCAGTGGCGATCGGCGATGTCGTCGAAGTCAAGGTCATTCGCATCGACCTGAGCGCCATTCCTCCGCGTATCACCCTGAGCCGTCGGGCGGTCCTGCCGGATCCGGTCATCGCCGCACTCGAGGGTCTCGAAACTGGATCGACCGTTGCGGGAGTCGTGACGCGATTGATGGATTTCGGGGCGTTCGTGGAGATTTTTCCTGGCGTCGAGGGATTGGTGCATGTTTCAGAAATCTCGCACGATCGCATCGAGGGCCCTGCGAAAGTGCTCAAGGTTGGCGAGAGTGTGCAGGCCAAGGTGTTGGGCTTGGATCCCCAGAAGCGGCGAATCAGTTTGTCGATCAAGGCACTGAAGGATGCCCCCGTTCGCGCGCAACCCCGTGGGCGTGAGGGTCGCGACGGCCGCGGAAAGGCCGAAGAAGTTCAACCGCGCGAGGCGGATCCGTCCATGCGGAAACTCTTGCTCAAGTTTGGTGGAGTTGGATCCAATCTCAAGGGCGGTTTGAGCTAGCCGGCTCTTGACGAACTTCACAATTCGGGCATCTCTCGGCGCTCGCTGCGTTTCATCGAGCATGCGCTCGATGGCGCGACGCGGATGACCGGGTTCAATGCGTTCATCAACATGGATGCTGCCCACCGGCGCAGCATGTCTGAGTCCGCGGGCAGCTTGGACCGTGGCGAGGCGATGTTGCGCGCGAATGTTGACTCTGGCGAACGGCCCGCACTCCGAGTTGAGGTTGGCGGCGTCGGGTTAGGCCGCAGCCGAATCTTCCCAGAGATCGCAGGGATCTTGGCCATCCGTGACCGATCGCACCAGAAGGTAGGAGCGTGTCGCGCATGAGAAGGCGATTGACAGAGCGCATGCGCCAATCAAAAGACAAGGAATTGTTCGCCAGACATCGATGAGCGCAGCGGTGGTTGACTCGGTGAGACCCAGCAGCGCTGGAGTTGCGGGTTGAAAAGGCTCGAGGAATTGCAGCGATCCAACCGCCACAAGGGCGCGCGCGCCGCTGGCAGAGTCATAGGCGGTCATCGCAATCGTCCACGCCGCGGTCGCTGCGTAGTCGGCAACGAGTGTGCCCAGAGCGATCACGATGAGGGAAACGAATGCAAACCAGAGCAGATGGAGCGGTCGCGCGCAGATGTAGGCACCAGCGCGTTGCACACTCTCGACTGCGTCGCAGCCATCGCAGGCGACGGCTGGGGCGAAGAGTGGAAGACCGATGGCGAGGACGGTGAGAACCAGCGCACAGAGCGCGCTCGTGACGAGCGCGGCGCCAAAGAGAAGTCCACCCACAACATCGAGGAGTGGAATGTTGACGAGCACGCCCATCAACCACGCTGGGATGAAAAAGACCAGCCCAAGCGTCAACGCGAAGAGAGGAGCGTAGATGAGTGATGAAACTCTTGGACGAATGAAGGCCCGCGCCTGGCCGACACTCCACGCGCGGTCCGAGAGATCTCCGGCGCTCAATCGACAGAGAACACCGCCGCCCCATCCAAACACAACGATGCAAACCAGTGTGAAATAGAGCGTAAAACAAGGAGCTGCGTTCCATGATGCGATGGGGATGTCGAGGGCGCCTACGCGCAGAGCGCTCACGACTGCCGGGAAATCTCCGTGAAGAACGCCCCGCACTGCCCTGTAAAACGAACCGCGCACCGACTCGTACAGGGCTTCGAATGATGACCTTGGACGCGCCGCATCGATCATCTCGGCGAGTTTCGAGTATCGGGTTGATTCGCGGGATGCGGCGGACCAATCATGGGCGGCACTGATCAGCAGCGTGTTCAACTCGTCGAGACTGGCGGTTCGCGCGGCAGCCCGTTGATCCTCGCGCAAGTCGGCGACAACCACCGATCGAACCGCTTCGAGATCCTCGACGAGTTGCCTCTCGCGCAAGGGACCGGCGAGCAATCCCTCGGCGGGCGAACTCGGTTGTGCGAAGCCATCCCACAAGCGGCCGGATGCGACAACGGTGAGGAGCAGCGCGAAGGCAAGGGCGATTCGTGCGGGTCGAAGCCCCGAATGCGCCGCGCCGAATATCTTGATGAATGGAAGGACCGCTGAAAAATCGATCCAGTCGATTCTGTGCGGCGGTCGGTTGGATTGCGGGGAAGCCGGGGCGGTCTTATGGGCGGTAGACATGCGCGCGCATCATCGCACAAGTGAGAGGCCTATGCCGGCAAGACCGATGAGAACAAGAACGGTGATCAAGACCACGAGCGCACGGCGATGCAGCATCCACTCTGGGTTGGCGCGGCCACGATTGCGCCTACCGCGCGCCGCAACCGATGGGTCAAGCCCCTCCATTTGGGCGTAGGTTCGCGGGGGGCGATCCAAGAAATCGCAACCACAGTGCGGGCAGTGCTTCTGTTCACGGGCGTGATCGCTGCGCTTGCCGCAGGAAACGCAGCGCGCAAGATGAACCCACGCAGTCGCAGGATGCTGGAGCATGTTCTCCAAAAGTCTACGCCGCCGATACACCGGCGAAGGAATTGACCGCAAACTGAATCTGTAGCATTCAGGCTCTATGCAGGACGAGCTGAATCCGGTGCTGGCGTGCCTCTCATCGGAGGGAGAACGGGCGATTGAGAGACTCTTCGACTTTCTCCGAATTCCGAGCATCAGCGCAGATCCGAGCCACGCGGGGGATGTTGCCCACGCTGCGCAGTGGGTGTGCGATGAACTGCGACGTGCTGGACTCAACGCATCTGTTCGGCCAACCACAGGGCATCCCATGGTTGTTGCCAAGCATGAGGGTCCTCCTGGGTATGACGGACCGCGGCTGCTTTACTACGGTCACTACGACGTACAACCGGCGGACCCCGTGGCACTCTGGAAGAGCGGACCGTTCGAACCGGTGCTGGTGGATGGACCACGGGGGAAGCGAATCGTCGGTCGCGGTGCAGCGGATGACAAGGGTCAGGTCATGGCCTTCATCGAAGCGTTTCGAGCCTGGGTCAAGACGACGGGCACGCTCCCCTGCTCTGTGACCGTGCTGCTCGAGGGGGAGGAAGAGTGTGGAAGTGAGAGTCTTGAGCCTTTTCTCGCGGCGAATGCCGCGGAACTCAAAGCCGATGCGTGCGTCGTCTCAGACACCGGCATGTGGGATATCGACACGCCAGCGATCACGACGAGGCTGCGTGGACTCGTCTATATGGAAGTCACGATTCACGGTCCCGACAAGGATCTGCACTCGGGACTTTACGGTGGCGCGGTTGCAAACCCAATCAATGTGCTGGCCTCGATTGTGGCATCGCTCCATGATGAGAAGCGACGGGTGACTTTGCCAGGTTTCTACGACGCGGTCGAAGAGGTTCCACCGAGCGTGCTCGCGCAGTGGAGATCGCTCGGATTCGATGATGCCGAGTTTCTGGCTGGTGCTGGCATGACCGATGACTTTGGCGAAGCGGATCGGTCGAACATGGAGCGAACCTGGAGTCGACCGACCTGTGATGTCAACGGGATTTATGGTGGCTACATGGGCAAGGGTGCCAAGACCGTAATCGCCTCGCATGCCACGGCCAAGATCTCCTTTCGACTGGTCGCCTCGCAAGATCCGGCGAAGGTTGTCGAGTCGGTCGAGGCGTTCGTGAACGGTCGGCTGCCTGCTGGATGTCGGGCTGAATTCACCCGGTTTGGGGCGAATCCTGCCTTCCATGTTCCGGAAAGTTCTGTGTTTCTCGCCGCCGCCGATCGCGCGCTGACGCGGGTCTACGGTCGCTCTGCGGTGCTCATTGGTTCAGGCGGGAGCATTCCAGCTGTGGGGGCAATCGCGCGAATCATCGGCGCGCCGGCTCTCTTGATGGGATTCGGTCTCGAAGACGACTGCGTGCATTCACCCAACGAAAAATTTGAGCTCGGCTGCTTCACCGGTGCGCAGAAAAGCCATGCGGCGCTCTTGGCAGAGGTCGGTCGGATGCGGCTCTAGAGATTGACACACTTGCGGCGAGCCCAGCGGTCACAATCTCTCTTCGGTGCGCTCGCCTTTGCGATTGGAATGGCGTCGGGGGTGGTCCAAGCCGAGGGACTCGTTGGGATCACCCTCGATCACTTTGGTGTTGGCGACCACTTTCGCAGCGGTGAAATCGTTGCCGCGCGCTTCGTGTTGACTGGGCAGGTTGATCAACCGACGCCAATCGAAATCGCCTGGGACTTGCCCGATGGAAACGGCGACATCGCCCAGATCACCAGGCGGCTGGTGCTTGATCCAGGGCAGCCGGTGAGCACATGGCTCTATGCGCGCGTTCCACCACAGCAGAACGCCACCTTCGCCATGAGCGAGATTTACACGGTGCGGGTGTGGGAGGAATCGAATGGAGTTCGCACGCGCGAATTGGGTTCGGCACGCATCTCGCCAGCGATTAGTACCAATCCAACGGTCTCGGTGGGGTTGGGCGAGGACATCTTCGGTGTGATTGGCACGGGTCGCATGGGTCTCGATTCGTATGCGGTTCCCGCCTCCGGGAGCATGGCGATCCCATCGATGAACGCAGTCACCAAGATCGCCCGCGGTATTCGACCCCAGGATTTGCCGGATCGCTGGGAGGGACTCTCGCAATTCTCGGCGCTGATTTGGACTGATGGAAATCCAAAGACGCTGACGGGTGATGCAGCTGCGGCTCTGCGCGCCTGGATCAGCCGCGGCGGACTCTTTGTGGTTGTTCTTCCTGAGGCGGCAGATCCATGGGGGATTGCCGCGGCGCCGCGCCATCCGCTCGCTGACTTGATGCCGCGGTGGACCGTGGAGCGCGTCGATGCGGTGCCGATTCGAAGTGTGCTGCCGATTGTGAGTCAGTCCGATCAACTTCTCAATCCCGCTGCCACGATGCCGGTGCTCTTTTTTCTTGAGCCGCAGAAGGATGATGCATTTGAACCTCTGGTGCTCTTGCCCGTTCCCCGCGTCGCGCGCACTGGCTTCGCGAGTCCGCGAAAAGATTCGCTCGATGGCAAGATCGTGGCGGTGACTCGGGCGCTGGGGCATGGACGGATCACGATCATTGGGCTCGATGTCGATGGACTGCATCGGCGCGCACTCCAACCTGGCGGGCTCCCCCAAGCAGATGTCTTTTGGAATCGCATCCTGGCGCGCCGCGCCGATACGCCATCGAGCGAGGAGTATCAGAAGCTTTCGGATGCCAAACGATTACTGCTGACCAGCCCCGCCCACACCGATCTGGGAAACGGCGAGATGGTTTCGGATGTGATCGGCATGCGCGGCGAGGCGGCCGTTGGAATTCTTGCTGCCTTCCTGCTGTTTGTTGGCTACTGGGTGACCGCGGGACCTGGGGGGTTTGCGATCCTGAAATGGCGCAAGAAGGAACGACACGCTTGGATGGCGTTTGTCATTACCGCGTTCGCCTTTGGATCGGGGGTGTGGTTCATCGGTCAAGCGATGCAATCGACGCAGGCGCGCATCCAGCATCTCACCGTTGTGGATTCAATTTGGCGACCGATTGAATCGCAACCGCGAGACGACCCCGGGTGGGCTCGCGCGACATGCTGGTTCAGCGCATTCTTGCCGGGTTACGCCCAGACCACGATCGCACTCGATCCAGGGAGCGACCGTGGGAATCGACTGACTGCCTGGTCTCCTGCACCTGGAGGCAGTGGCAGCACCTTTCCAAATCCGGCGACGAGTGCGCTGCCGATCGAGACACCGAACACCCTGCAGGTCGCAGCGCGGGCAACATCGGCGAGCTTTGAGGCGCAGTGGATCGGTGCGGTGGATCGCAATTGGGGCCGGGCGCCCTTCGTGGCAGATGCGAGCCGGCCACTCGAGCAGACGGTCCTGCCCGGCGAGCCGATTCGAACACTCTTGACTGGAGTGATTGAGCACACGCTGCCTGGTCCACTTCGAAATGTTGGATTCATCCACATCACCCCGATTCGAAACCGGCGACCAACGAGCGATTCGAACAATCTCGGGGTGAACACTCCCTCAGACGCGCTGCCCAACTTTGGCAGATTCGCGATGATGACGGAGTGGGCCGCGGGCACACCGATTGAGTTGAGCCAGGTGCTCTACCCCGGTGGAGCACTCGGTGTGGATGAGCGCGTTGGCGATCTTGGTGTGGCGATTCGCGCGCGATTTGAAGCGCCATTCGCCCAGGACCTGCTGCGGCTGCGGCTTGACTCGCTGATGACTGCCGACCGCCGCCGTCTGTATCTCGACATGCTCGGCATTTTCAACATGCTCCAGCCCCCGGAGTATGTGACGAATCCCCCGGCAGACAATATCGCCGTTCGCGCCGAGCGGATGCTTGGAAGATCGATCGACATCTCGCCGTGGTTCACCACCCCCTGCCTGATCGTGTGGGGTTACCTCGATACGGCCACCTGCCCCATTCCAATCGAGATCGCTGGGGAGCGCGTGGCCAGTGAGGGAGTCGTATTGGTTCGAACCATTTTTCCACTCGCCCTCGACGCGCGGTTTGCTGCGCCGGCCAGCGACTAGAGTTGAACCTATGGCGATGATCGAGACGGTCAACCTCACCCGCAAGTACGGCGAACTCACCGCGCTTGACAATCTGAATCTCACAATCGATCAGGGTGAGTGCTTCGGTTTCATCGGTCCCAATGGTGCGGGGAAGACGACCACGATCAAGATCCTGGCGACGCTCCTCAAGCCAACTTGGGGCGAGGCACGCGTGGACGGCCATGTGGTCGGATATCAGAATCACCTCATCCGTCCGATCATCGGATATGTGCCCGATTTCTTGGGCGCATACGACGACATGCTGGTCTGCGAATATCTCGAGTTTTTCGCGGCGTGCTATGGCATTCATGGCAAAAAGAGGCTGCAGGTCGTAGGCGAGGTGCTCGAACTCACCGACCTGGTTTCGAAGCGCGCCGCCGATGTCAACGGACTCTCGCGGGGGATGCAGCAGCGCCTTTCTGTCGCCCGCGTCCTGCTGCACGATCCCAAGGTTCTTCTGATGGATGAGCCTTCGAGCGGACTCGACCCGCGGGCACGAATCGAAATGCGCGAACTCTTGAAGGAGCTGCGCCGCATGGGCAAGACGATTTTGATCTCGTCGCACATTTTGTTTGAGTTGGCAGAGTTGTGCACCGCGGTCGGCGTGGTCGAACAGGGCAAGCTGGTTTTTTCCGGGGCGGTTTCGGAGATGATCGCGCAAGCCGGAACTGGCAGTATGGTCCATGTGGTGGTCGACGAACGACCCCAAGAGGCAGCGGCGCTCCTGAAGCAGGTTCGGGGTATCCTGAAGGTGTCGTTGGAACGCGAGGAGCGGGTCGTGCGAATTGATGTGACGATCGATCCCGCGAGTGGACTTCCAGTCAGTGACATTCCCAGCCGACTGATCGCGCAAGGGTTTCGTGTCTCGCGTTTCTCACAAGAGCCAATGAATCTTGAAACAGCCTTCATGCGACTCACCAAAGGAATCGTCTCGTAATCTGCCATGAAAGTCCTCCTCGCTGCCAGCCCAGATCGCCCTGCGACGGCCTCGATCCTGAATGAGGTTCGCCGGATCGTCGCGAAGCACGCAGAAATCGTGGCAGAATTGGATGCCGATAGTGCCGCGCTGTCGAGCAATCTGGCATTCGAGAGGATGGTGGCGGTCGGCGGCGATGGCACGCTCATCGCACAGGTGCGCCGCATCTTGGATCGCGGCGTGCCGCTCATCGGTGTGAACTCCGGACGGCTGGGATTCTTGGCAGAATTCGATCCCGAATCGCTCGAGTCACAGGCGCAGTCGATCTTCGGTCCCAATCCCCTTGTTCGGCAGCGGCTGGTGATGGATGTGGTGGTGAAGCGCAAGGATTCCACCGTGGTTTTTCACGGCATTTCAATCAACGATGCGGTGGTAACGGCGGGTATGCCCTTTCGCATGATCGAATTGCAACTCGGGTTTTCGAATGAACCAGGACCTGATGTCGCTGGCGATGGTGTGATCGTGGCGAGTCCGGTGGGATCAACGGCATACAGCGTCTCCGCCGGAGGTCCCATCGTTCATCCCGATGTTGAGGCCTTGATCGTGACCCCCATTTGCCCGCACAGCTTGGGTTTCCGACCCATCGTCGTGCCGAGCCACCTCGATATCTCCATTCGAGTCGTGCGCGCCAATGAGGGGACCACGCTGGTGCTCGATGGACAGACCAATGTGCGACTCGCCGTTGGCGATACGGTGCAGGTTGGCCGTCATCAGTCGATGGCTCGATTGATCGGCAATCCCGAGGTGACATACTGGCAGCAATTGCTCTCCAAGATGCGCTGGGCTGCCCCGCCGAGTTACCGCGACCGCGGCGTCTAGTTACTGCGAGATTGGGCGCCGAGCTGCCGTTCGTGGCAACGCGAGAGTATGGCGATTGAACAACTCGCCCC
>SIAB01000073.1 GCA_009692015.1 Phycisphaerales bacterium
CGCGAGTCCGCAGCAGCGCGTTTCGCCAGCGGTCCAACCGACGATCCCGCCGACAACGATCCCGTCGACAGCGAGCCCGTCATCCGGCGAAGACGCGCAGGCAGCCGCGACCCAACGAACGCGCGTTGACGCGGGGCGGCGCGTGCAACCCGCCGAAGTTGGAGTGGCTCTGCCAAGCGACACCATCACCGTCACGCTTCCAGAGGCCAGTGCAGAGCTCCTCGATCCACGCGATCGATCCGGGCGGATGATCCTCTTCTTCCGGGCACGCGATAGCCGCGCGATCGGCGATCCATCTGACGGTCCGTTCTTTGAGGATCCCCAGCCGGTCGGTTCGATCCAGGTCGATTCGGTAGTTCCAGGGGTGCCGATCGAAGTCGGCTCGACAGCAGTCTGGTGGCCGGGTGGGACAGAACTCCTCGCTGGCGACTACGAGGTTCAGGCGATCCTCGATGTGAATCGAAGTGATCGGGGGCACATGGCACCCGGAAACCTTCGATCGGGAGTGGTCACGATCAACTTTGCCCGTGACCACGCCGATGAGGTGCGCCTCGAACTCACGCAGAAGATTCCGCCGCTGGTCCTACCCGAGACAAAGGGGATCGCTTGGATTGACCTGCCGAGCGCGCTTCTCTCGGCGGCGGCGAATCGCCCCGTTGGGCACAAGGCAGCGGTGATCTTCCCCGCTGGATACCACGACATTCGCGCCAAGCGCAGGGTCTGGCCCACCGTCTATATGGTTCCCGGATTTGGCGGTCGATACACAGAAGCAATTGCGCTCGCGCCGACTCTCGGGAATCCAGCGCTGGGAGAGTTCTGGCCACAGGCCGTTTATGTGATTCTTGATCCCGAAAGTTCACTGGGCCACCATGGATTCGTTGACAGTCCGCTCAATGGACCGCGCGGCACCGCGTTGGTGCGCGAACTCATTCCATATATAGAGGATCGCTACCGGGTGCTTCGCGAGCCATCCGCACGGATTGTGACCGGTCACTCGTCTGGCGGGTGGGCGAGCGTGTGGCTCGCGCTGACCCATCCCGAGATATTCGGCGCTGCGTTTGCGAGCAGCCCGGATCCTCTGGACTTTGGGGCATTTCAGATGAGCGATCTCTACCGCGACCTCAATCTTTACTCCGACGCAGATGGCAGCGATCGTCCGAGCTTTCGCCAGGACATCGGACCCAAACACGATCTCGTGCCGATGCGAGTGCGCGATGAGGTGTCTGTCGAGTACGCCATGGCTCCGGACGGAACCTCTGGTCAGCAATGGGATGCCTGGGCAGCGTCGTTCAGTCCTGTTGCGACCGGAGCGCTCTCAGCGCGGCGACTCTGCGATCCGCACACTGGGGTGATCGATCCGGTGACAGTCGAGGGATGGAGTCGTTATGACATCGCCCGGCGTATGCGCGCCGACTGGAATGGTCTGGGACGACTCTTCGTCGAACGCGTGCGCGTCATCGTCGGCGAACGCGACTCGTTTTATCTCGAGCGCGCCGCGCTGCGACTGCGCGATTCGATCGATGCCCACATCCGCGCCGAGACGATCGCGGGGCGAGAGTTTCCGAGTGGTCCCGGGTACATCGAGATCGTTCCCGGCGCCACCCACGCCAGTGTCTTTCGGCCAGCGCAGATTCGATTCAATCGCGAGATCCGCGCGTTCTTTCAGGGCGCAGGACACCACGACTAATCTCTGATATGCGCGAGGTTCAGGACATCTGGTTTCGTCGAGCCAAGGAAGCGGGATACCGCGCCCGCAGCGCATTCAAGTTGATCGAGATCGATGATCGCCGCAAGGTCCTGCGCCGTGGTGATCGCGTCTTGGATGTTGGGGCCGCGCCGGGATCGTGGACACAGGTTGCGTCATCGCGCGTCGGTCCCACTGGATTCGTCTGCGCATTCGACTTGAAGGTGATCGATCCCCGGGGACTTGCCGAAAATGTTCGCGTGATGCAAGCAGACTTGAACGCGCTGACCGCCGAGGCATTTCAAGGCGAACTCTTCAATGTTGTCATCAGCGACATCGGTCCAGACACATCGGGCGACGCATCTGGCGACAGCATTCGGTCGATCGCGCTCTGCAATGCGCTGCTCGATCGCTTGCCGATGTGGCTCAAGGTCGGCGGTCATCTGGTGATGAAGGTCTACGAGGGCGGTGGCTATCCAGAACTCCTGCGCCGAACCGAAAAGTTGTTCGGTGCCGTGAAGGGAATGAAACCTGCTTCGTCGAGGCGCGAGAGTGTGGAGATGTTCATCGTGGGGCAGGGGTATCGCGGCGGGGCGGCTGAACCTGCCCGCCCAGGTGAAGCGAAGAGGCGCGGCTGGGGCGAGTAGCCATCCCCACGCCGTACGATTCGCGGGTGCTCACGAATCGCTCGCGAGTCAATGTTCTCGCACTCTCTCTTTGTCTTTCACCAATGACCGCACAGGGATCACCATCACAGGATGCCGCCGCGCAGGACGCTCCTCAACACTCCGCGAATCACCTCGCGCGGGCGACGAGTCCCTATCTCTTGCAGCACGCCCACAATCCGGTCGATTGGTATCCGTGGGGCGATGAAGCACTCGCGCGCGCGCGCGTTGAAGACAAGCCGATCTTCTTGAGCGTTGGTTATTCCACCTGTTACTGGTGTCATGTGATGGAGCGTGAAGTATTCGAGGATCCCGAGATCGCGGCAGTGATGAACGCATCCTTCATCAATATCAAAGTTGATCGCGAAGAGCGCCCGGATCTCGACGAGATCTACATGACCGCGACCCAATTGATGACCGGTCACGGCGGATGGCCCAACAGCGTCTTCCTGACGCCGACTCTGCAACCATTTTTCGCCGGCACATACTTTGGCGCGCGCGATCAAGAGGGTCGTCCTGGATTTCCAACGCTGCTCACCAACATTGCCCGAGCGTGGCAGGATCGACGCACGGAAGTCAATGCTGCAGCGGCGCGCGCGGCAGAGGCGATCGCCAAGGTCGTGCATCAACCCCTCGCGGGTGGAGCAGGCGGTGGTGCAGTGGGTGGTGGCGCCGCAAGTAGCACCGCATTCTCTCCCGCGCTCTGCGAGAGCGCACTTGCGCAGCTGGTGCAACAGTTCGACCCAATCGAGGGTGGTTTCGGTGGACCACCGAAGTTCCCGCAGGACTTCTACTACGAATTCCTGTTCGATCTCGCCCAACGGACTCAGGCGCCCTCTGCCGAGGCGATGGCGCTCACCACGCTTGCGAAAATGGCCGCGGGTGGGATCCACGACCATGTTGGCGGCGGATTCCACCGCTACGCAGTCGATGGACAGTGGCGGGTGCCGCACTTCGAGAAGATGCTTTACAACCAGGCGCTGCTCGCCCGGGCCTATGCCCGTGCATACGAGGCGTGCGGCGACGAGACATTCGCAGACACGGCGCGCGACACACTCGATTGGGTTCTCGATCACATGCAGAGCGCGGATGGGGCGATCTACAGCGCGCTCGATGCCGAGACAGATGCGGTCGAGGGGGCCTACTACGCGTTCTCTCGCCCGCAACTTCAAGCCATTCTCGGCGCAGATGAGTTGGCATTCTTCGAGCGTGCTTTTCGCCTCGCGGCGATCCCGATCTTTCCAGGTCACAAGCATCCCGAGGGCGAAGTGATCTGCATGCGGGGATCGCTGGGCGAACTTTCCGCGCGTTTGTCGACGCCGCCACGGGAGTTACGCGCGCGCCTTGACGCGATCCTGCACACCCTTCGCGCCGCCCGGGCGCAGCGCAAACTTCCCAGGCTCGACGACAAGGTGATTGCCAGTTGGAACGGGATGATGATCGCATCCCTCGCCACCTCTGGACGCATCCTCGGCGAGCAGCGGTACATCGATGCCGCCGCGCGCGCCGCGCGATTCGTGCTCGCCAATCTGCGCTCGGCAGAGGGCGAACTTGTGCGCACTTGGCGGGCAGGGTCGTCAGGCCCGTCAGCATTTCTCGAGGACTATGCCTTCGTCGCGAGCGGACTGCTCGCGCTTTATGACGCCACAGGATCGAGCGCCTGGCTCACCACTGCGATCGAACTCATGGACCGAGCAGACGGCCGCTTCTGGGACACGACGGAGTTCGGTTACTTCAGCACTGCACCACAAGCAGACTTGATTGCCAGGGCCAAGAGCGCCCAGGATGGCGCGATTCCATCTGGCAATTCTGCAATGCTGCACGACCTCATCGCGCTCTGGCGTGCGACACATGATGCCAAGTGGAGAGCGCGCATCGAGCAAATGCTGCGGGCCTTCGCCCCTACCCTTGAGGCGAGTCCCACCAGCCACATTCACATGATCCACGCTCTCGAGAAGTGGTCGCAAACTTCTCCCAGTGAGGACATCGTGTCGATGACCGTGCGCAGCGTGCCGCGTGAGGATGGCGACGACGACCGCGACGGAACGCGCTCGTTTGAAGTCGCGCTCAATATTGCTCCCGGATGGCACATCAACGCCAACCCGTGCGTTGGTGAGGGGCTTGTTCCAACGCGGGTCGAACTCTCGTCGCCATCGTTTGAGGTGCAGTCGATCACCTATCCCAGCGGTGCGCCGCTGCCGAGTGCAATTGCGGGGCATCCAGTTGCGGCACTCACGGGGAGCGTGAAGATTCAAGTTGTGATCGTCGCGCGTGCCAGCGCCACATCCGCCGTCGCGGGCGATAGGGCGCGCGATGCGGCAGGCACAGTCACGCAGGCCGTCGCGGGCGATTCAACTGCGACCCTGTCGTTGCTCTTTCAACCCTGCGATGACAGGCGTTGCCTCGCACCGGCGCAACTGCAGCGTGTGATTCGCATTCGCTGATCGTGCGACGCCGCGTGCCCGCCCGATCATCACCGCGTCGCGCTTGGCGCGAGCACAGCGAGTCTTCGCACAACCTCTTCTATATTTTCGCGCGACTGAAAGGCGCTGATGCGAATGAATCCTTCGCCGCAGCGACCGAATCCAGCGCCTGGCGTCGTCACCACCTGCGCCTCGCGCAAGAGCAAGTCGAATGCATCCCACGATCCAAGTCCGACGGGACAGGTCATCCAAACATAGGGCGAGTTCGTCGCCCCATAGGTCTTGAGACCCATCGACTCGCATGCTCTCGAAATCAATCGTGCATTGGCGAGATAGAAGTCGGTGAGCGCCCGCGTCTGCTCGCGACCAGCCGGTGAATAGAGTGCCGCTGCCGCACATTGCACGGGCCACGACACGCCGTTGGAACAAGTCGACCAGCGGCGCGTCCATAGTGCATGAAGGCTCACCCGCTTGCCAGCGCTGGTGGTGGTGCACAAAGCCTTTGGCATGACGGTGTAGCCACAGCGAACCCCCGTGAATCCACCGACTTTCGAGAATGACCGAAACTCGATGGCACATTCGGTCGCGCCATCGATCTCATAGATCGAATGGGGAATCCCAGCGGTGCGAATGAACGCTTCGTACGCGGCATCAAACAGGATCACCGCGCCCTGCGCCCGCGCATATTGCACCCAGCGGGTGAGCGCGGCGTGATCCAACACAACGCCGGTCGGATTGTTGGGAGAGCAAAGATAAATCACATCGACATCGGTCGTGGGCAACGCCGGCGAGAAATCATTCTGCGGCGTCGAGGGCAGATATGTGAATCCCGCATAACCACCGCCCTCGAGCGCGCCACCCGAATTCCCAGCCATCACATTGGTATCCGCGTAGACGGGATAGACAGGATCCGTGATCGCCACGCGATTTCCAACACCAAGAATCTCCAGGATCGCACTCGCGTCGGGCTTCGATCCATCACTGAGAAAAATCTCATCGTCTGCGATGTCGCAGCCCCGCGATCGAAAGTCGCCCTGCGCGATGGCGGCGCGCACAAAGTCATAGCCCGCTGGCGGGGGATATCCATGAAACGACTCGCGGCGGGTGAGATCGTCGATCGCCTTGCGCATCGCATCGGCGGCGGCGGCGGGAATGGGCTCGGTCACATCGCCGATACCGCAGCGAATGATCCGCGCCGCAACCGCAGGATTCTCGGCTGCGAACAACGCAACACGGCGGGCGATTTCTGGAAAGAGATACCCAGCCGAGAGTTTCAGGAAGTTTTCGTTGATCCGGAACATGGTTCGAGGGCTCCGTGTCGTTTGACGAGGCGCACGGCGAGCGCCGGGGGGATGTTGGCAACCACGAGCTTGCGGGTGACCTGGTGCTTGCTCGCGGTCAACCGCGTGAAATCTCCCAGCTTGCGCAGGTGGGCGCGCCCATGGCTGCCGACAAAGGGAAGCTTGAGCGTTCGCACACCGGCGTACTCGAAGTAAGTCAATTCGCCGCCGTCGCGCATCAGGGCGATCATGCGCGCGAAAATTGACTCGGTGACCGCCAGCGGAAAATTGTTGAATGGCAAGCCGCAGATCACAAAGTCATAGCCACCAGCAAGGGTTGCATCCTCGATCGCCGAGCAATGCAACTTGATCGGCATACTCGAGTGGCGCGAACGAAAGGGCTGCAAGAGTCGCGTTTCAAGGTGTTCACAGAACACCGGATTGACCTCGACGATGTCCAGGGTGTCATGTCCGCGCAGCGCATGGAGGATCGCCTCTGTGAAGGCACCGGTCCCAGGACCGACCTCAAGGATTTTCCTCTCGCCGCGGTGGGCGCGCAGCGAACTCGTCATCGCGCGTGCCAGGCGCGGTGAACTCGGAAAGACCGAACCCGTTGTGCGGATGTCACGAATCGCTTGATGCACAAACTTCAACATCGGTCGAAAGATGATAGGGCGCGTGGCGGGCGCAAGTCAGATGCCACTGGTGATGATCTCATCGGATCCCATGGCGAGCACGAAACCCGCGAACACCTCAGAGATTTGCCTCAGATCGCGAAGATTGCCAAGCTCAACGGTGGTGTGCATGTACCGAATCGGAAAACTCAAGAGTCCGCAGGGAATTCCACCGGCGCGCAAAAAGATCGAGTCAGTATCGGTACCACTTGATCCCGGTGTCGCGGCGCGCTGCAGCGGAATCGACTTCGCAGCGGCAGCCGCGATCAATCGGGCAACAATCGCCGGATGCATTGCCCCACCGATGGCAATCTTCGGTCCTTCACCCATCTTGAAATGCCCGTGCTGTGGGTGCGAAATTCCTGGGCTATCGGTGGCATGACCGACATCGGTCACGAGGGCGATGTCCGGCCGCAGGCTCTCGGCGATCATCGCCGCGCCGCGGCATCCAACCTCTTCTTGCACGGTGCTCACGGCGACGACTCGAACCAGCAGCGAATCAGCGTGCTCCGCAGCGAGGCGTAGTGTCTCGGCAGCAACGAATGTTCCGATTCGATTGTCGAGTGCGCGCGCGACGATAAGTTCATCGCTCAGCATCAGACTTGTGTCAAGGAACACCCCAGCATCTCCCAGATTCAAGCGGGCCATGGTCGCAGCCTGATCCTTGCTGCCGATATCGATAAATAGTTCATGCACCTTGCGAACCTTGGCACTCGCATCCTTGTCCTGCAAGTGGATCGCCGTCGCGCCCACCAGGCCGATGACTGGCTCGGTCACGCCGGCAACAGTCGAGCGAAACTGGATCCGCTTGCCGACGATCGATCCCGAGTCAATGCCGCCGATTGACTTGCAATAAACGAATCCCTGGGCATCGACATGATTGACCATCAAGCCGATCTCGTCGGCGTGGCCGCAGA
Source organism: Phycisphaerales bacterium (assembly GCA_009692015.1). GTDB lineage: Bacteria > Planctomycetota > Phycisphaerae > Phycisphaerales > SM1A02 > F1-60-MAGs104. The sequence goes on from SIAB01000073.1 coordinate 7,644, forward strand.
CTGCCACGGTCCGCTGGCACGGCGCCCTCGATCCTGCCGGAAGAAGCTCGGCAAAACAATTTCCGTAGGCATCCGACCAAGTGCGCGTGGCAAAGGGCTTGACATACTCAAGCCAGAGTCGTTGGCCATCGTGTTCAAATCCAGATGGGCTTGGTGTGTCGAGCAATCGCCGCAAGAACGAGAGTGATTCGGTTCGCATGAGTCCCGCAGATTAGCCCCAAACTGGGCGGATCGCTGCGCGATCGAAGTGGCGCGGCGGTTAGAGTAATGGCATGAACTGGATCCACGCCAACTGTGTTGTTGCTCTTGCTTCATCGTTCGCATATGGCGCGGAGATCGACCTGCCACGACTTCCCGCGGCAAGTCCCGACGGCAACTTTGTCACCTTCACCTGGCGTGGAGATCTGTGGAAAGCGCCAGCCGAAGGTGGCGCAGCGACACGACTCACCAGCCATCCCGCGGATGAATCGCGCAGTGCCTGGAGTGATGATGGATCGATGATCGCCTTCGAGAGCACCCGCGATGGCGGGCGCAATCTCTTCACGGTCGATCCATCTGGTGGATCGCTTCGCCGCGTGACGAACTCGGACGAAGCACTGAGCCTCTCGGGATTCGGTCGCACGCCGCGTGGTGATCCAGCGCTCGACTTTTCTGCCTCGATCGAGAACGATCTCTTTCGCGCGCCGCGGCCATACTTTGTGCCGATGACGGGCGGCGAGCCGATTCGCCGTCACGGCGGCTTTGGTCGCGCCGCGGTTCTCTCGCCCGATGGCACGCGTTATCTTTTCGAGCGTGGAGGAAGTGATTGGTCGCGGCGCGGTTATCGCGGCAGCGACAACTGCGATGTCTGGTCCTACGACCCCAACGCGCCGGCCGAGCGAGCCTTCGTGCAACTCACCGACTTTCAAGGCAACGATGGCTGGGCGCAGTGGCGCAGCGATTCGAGTTTTCTGTTTCTCTCGGACCGCGACCTCAACACCGTGAACATCTTCGCGCAGGAGGCCAAGGCGGGCGCCGCGGCGCGGCGCTTGACTGCATTCGATGGGCAAGATGTAAAGGATCTCTCGGTGAGCCGAGATGGTCGGCGCGCCTTCTTCACCGTGTGGAATACGCTCTATCGGCTCGATCTCGACAGACCCGGCGCGCTTCCAGTTGCGCTGGCGCTCACCGCACCCGACGACTCGTTCGACACCGACGAAGTGAAGTCGCTTGCTGGCGCGATCACCGAGGTGGCGTTGAATCCGGACGGCAAGAGCGCCGCGCTGGTTGCATTTGGTGATGTGTGGATCAAGCCAATCGAAGGGAAGTACTCCGCGCGGCGGGTGACCAGCGCGATCGCGCGCGAACATGAGATCGCCTGGAGTCCAGATGGACAGACTCTCTACTTCACCACCGACGCAGGCGGAGGCGAGTCGATCGTGGCCGCGACGGTCTTAACAACGCGCGAAGAAGTTGCAGCGACGGCCAAGGTGCTCGAGAAGCAGCCTGCTCCAGTCGTCGTCGAACCCGCGCCCGTCGTCGAACCCGCGCCCGTCGTCGAGCCCGCACCCACAGCAGAGCCCGCGCCCACAGCAGACCCAGCGCCCGTCGTCGAGCCCGCGCCCACAGCAGACCCAGCGCCCGTCGTCGAACCCGCACCCACAGCAGAACCCGCGCCCACAGCAGAACCCGCGCCCACAGCAGAACCCGCGCCCACAGCAGAGCCCGCACCCACAGCAGAACCCGCGCCCACAGCAGAGCCCGCGCCCGTCGTCGAACCAGCGCCCGCCGCAGAGCCAGCACCCACCGCAGAGCCAGCGCCCGCACCCCGTCGATCTCGAAAGCCAGTCGAAGCCGCGAAAGAAAAACCAAAGAGCGAACGGTGGAGCGAGGCCGTGCGATTCGCAGTCAAGCCAATCCTTGA
>SIAB01000074.1 GCA_009692015.1 Phycisphaerales bacterium
CGGACAAGACATCTTGCACAAGCGCCCGCACTTCTGCCGCGCGTTCTTCAGTGAGCCACTCGTCGCCAGTCTTCGCTTTGAGTTCGACGACTTGCCCCTGCAAGTCTGCGTTGCGCTTTTCGAGTGCTTCGAGTCGGCGAGCCATGTCGTCGATTTGACGACCTTGCTGCTCCGTCGTTGCGGTCTGTGCGACAACAACTGACAACAAGCACTTCCCGATGATTGTGTAGATCAGCACCATGCTTGAGTCGCAATAGTAACGGGCGAAGCGAGAGGCTGGGCGATGCCATACACAAATGAAAAAGGGCCGACCCTTGCGGATCGGCCCCTTGCGTCTCTATCAAGTTGACTGGAGATTGCTCCAATCAACAACAAACATCATTCAGGATCCTGTCAACTTAGAAGCTGACCTGAAGCTGCGAGATGATGTTGAACTGATCACTGGCAGCAGTGTTGTTGTCAGCCCGCCATCCAGCGCCGCTGAAGCCAGCAGTTCCCATGTCAGACAGTGACATGCCGACCTGGGTCGTCCACTTGATGTTGGTCGACACATAGGCATTCACACCGAAGGTGAGGATGTTGTTGACATCGGTCGCGTCGTTCGAGTTCGGGGGTGAGCCGACATTGTTCGCAGCGTGGGCGACATTAACCCACTCCCAGCGTCCGAAAGCCTCGAGGCTGTCGGTGAAGTGGTAGCCACCCTGAACAACCATTCCGTAATCGTCTGACTTGGTTGAAGTCTGCGCCGTCGTTGTTTGTGCACCAACGAATGCTGCGCTCAAACTCATTCCGCCCGACTTATAGGTCGCATCAACAGTCCAGTCGATTCCTGTGCGTGAATCGGCATAAACTGCGGACGCTGGGCTGGATGTAAACTGGTTGGTCGCGTTGCGGTTGTTGTAGTACTGAAGCGCAGCACCGATGAGCAAGCCAGACTCATCGCTCTTTGCCGATGACTCTGAGTCGAATTGACCCCAGCTTCCAGATGCCTTGAATTCAGCGCGTCCAGCGACCGAGATGCTCTCTGTGCCAGTGGCACCCCAGCCACCGTTGGCGCCGCGAGGACCGTTGTTGTATGAACCAGTCGCGCGGAATTGATCCGACGAATAGCTCAGTGCAAGACCCTGCACATAACCACCAGAGAAGTAGTAATCAACAACTGAACGCTCAGCAGAGAGCTGCGCGCCATCGTTGCGAAGTGACTCAGCCATGAATGGGCTCTTGAACTGACCGACCTTGAGGCCGAATCCGTTGCCGAAGTCCTTCGCAGCCCAGGCGTCCTGGAGAACAATCACGTCAGGAGTTGCGGTGTATGGATCGATTGACGAACCGTAGTTCGTGCGAACCATGTAGGTCCAGCTTGGGTCAACGACATTTCCAGAGAATGTCATCTCGGTGCGACGATTCTCGAAGCCCCATTGGTTGCTCGCTTCGGCCGTTGAGCTGATGTTGCCACCGGGTTGATTGTTCAAAGTCCAGCGAACTTGCTCGAGGACATTCATCTGCAGCTTGAAGTTGCCATCAGCGCTGGAGATGAAGAATCCGTTGTTGTAGCCCGAAGTCGCGCCCGAGCCCTGAAGGCTTGTGCGTGTCTCGGAGTCCGCGAGGACATCCTTGACGAGTGTCTTGATCACATCGGCGCGCTCTGCTGTGAGCCAATTGTCGCCATTCTGTGCCTTGAGAGTTGCGAGTTCCGCCTTGATTTGAGCCATTTCGCTCATGGCGTCGTTGTTGCCTTGCGCAGATGCCGCGCCGGTGAGGGCGAGACCGCTGGCGAGAATGCCAACATACTTAGTAAGTGTCATGTGTAACTGTGCTCCTGTTTTGAAATTCACCGTTCTTGATACGAGACGCGATTGGTGAACCCTTTTGTGACATCTGAGTTCGTAACCCCCCGCCACGTTGACGAGGGACGATTCAGATTTTTCAGTATCGACCATTGCAGGGCGAAAACTGAAGGCAGAACTATAAGGCGATGCTTAAAACATGTCTAGTCCCGAAAGCGGTTTCTGATGCACCAAGGCGGCATATCGCCGTTCTATTGCCTTGAATTGCGTTTCATAACCAGTTATCGGACTGAAAATTTTCACCGCTTTGAAGCAAGATTGGACCGAATTGCCACGGCAAAGAGCGCTGCGAGGCCAACAAGCAACCGCTCTGGATCTGGCGCTCCACCGGTTTTCATGCGGAAATCGGCATGAATTGCGCCGTGAAAGAGTTCTGCAGCGGCCTCCTCGCCGATTGTCCGCGCCGCCCGAAGAATTGGACCGGTTGATTCACCCCACAGGCGAAGGTCGCGGGTGATCTGAGCATCCGATACTCCCCGGCGCACCAGCACGGCCGCGGCGTGGATTTTGCGAGAGAGATCGATCGCAGCCCAGGCCACCATGACTTCAGGAGCCCTAGAAATCCGCAGTAACTCGGTGACCTTTGACGCGGCACGCCCAGCGTCGCCGCTCAGGATCGCCTCCTGAATTTCCCAGGCTTGCTCTTGGCGGCTCGCGCCCACGAGATCAACCACGATGGCTCGGGTGATCGACCCGCTACCTACCGAAAGGGCCGAGACCGCGAGCTTGGCGAGCTCTGAATCGAGCCGAGCGAGTTCGTTCCCAACGCGCTCCACTAGCAGGACCGCGGCGTCAGGGTCGACGGGGATCTTGTGCTCCTTCGCGGCGCGACCGACGCACCATCGTGCCGCATCGCCATCCGGCGGAGAGTCGCATTTCAGCACCAGCCCGCACTTGGCGACGAGTTTGTCAAAGTTGCCAGGACGCCAGTTCTGCGAGCGCAGGAGCAAGGTTGCCTCGTCCATCGGGGCTTCGGCGTATCGCTCCATCGCGCGGCGGCGATCCTCTGATCCGAAAAAGACATCGGCGTTTTCAACGATCACCAACTTGTGCGATGCAATCAACCCATAGGAACGAAGCTCATCGAGCACCGCCGCGAGCGACGCCGTGGCGCCATCGAGTGAGAATTCATCGACCCGGGTGTGCTTCGCCTCCAGCGCTGCCCGCAAGCGGTGCGTCCACTCGAGCCGCAGGAACGAGTCTTTGCCGTGCAGGACGACGATTCGGTGGCTCGCATCGGGTCCCTGCTTGGTCACGACTCCATACTAATTGGATCCTCTCTATCCTTGCCCGCCTTATGCAGATTCCATCTGATCGTTCTGGTGTGGACGCCCGCATCTCAACCAATTACCAGCGCACCCGTGAGATGACCATCGACGAATTGCTGCTCGAAAACCGAGTGGTTTTTCTGGTGGGTGAGATCAATCACGCCACAGCTGCCCGCGTGATGATGCAAATGCTCTACCTGGAGAACCAGAAAAAGGGCCAGGACATCAACTTCTACATCAATAGTCCCGGTGGATCGGTTGATGACACACTGGCGATTTATGACACCATGCAGTTCATCAGTAGCGAAGTGGCGACCACCTGCATCGGCCGCGCCTATTCGGGTGGCGCGGTGTTGCTCGCTGCAGGACAATCCGGAAAGCGCACCATTCTTCCGCATGCCAAGGTGATGATCCACCAACCCTACGGCGGTGTGACTGGACAGACCACGGACATTCAGATTCAGGCCGATCAGATTCTCAAGTCCAAGCGCCTGCTCAACGAGATCATCGCGCGCCACACCAAGCAATCGGTCGAGCAGGTGGCGAAGGACGGCGAGCGCGACAAGTATTTCACGGCAGTTGAAGCCAAGGCATATGGACTCGTCGATGAAGTTGCGGCGTTCCCCGACAAGACGAAAAAGTGATCCAAGATGACCGTGATGGAAGACGAACCTCTGCTGGTGCCACATGTCATTGACTCGTCGGGTTATTCCGAGCGCGAGTTTGACATCATCTCGCGCCTGCTCGCGGATCGCATCATCATGTGCTCTGGGGAAGTCGAGGCGGAGATGGCGAATTCGATCGTGGCGCAGTTGCTCTTTCTTGCCAACGACAAGCCCGACGCTCCGGTGAGCATCTACATCAATGGTCAAGGGGGAAGCGTGAGCGATGGGCTGGCGATTCTCGACACCATGCGGCTGATGCCCTGTGCCGTTGCAACCTACATCGTTGGGTCTGCGCCGAGCATGATGAGTGTGATCGCCTGCTGCGGAACGAAGGGTCAACGATTTGCGCTCCCTCACGCCTGGAACCTGATGCATCAAGGGCGTTACTTCGATGAGATCGAAGGGCAGGCAACGGATCTCGAAATCGAGGCGCGGCGGATGCTGCGGCTCGAAGAACAATGCAACGCGATCTACGCCGAGGCAACCGGCAAGACCGCAGAACAAATTGGTCGTGACTGTGACCGCGACCTCTGGCTCAACGCTTCCGAGATGCTGGCCTACGGGCTGATTGATCGGATCGTGGAACGACTTCCCTCTCCAACCATCTGCAAGGATTGACTTATGAGCATCATTCCAATCGTGATTGAAAAAACGGGTCGTGGCGAACGCGCCTACGACATCTACTCGCGCCTCCTGAATGACCGAATCATTTTCATCGGCGGGCAGGTTTCCGATGGGATGGCAAACCTGGTGGTGGCACAGTTGCTCTTTCTTGCCAACGAGGATGCCAAGAGCGAGATCTCGCTCTATGTCAATAGTCCAGGCGGCAGCGTGACAGCCGGACTGGGAATCGTGGACACGATCCGCTTCTTGCCCTGCCCTGTTGCGACCTACATCATCGGACAGGCGGCGAGCATGGGAAGCGTGATCGCCTGCTGCGGAGCGAAGGGTCGACGATTCGCCCTGCCAAATGCAGAGAACTTGATGCATCAGCCGCTGCTCAGCGGAGTCCTCGAAGGGCAAGCGACCGACCTCGAAATCGAGGCGCGGCACATCTTGCGATTGCGCGATCAGCTCTACAGCATCTATGCGGCGCAAACGGGGCAGACGAAGGAGAAGATCGCCGAAGACTGCGAGCGGAATATGTGGCTCACTTCAGCAGAGATGCTGAAGTACGGTCTGATCGACGGCGTCCTCGAAAAACTGGAAGTAAAGAAAGGCTGAGCGCGAGCGCGCCTGGAGCGGGCACTCCCTGCGGTGGCGTGGGCGAGCCAAATGTCCAAGCGTCACTCGCTCCATGAAAGAGCGGGCGATCACTTGCTCCAAACGCTGCCTGATCCCACGCGCCAGAATCCTTGACCCAGAAGTGCCAATAGTTTTCGAGAGGCCAGAGGTCGCCGGTTCCGAAGTCGGTGTCGCCATCAATCGTGAGACCGGTCAGGAAGACTCCCCAACTGTAGGTGTCGTAAGTCATCGCGAATGAATCGAGCGACGAGTCGATTTCGAGCAGCGCATCCCAGCTGGTGTATCCCGCAGCATCCCACGAAACGGTGAAGAGATAGCCGTCGCCATCCTCCTGGTCGATCTGGATGGATGCAGAGTTGGCACCTGCGCCGACGGAGAACGAGCCGATGATCGCGGCGTTGGCGGTGGTGGACAGCACGAGCACCGCAGCGCTCCCTGTGAATCGCGAAATGAACATGAATAGGTTTCCTTGTAATGCGAACACCTGTTTCGCGCAGGGTCCAGGGAATGGAACGGGCAACAACGACACACGAAGGCGATTCGAGTTGGTCGACCCGGCTTGCGCGAAGTGGGACAGACCCGACTCGACGCTCACGGTGACGCGATCGCTGCGGATTTGCACCGCATTCCTCCAACTCGTATCGCGCTGGAGAACAACGACCAGCGGCGCGAGCATAGCGACCGACTGGGCGAGTGGGCGCAGCTAGTATGGGTTGCAATGGGCGAAACCAACAGAGCGACCATCGAACAACACGTAGCGCGTTTTCAGTCTGACTTCGCCGGGGTGAAGAAGGAGATTCAGAAGGCGGTCGTCGGTCACAACGAAGTGGTCGATGGCGTGCTCGTGGCGCTCTTCGCCAACGGTCATGCCCTCTTGGAAGGTGTGCCAGGACTTGGCAAGACGCTGCTGGTGCGCTCCCTCTCGCAAGCGCTCTCTCTGAACTTCAATCGCATTCAATTCACACCCGACTTGATGCCCGCCGATGTCACCGGCACGACGATCGTTGTGGAGCGCGATGGCGGTCGCGACTTTCAGTTTCGCAAGGGACCGGTCTTCACCCAGATCCTGCTGGCCGACGAAATCAATCGCGCCACACCAAAGACCCAGTCGTCGCTGCTCGAGGCAATGCAAGAACGAAGCGTGACAGTCGGTGGCACAACGCACATTCTCGAAAAACCGTTCTTGGTGATGGCGACCCAGAATCCAATCGAGCAAGAGGGAACCTATCCCCTGCCCGAGGCGCAGCTTGATCGCTTTTTCTTCAAGCTCGAGGTGGGGTACTCGACTCGTGAAGAATTGTCTGAAATTTTGAATCGAACCACGGCCGGCGAGCAGGCGACGATTGAACGGGTGCTCGACGCCACCGCCATCCTGGCCCATCAGAAGTTGGTGCGGCATGTCAAAATCGCGCCGCATGTGCAGGATTACGCAGTTCGGCTGGTGCTTTCGACCCATCCCCAGGGGCAATTCGCCACGCCGATGACCAATCGATACTTGCGATTTGGGGCGAGCCCCCGCGCGGCGCAGACGCTGGCGCTGGGGGCGAAGGTCTATGCACTGCTTGCCGGGCGCAGTCATGTCTCGGTTGAGGACATTCAGAAGTGCGCGCTGCCGGCGCTGCGCCATCGCATGCTGATCAACTTTGAGGGCGAAGCTGAGGGGATCAACCCCGATTCGATCGTCAAGAATGCGGTTGAGACCCTCACCGCTGACGCGCGCGTCCCTGCCTGACGCTGCCGGGCTGAAGAAAAAAGGGGGGGACTTTGAAATCTTCCTCAATTGAGTGGCATTATTGGGCGATCCACTTGCACCATGACTTCGGAATCTGATGATTGGTGGATAGGAGGCGGAATGATCAACCCAGACAGAGGCATTGAGGCAAGGAAAGAGACCATTCGCACAACCGATTGGGCCGCGCAGCTTCACCTTGGAAGTTGTCAACGACCCGTGGACGACGGACTCTGTGCTGACCTCGATCGCGACCGGGGCGACGACCAGCGCATCGCATCGCCGAGTTTTCTCTTTGGATTGGAACGCGGCGCTCGGGGCGGTACCCCAACGATCGCCTCGGAAATCCTTGATGTTGTCCGTTCGGTGATGCCACAGGCTGAGATTGTGGGGGTTCGATTCCGAATCGAAATCGATCTTTCTGTGGGGGGATTGACCGCCGGACCGCTGGCGACGGTGCTCTTTGGCATGCTGCGCAGGGCCGTTGACGCCTATGCGCTCGCGCAGGCCGATGGGGAGTCTTTCGCGGACGCCGCCGAGGTGGCGATTTGCGCCCGGCTCGATGGGATGTTGGTGCGGTTGCATGTCTTGGATGGCGCGAATCGACGGCTCGTGCCTAGCGCAGATGCTGCAATTGGATTATCTGCCGCGACTGCGGAGTCGCTCGGTGGTACGCTTGAAATCTGCACGGTCCCGTTCGGTCAGGAAACGCTACTTTCTGCGACAATTCCAGCGTCTCGGCTCGCCTATACAAACGAAAACGCTGCCTGAACTTGCGCTGATTCGGAGTCGTAACACGATGAAGATGATGAACCACATGACCTCGTCCGCCGGCTCGTTGCGCACCGCACTTGTGATGAGCACGATCACCGCCGGCGCGCTCTTTGCGACAGTCCACTCAGCCGACGCTCAGTCCTCTTCGAATCGAAGAGGCGGATCGATCGCCCGCACAGAGGGCAAAGGCGATCGCTCATCAGCACCAAGTCCGCTCGTCGCTTTGAATTGGCAGGTGTTGCCGCAGATCATGCACGCGATTCCAGCTGTCGCGGGAAATCAGTTGGACCGGTTCGGCGGATCGTGCGCAATGAATGAAGCGGGGACCATCCTGGTGGTCGGAGCTTCCGACGCATGGGTCGACGGCTCGCCCGCAATCGGTGCGGTTTACATTTTCGAATACCTGAAGGTCCAACACGCCTGGACGTTTGTTCAGCGACTCGTCTGCCCACCCAAGCTCACCTTCGCAGCTGGCGGTGTGCCCGTTGCGGCGAGTTCGCCAGGACTGGCATTGTTCGGTTGGTCGGTGGCCGTGAGCAACGAAACGATCGTCGTGGGCGCGCCGGTGGTCACGCCCGCGCTCGCGCCCACGATGGCGGGTGGTGCGTATGTTTTTCAGAAAGCTGCGGATGGAAAGTGGGGAGTCCTGCGGGACAGCCTGACCTTTGATGGTGCGCCGGTGCGCGATGCGGACAAGCGCCTCAAAGCATTGAGCGGCGAACAGATTGCCTTCTTCGGAGGATCGGTCGCCGTGGATGTTGTAGGCGCCGGTGCCACGGACACGCGCATCGCGGTCGGCTCGCCCTATCGCGGCGTCGCGAATCAGGGTGGAGCCCATGTGTTCGAAGGGAATGGCAACACATTTACTGAGGTTGCCTCTCTCATTTCAGAGGATGTCGTCGGTCACGATCAATTCGGAACGCGCGTTGCCATCGACGGACCCTTCATCGTGGTTGGCGCACAAGTTGCCGACATCGAGGACATTCTGAACGCCGGCGCGGCGTATGTCTTCGAACGCGCGCCAAGCGGAGGTTGGACAACAATTCCAAGAGTTCTCCAACGACCTGTGCCGGTCGCCAATGATGGGTTTGGAAGTTCCATCTCAATTGTTGGTCACACGATTGCCGTTGGTGCGCCTGGCGCGGATCTCACAAGCGATGGGGATACCTTTATCAACGAGGGTTCGGCTCACATTTTTCGGCTCGTTGGCGCTGAGTGGGCAGAGGACGGGGTTGTCTATGCCCGGGATGCAAACTCTGGAAACGCATTTGGTTATTCGATTGCACTCGCTGCAGCCGGCGAATTGGATGGCAACCAACTGATCGTCGGCACACCTGGATATGAGATTGATCCCGTCGGCGGAGGCACCAACTCGGGAGCTGGATTTTGCTTCACGCGGACTGGACCCGGCGATTGGGACATGACCGCAACCGATCTCTGGAACACGAACGCGCGTGCCGCGCAAGGCCTCGGAGAGCAAGTCACCGTCAGCCTCGATGGAACAAGAGCAACGCTTGGCAGCAGTCACAATGTGTCCGGCGGGACCTTTTCCACAGCCATTGCGTCAGAGGTTTTCGGCTGGACATCGAACGCCGACGCGATCGCCGGTGGCACCGTTGGGGTCGCAACACTTGTTGCCCCAACCGCGGCGGCACCAGGCGCTGGGCTGTATGACCCTGACATCACCACAACTGGGACTGGAACTGGTGGTGGACTTCCATCCGATGGTGGAATGAGTGGTGGCAGTGATCCAGCAATTCCTGCGGCGCCTACCGAAGAAGAGTGGGGAATCGTGCGAACCTCGGTCATCGCGGTCGATCGGGCGATCAGCCGACTCATGATCATTACGACCGA
>SIAB01000075.1 GCA_009692015.1 Phycisphaerales bacterium
GGACTCATGAGCGTTGTGGATCGCCCTTCGGATCGAGATGAATTGCTCACCAAGCTCGAATCGCTCAATCCGCGCGATGCGAGAACTGGGCGGCGCCGGGTGCAGATTGCCTGTGTTCACTTGATGGAGGCGGAGCCGCTGGGGGTCTTGGAGTCGATCGCCAAAGATCACGGTGGACCGGGTGCCTATCGATTCATCGGACGACTTGCGGACATCCTGGCATCCGACGAATTCTCGGCAACCGACAAGGCGGACGAAACCACGAAGCGCCTCGACGGCGCGATCGCGCTCTTGAAATCGGGTGCCGTCGCAGCCGCGCGGACGCAACTCCTGCGAATTGGTCTTGGAGAACCGATGCACCGCGCGTCGGCGGTCGCCCTCGTCAGCGCCGCTGAAGTGAGTTTGCTGACCGATCGCGATCTCTTCGCCGCCTCCCAACTCGCCCGCGCAGCGCGCAGCAGCGCGCGTGCCTTCGGACTTGACTCGATCGAAGCGCGGGCCGAATCGGTACTCCGCGCGACAGCCAGTTCACCCTCCACAAGCAAACCAAACCCATGAACACTCCCACCACACTCGCGACAACTGCCGATGCGGCCCGCATCTTCTTTCTTTCTTCAAGCACACTTCCCGATGGCTCACAACAAGTCGAGTGGATCGGCAGCGTGATGATCTGGGTGCTCATCGCCATGAGCATCCTGAGCATTGGGCTCATCGCCGCTGCACTCATGTCCCATCGCCGCAGAGTCATTCTGCCTGCTGCGATGGCTGAGTCCTTTCTTCGCACGGCGACAACCGGAAGCGCCCAAGATGCGCGCGCGATCGCGGCGGCCAGCGGCAGCGACTTTGCAAAGATCGCCCTCGCGGCGATCGACACACTTCCACTGGGGCGTTCGGGGGCGGTGGATGCGGCGGAACAGACCGCTGAGGAGTGCGCGGCACGGCGATTTCGCTCGATCGAGATTCTCAATGTCTTGGCGCAAGTCAGTCCAATGATCGGACTCTTTGGAACGGTGTATGGAATGATCGTCGCGTTTCAGACCGTTGCGGCAACAGGTGGGCAAGCGGACCCGGCGCTGCTCGCCGGTGGAATCGGCACCGCGCTGGTCACCACATTCTGGGGACTGGTCGTGGCGATCCCAGCGCTCCTGGTGTACGCAACCGTTCGCAACGGGATCGATGCACTGATCGCCGAAGCGCTGGAAGTGACCCTGCGCGCTACGGCGCAGATCGCGGTGCGAGGCGCGAATCCTTGAGTTTGCTCTACGCCCGAGGCACTGCGCGCATCGATTCAAATCTGACGCCACTCATTGACTTGGCGTTCCTGTTGATCGTCTTCTTCATTCTCGTTACGCGAATGAGCGGCGAGCAGACTCCGCCGATCAATCTGCCCCAACCGGACCATCCCGCGATGACACCTGCGCGAGCGCAGCCCCGGTTGACGGTCAATCTTATGGTTGAGGGAGACAAGACAGTCGTCTCACTTGGATCGCGCCGATTCGCGCCGGGCGACGCCGGCCAACGCGATTTGACCCTGGCGATTGCGCAGCGCATTCGCCTTGATCCCGCGTTGCCTGTCGATGTTCGCGCCGATCGATCGCTTCGATACGCGGCGGTCGAACCGACATTGCACGCCATCGCCCAAGCAGCCACGCAAGCAGGCTTGGGACATCTCACGGTGCGGGTCTGTGCGCTTGAGGTCAAGGGCGTTGCGCATGAATAGGCTAAGAGCCGCCAATGGATTCCGACTGCAGTTGGCGATGACGCCGATGATCGATGTCGTCTTCTTGTTGCTGGTGTTCTTCGTCTGCACCGTGCGATTCGAGCGCGGAGAAGCCGTCTATCAACTTGATCTTCCAGCCCGTGGAGCGAGCGCCGATCCTCTGGCGCTGCAGGATGCGCCCCTGCAAGTGATTCTGCGGGCTGGCGCGGACGAACAATGCACCATCGAATTGAAGGGAGATGGCATCGCGCAATCGGTCGGTGACTTTGATGCCTTGGCGATGGCGATGGAAAAACTGAGAAGGCGCCCAGGCGCCGCGGATGGACTCTTCGAATCGGCCCACCCGATCCTTATTGTCCCGACGGCGGCCACGCAGTGGCAGCACGCCGTCGAGGGATTCAATGCCGCAGTGCGCGCCGGTTTCCAGAACATCGGATTCGCTCCCTCGGCGGACGCGAAGTTCCAGACATGAGATTCCCATCATGATTTGTTGGCAGATCATGCTCATCGCCGCCACCACGCTTCTTGGGGGCGCGCCTGCAAGGTCGTTTGGGTCGGCGGGCGCGGACTCGACGCGTGACGCGCTGCGCGAGGAGGACTTTCTGCGGGGAATTGCCACCTTGGGACTGACCCGCGCCTTCACGGATCTTGAAGCATCAGAACCCTCCGCGTCTGCCGCGGACACGGCGACTCCCGCGCTGCGAGCGATTGCGCTCTCTCGGATGACGCTCATGAGTCCTGCCACTCCCTATCTGCAACGTCTTGCGGCACTGGAGCAGCTCCGCCGCGTGCGCAGCGAGCTCTGCGCGGCACGACCAGCCGACCCGCGGCGGGTGCTCTGGTTCAGCGACACCGCGGAAGATGAGCTGGTGCTTGGATTCTTGGCACTCGATGGCGGCGCCGAGGCCATCGCGGGATCCGCAGACCACACCCATGAACATCGGGCGGATGCCTCGCTTGATCGCGTCGCCGCCGCGTTGCAATTGGCATCAGCGGCCGCGCAGGCACTCGATGGCAGCGCAGTACCAGTTGGCTCGCTCCTCTCGCAGCGTCTCGATGATGACGCCCACGCAACGCGCCCATTTCTTGAGATCGCCGTCGCCGCGCTGCGACTCGCGATCGACCGATCGACGCATGATCCAGTGATCGAGGCCGAGCGACAGAGCCAAGCGACGGCGCTGCTCCAGAAGATCGATCAGTTGCGTGAAGCGATTCCAACGCGACTTCGACCCGAAGCAGATCTCGTCGAAGTGGCAGCGGCGGCAGTTGCAGTGCGAACAGCAGAAGCGCAATTCGCCGCTGCGCGCGCGGTGGTGCGCAACGATTTGATCTTGACCGTCCTGAGTCGAATCCTCGTCGCCGATTGCCTCATCCGCGAGCACAAGGGCTCTGCGGCACTGCATCAGTTGAGCGCGCTCTGGGCGGCCAATGGATTGCCGACCGCGATCCGCCTGCTCGTTGCCGATGCCTTCGTGCGCACCAGCGTTTTCTTGGGAAGGTCGCCCTCTGAAGAACTCGTGCTCAATGCCTGGATTGCGGTCGTTCTCTCGGCGAGTCCAATCGAGCTTGCCGGGGTGCGCCGTGCGGTCCTCGAGCGAATCGCCTGCGCCCTGCGCGGACAGGCGATCTATGGTTCGCCACCACCGCTCGCCGCAATTGCCCTGGCGCGCGACCGCCTCTTGACCGATCCGCAAAACCTTGAGGCGTTGGCGGCGTTGCGGCAATTCGCAGATCAGGCCGCCGACATGCACGCACAGGCCGCCGCGATCGTGGTGTTGTCAGAAATCCACGCTGCCGCCGGAGATTGGGGACGCGCCGCCGATGACTACCGCCAGTTTGCGCGGTGCGTTCCACACGAGTCAACTTCGATCAACGCGATGGATGCGGCCCTCAGCATTGAGCTCGCCCTCGATGCGGCCAACCCAGACCAGCGCCTCGACGCTCTCGAAGCAACGCTCGAACTGGCCTGCAACCGCTATGCGGAACTCCCCTCTCGTTCGCGCTCTGCTGCGCAATTGGAATCACTGCGCGTTCGGCGGCGCGTCGAAGCAGTGCTCGCTGCCGCGGATGGGGCTTCTCAAGACGACTCGAAATCGTTCACCCAATCGGCGGCACGCATCGAAGAGATGAGTGCCATCGCTACACGCGCCGGCTTTGACCCAGGCTCGCGCGTGACGGCAGCCCTGCAGCAGGCGCGTATCGCCGCGGACTTGTTGAACACAGGCTCCGCGCCGTTCTTGCTCGCGACCGCCCCACCCACGAGAGACGCGTGGAAGGAATGGACGAGTCACGACGCCCAAGCGATTCTGCGCCTTCGACTTCAGCGCGCCGCACTCGCAGCGGCACCGGCGCTGGCCTTCGATGCAGAGTTGCGAGATTTACCGGCCGCTCTTGTGTCTGGATCACGATCGATCGCTCGCGAATCGCTGCTGCGGTTCATGCAGCGGCAGGTCGAAGTTGCGACCGCGCTCGAAGCTGCCGGCGATCCAGCGGCGATCACCACGGCCTCTGCTGCGCTCGATGCCGTGGTTGTTTGGGAACAACTGCACCCGGCCGTAACAAGCGACTCACCCCGCGCTGTTGATGCACTCGATCGTCTCGCCGCCGATGCGGCCGCAGGAGCTCACGCCTGGGTGAGCGCCGCCGAGCGCGCGCAGACTGTCGCCCGCGCATCCAACGCAACGCTCCATGATTACTGCAGACTCGCCCAAACTCTTGCTGCCGCGCAGCGCGCTGCCGCCGAGGCCGCAGACTTGCCCCGCCGCGATGCGCTGCGAGTTGGAGCAATGGCGGCGGCGCGCGATCTCGCCACGCGTGCCAAGCAGGGAACGCGCGAGTGGTGGATCGGACAGGCGATTCAACTCGAAATCGCCCAGGCAACAGGCCGTGGCGGAGAACCACTCCAGGCCAAAATCGCCCGACTTCGGTCGTTCGACTCCACACTGGGAGGCGAACCATTTCGCAGCACGATTGAAGGACTCGCGAGAGCGGCAGAGGGCGAATCGAACTAGTCGCCAATCTGTCGCAGTTCGTTGCGCAGGATTGCAGCGAGTTTGTAGTTTTCAAACCGAAGTGCTCGCTGCAATCGAACTTCGAGATCGACCCGCTGGCTCGAAGGAAGTTTTGGGACCAGCGCGTCGCGCATCGCACGAAGCATGTCCGCCTCCGCTGAATCCGCGGGCGGATCGTCGCGGTGCAACTGCGGCGATGCCGTATGCGGGGCGTGTAACCCCGCCAGACCGCGATCAATCGCCGCGAGTGCTCCCTGCGTATCGCGCCTTCGGACACACGCGCTTGCTTCTGCGCGCGTGCCCATCAGCACTGCGGCCACCCGGATCAACTCGAATGAACCGAGATCGACCTTCGATTCTGCATGGGCGCGCACGAGCGCAATCGCCTCAAGATTGTGTTGACAGTCGCGGCGAGCGGCGTCGAATTCCTGCAAGATGAAGAGTGCGGCGGCGCGCTGGTGGTAGAGCATCAGCTCTCTGCGAAGCGCCTCGCACTGCGATACCGTGAGGCGAATGGCGCAGGTGCGCAACACCTCGAGCCAGGAATCACCGCCTTGAGGACGAAGTCCATCGGGTCTTCCGACGCCCTCAAATTGCAAGATTCCCGCCTCGAGTCGGATCTGAATTCGGCGCGATCCATCAATTCCATCAAGAAATCGCACTTGCGGCTGATCACTCGAGAACTCCCAGCGCGTCAAGATGGGAGCGAGGTCATCCTCGGGATTGCCTGAAGGCGGGGTCGCCATAGAATTCCTGAATTCGAGCTGATGCGGTTGCGAAACAGAGGACCGTTGGAGTAACTTGCAACCCTACCATGAGAGGTTCGCGTGGCGAAGTCTGAAGTGCAATCCGAAATTCAAATGTATGTGCGCGAGATCAGTCTCGTCGCGCTACTCACTCCTGCCGAGGAGAAGACGCTCGGTTGGTCGATCATCAATGACAACGACGCCGCGGCCAAGGAGCGGATGATCACCGCCAATCTGCGTTTGGTGATCGCCATTTCCAAGGGATATATGAACCGCGGAATTTCACTCCCCGACCTGATCGAAGAGGGAAATGTTGGACTCATCCGCGCCGTCGAAGGATTTGATCCCGCCCAAGGAGCGCGCTTCTCAACCTATGCATCGTGGTGGATCAAGCAGTCGATCAAGCGAACGCTCCTCAACGCGACCCAGCCGATTCACATTCCCGCTTACATGATCGACCTCATCAGTCGCTGCAAGTCGGCCTCCAAGATGCTCGAAGAGAAGTTGGGGCATCCGCCATCGCTGGTGGAACTCGCCCGCGAGATGCAGGTACCGCTTGGAAAGTTGCAGATCATCCGCCGGGCGCTGCGCGCTTACAACACCCCGAATCAGGTCACGACGCAAAACTCCGAAGGCGATGTCGCAGATTTCGCTGATGTGTTTGAAGACACCACCTCGAAAAATCCAACAAAGGTGATTGAGGAAAATGAACTGCTGGGCGTCATTATGGGGCTGCTCGAGACGATTGACTCGCGCGAAGCAGAGGTTCTGCGACTGCGGTTTGGGCTCGACGGCACCGAGCCGCTCACCCTGAATGAAGTTGGAAACCGCGTTGGTTTGACCCGCGAACGGGTGCGCCAAATCGAGGTCGAAACACTTGAGCGACTCGGGCGGCAGCTCGGGAGTAATCAGTCGCTGGCGCTGCTCTTCAAGACAGGTCCAGGAGGACATGCAGCCAACCCGAGCCGTTCCCGTGGCGCAACGCCGGCGCCATTGAGCGAGTTGCTCTCCCCCGAGCACCCAAGCAAGTACTCGCAAGTTCCCAGGAAGCCCAAGGGCGGCGCCGGTTCCGACGCAATGAAGCGACGCTGAATGATTCCCTGCGATCCTTATTGACCCGTTGCGATCGCGGGCGCTGCTCACACCTTCGCCAGCGTGCGCAGGAATGGAAGCGGTTCGACGACCGCCCCAACGGATGTTCCGCGGAGATCGACCTCGAGGTTCGTTCCGACACCGGTGAGCGCCGCATCGACAAACGCCATGGCGATGGGACGGTCGAAAGTGGGCGAGAGGCACCCGCTGGTGATCCGTCCGACAACCGTGCCACCCTGTCGAACTTCCATGCCTTGCCGCGCACTGCGCCGCCCTTCGAGTCCAAGACCGACCAATCTGCGCACCGGCCCAGCCGCCGCGATTTTTTCGAGGGCGTGTTGACCGATGAAGCGACCGATGCGCTCGTCGTCAGCTCCCTTGTCGACCTTGACGGCGAAAGCGAGTCCAGCAGAAATGGGATCGGTCTGCTCGTCGAGTTCGTGCCCATAGAGCGGCATCCCCGCCTCCATACGCAGCGTGTCGCGCGCCGCCAGTCCGATGGGACGAATCGAACTCTGTGGACTCTTCACATCCTTCAAGAACATGCCCATCGCAGCGCGGGCCATCGATGATCCAAGGATCACCTCCACTCCATCCTCACCCGTGTAACCAGTGCGGCTGACGATCAATTTCGCAACGATCAGACTCTTCTGCACGAACCGATATCGCTTGAGTGCTGGAATCTCGCGCGAGAGTGCGCCGACGATTTCCATCGCCTTGGGCCCCTGCAGGGCGACCATCGCGGTTGATTCGGTCTGGTCCTCGAGTTTGAAGACCATCTCGCCCTTCACGGCGGCGAAATGAGCCAGCAACTTGGCGCGATTGGACGCATTGCAGACCATCAAGTACTCCGACTCATCGAAGCAGTAGACGATCACATCGTCGAGGCAGCCCCCCTGTTCGTTGCAGATGATTCCATAACGGCATTGGCCGACCTGCATTCCGAAGATCTGCCGCGAGCAGACGGTATCGAGAAACTTGCGGGCATGCCGGCCTGTGAAGCGAAGTCGTCCCATATGCGAGACATCAAAGAAGCCAGCCGCCGCGCGGCAGTGGCGATGCTCATCGAGGATTGAACCGTAGAGAAGCGGCATTTCCCATCCAGCGAAATCCACCATCTTCCCCCCCTGCTCAACATGAAAGTCATGGAAGGGAGTGCGCTTGAGCGTCGGGGTCATCACCCAAGACTAACGGACGGGGCGCCTCCAAGGGCAGCGCCGCAACCGGGACTCGATGGGTACCCTCTGCCCCTCATGGCGGCTTGGATTGCATGGTCAATTTCGCAAATCAGGATCACAACAGTTTGCGTGTTCGCCTGCACAGCGTGCTGCCTCGCGCTGGCAGCGACCGCTCCTGCGTTCTGCGGCGCCACATCGAATCTGGATGACGAGGCACTCGCTGATCGACCGATCTCCGAGGTGGTGATTTCGGGACTGAACCGGGTAACTGAGCAGGAAGTTCGCAACAATTTGCGGATTGCAACTGGGCAGCCCTACGAGGCGAAGGCCGTCAAGGATGACATCGCCACGCTCTACCGATTGGGTCACTTTGATGCGGTGACCGTGGATGCGACGCTGCTTGCCGATGGAACCGTGCGCATTCGATACATCGTCATCGAACAGCCGATCATCCGCGACATCCAGGTCGTCGGAAACAAGGTCGTCTCGGACCAGGAACTCCGCGCCGCCATCGCGCTCTATCCAGGTGGAGCCCGTGACGACTTCCTCCTCGATCGATCGGTGGAGAAAATCAAGAAGCTCTACCGGACCAGGGGCAATTACATGATCGAAGTCACGGTCGATGAGACGCGACTCACCGAGACGGGCATCCTCATCTTCCGGATCGTCGAAGGTCCGCAGGTGCGAATCAAGGAAATCGTCTTCTCTGGCAACGATCGCTTCGACACCAATCAACTCGGAGCGCAAATCAAGACCAAGCCATGGGTTTTTATCTTCTCGACAGGCAATCTCGACGAAGAACAGCTGATCGATGATGTTGCCGCGCTCGTCAAGTTCTACACCGATCGTGGTTTCATCGATGTGCGGCTCGACAAAAGGGTGGAGATCTCCGCGAGCGGCAAAGAAGCCAAAGTGGTCTTCGTCATCAGCGAGGGTCGACAGTATCGGCTGCGGTCGGTGTCGGTGCAGTCGGCTGATGCGAACTCTGGGAGTCAACCGCGCGTGCTGCAAGCTGAGCAAGTACTTGGATTGATGGTCATCCGTCCCGGCGACTACTACACGCAGGACAAGGTTGAGCAGTCGATCAAGGCGGTCCGCGAGGCCTATCAAACGATGGGGTATATCGAGGCCCTTGTCCAACCCGAGCGGGTT
>SIAB01000076.1 GCA_009692015.1 Phycisphaerales bacterium
AATTGTTCTGCGTGTGTGCGCCGTGAGTTTGAGTTTCTTGATGGATCGCGCGCCTCTCAAACGACGACACTCTGCGGGCGCAATGCAGTGCAGGTCTTGCCTGCGACGGTGCAGAAAGTGGACTTGGAAGGTCTTGCCGGACGTCTCGCCCCGCATGGATCGTTCACCGTCGAGAGCGGGCGTCTTCGTGGCGAACTGCGCGGTGAACGCACCGGCGATGGTTCGTGCTTTGAGCTCACGGTCTTTGCCGATGGTCGCGCCATCGTGCGAGGGTCGGCCGAATCGGGTGACGCTCGGCGCATTTACACGCAATATGTCGGGTTGTGAGGGGCACGAGTCGGGGTACCCTGTTTGCATGACCACTGTGACGAACGCGTGCTGCTCCACGACGATCACCACCACCACCATGCTGGGATCATCGCTCGCACCTGCGCTCAAGATGTCGATGGGTTATGCAGAGAAGTTGCTCGTGTCGATCCCTGCGAACCAGTTCGCGGACATGCCGAAGTCAGACTTGAATAGTCCTGCTTTCTGCATCGGACATCTCGCGCTCTACGCTCCGTGGGTGTGCGAGATGATGGGGCATCCGCAAGCGGACGCGCTTCCATCCACCTACGAGCCGCTCTTCAAGAATGGTGCACCATGTGTTGCGACGCCGGGCCACTATCCATCGAAGGATGAACTTGTGAGCCACTTTACAAAGGGGTGGAACAGGGTTGCGTTGTTGCTTCCAACGGTGGGGGACGCACAGTTTGCCAAACCAAATCCAGTTGCGCACATGGTCGAGCGCGCGCCGACGATCGGCGCACTCGTTTCGTTCATGTGCCTCGCTCACAACATGATGCATCTGGGACAGATCAGCGCATGGCGCCGAGTCATGGGCTTGGGATCCGCGATGTGATGCGCGGGCCCGTCGCCATCCTCCTTGGATGTGTGATGTGTGTGGCGGGTGTCGCTCCAAGTGCGTTGGCACAGGGGACTTCAGAGATGTTCGCCGATCCGATTGCGATCGGGCAATTGGCTGAACTTCTTGAACACAACGATGTGGACTATCACGCGGTGTACCCAGCGGTCGAAGCGGCGCATGTGAAGTACCTCGCGGCGTGCGAGACGCTGCGCGCCACCGAAATCAATCGGCTGATGCAGCACGCGCGGGAGCTGCTGGGTGACGCGGCCGCCCGCCTGAACGGGAAGGAGCGGAAGAAGCACTTTGAGCAGTATCTCTTGATCGCCAGGCGCGCGATCGCGCTCGATCATGCTTTGTTCGATGAGTTGCTGCAAGCAGTCGGTGAATCCAACCGCGCCGGCGTGGAGCAGGCGCGTGCGAGCCGCGAGCGACAGTCGTACGGCGCGCTGGAGGTATTGGATGACGGAACGGGCGGGGTGATCGATGTGGCAGTCATGATGCGCCGACTGCAGTGGAGGGGGATCGGTGATGCCAAGGCGATTCGAGCCCAGTGCCAGCTGGCCCTGGGTGACTACGACTCACAGCAGGGAAAGTTGCATCGTGCGTTCGCCGCCGCGATGCTGCAGGCAACGATCGAGTTTGCAGATTCCGTCGAGGCGTACGCTGCGTCGTTTGCGCGGTCGCGCGATGGCGCCGATCCGGATGAAGCGTTGGCGGGAGCGGCTCTGGCGACTTTGCGGGAGGCCTATGGAAGGGCGTTCAAGCCGCCGCAAGTGTTGAGACTGGCACTTCGGGCGAGCAACTACCGGGCCTATCGAGCAGTCTGCGATGTACTCGATCAGCGCCGCGCGCCGCTCGCTCGCCGTTTCCGACGCACCTTCCTCGCGACGGCATACCCATCGCTCGATGATTCCCCGCGCGAAATGGTTGAGGCAGCGTCGTCCGGCGCGCTTCGATTGAAGCGGCTCGATGACGAACGGCGCGGTGCGATCCGCATGGTCTACGCGCAGTGGCAGCCCACGGACGATCGCATCGTGGACGAACTCGTTGTCCACCTCGACCGACAGGCGCAGGCGGATGTCGCGAGCGGCGCGGGGTTTGCGATGACCGGGTTCGAGAGCGAGAATGCTGAGATCGCGCGGAGAGAAGCCAAGCGCCTCGATGTCGCCAACGCGGCGCGCAAGACGATTCATGCCCTGATCGATGCGGAAGAGATCGAACTGATCGACAAGATCGACAGCCCGGAGGTGGCGGAGCTCTTTCTTCCAGCCGACCAGGTCAGTCTCGATGGAGACCGCAAGGGTCCTCTGGATGCCCACGGTGGCGGCGAGGAAGAAGTTGGGTATGGCGAGGACTTTTGGGAGGAATCACCCTGGGTTGCGCGGCGAATGAATGAGGAATCGATGGCGCGGATTTCCGAGGTGCTGGCACTCGACGCCAGTGCGCAGGCGATCCTCGATTCGCTCAAGGAGGATTACTGGAAGGCATGGGATGCGGGGATCCAGCCAGAGGCAACGCAACTGGCGACGCCGTGCGGAACCGAGTTGCCTCAGGATGATGCGCCAGCGTCCGCATCCGCTCGGCAGCCGTTTACGATTCTGGTTGACGAGGCCGAGGTGAATCGCGTGGTCTCCCGAGCAATTGCCCTGGGGAAACTGGTGCGCGAGATCGATGATGAGTTCTTCGCAGATGTGGGGAGTGGCGTCGCCAAGCCAGAGCAGGCGCAACTCGTCGAGCTGTTGCGGGTTGGACGGGTGTGCGGCGAACGCATCGAGGGATTGGACGAGCGCTTCGATCAGATCCCTGGTGGTGAGGAGAACGCAAATGTGATCCGCGCGGCAACAGGAGTCCATCTATCGCCCGCGGAAAATGCGAAAGTCTCGACAGTTCTTGCAGGCAAGCTCATCGAATTGCAGTCGACAGCCGAGCGTCTGAACGCCGCGATGCTCGAATGTTTTCGAGTGACACAGCTTCAAGGCATCGCATTTTTGAGTTTCCGTGAGATGGGCGATCACGGACGCGCGATGGCGTTGGCGCGGTTGATTCGAGAGAAAGAAGCCAAGATGGAAGCGGCGGGATTGGCCGCAGCTCACGCGAAGGCTGCGAAGCAACGTGAGGCACTCGATGCGGTGCTTGCTGTCCTCCCGGAATCCGCAGGCGGCGCCGTGCAGAGCGCCTACCTGCGCGATGCGTACTTCAGTGCTTTGGGAGCGAGCGAACCC
Source organism: Phycisphaerales bacterium (assembly GCA_009692015.1). Lineage (GTDB taxonomy): Bacteria > Planctomycetota > Phycisphaerae > Phycisphaerales > SM1A02 > F1-60-MAGs104. The sequence continues at coordinate 3,130 of SIAB01000076.1, forward strand.
GCAGCAGAAGCGCTCGCGCGCGCTTGCGCTCTGACGGATCTCAGCGAGTCGCAGCGCGGTGCCCTGTCCATCGCTCGCAGCGACTACACAACCGAACGAGCCGCAGCGGTCGCTGGGATGATCGAGCAGATGAAGACGGGGGCTCCAAAGGACAGCCCAAAATTGCCGGCGAACGCAGGATCCACTGCGGACGCCGAGGTTGCCGTGGCGGCCGATGAGACCAAACGGTGGCTGAAAATTCGCCAGCAGATGGAGGACACTGTGCGATATGCCTTCGCTCGGGATGGCGCGCGCGACAAACTGCTTCTGCGATTGAAGCACACCCTGAACGAGGATCAACTGCGGCGCGCCGGGATCAAGTAGAGTCGCTCCTCGCGATGGATCGCTCACGCATACTCGCGCTTGATCAGGGGACAAGCAGTTCGCGATCGGTGATTGTCGATCGCACCGCGCAGATTCGCAGCGTGGCCCAGAGCGAAACTCGGCAGATGTTCCCAAAGCCCGGATGGGTCGAACATGATGCGACTGAAATCTGGGAGACGCAGTTGGCGACAGCGCGGCAGGCGATTCGAGATGGCGATGTTGCGGCGCCAGACATTGCGGGAATCGGCATCACGAATCAGCGCGAGACGATCGTGGTGTGGGACCGCGCCACCGGCCAGCCGATTCACAACGCGCTCGTCTGGCAGGATCGCCGCACGGCAGAGGCGCTCGCCCACATGCGCGCAACGGGGATTGAGGCAGAGGTTTCCGCGAAGACTGGATTGCTTCTCGATCCCTACTTCAGCGCCTCGAAACTTTCCTGGATTCTGCAGAATGTCGTCGGAGCGCGGGATCGCGCCGAGCGGGGAGAACTCGCAGCGGGGACGATCGATTCGTGGCTCGTTTGGAAGTTGACAAGTGGTCGGGTGCATGTGACCGATGTCTCCAACGCATCGCGCACAATGCTGATGGATCTGGGCACACTGGCGTGGGACGATTGGCTTCTCGAACTCTTCGACATTCCGCGAGCGATCCTGCCAACGATCGTCGATAGCAGCGGGGTGTGCGGCGAGAGTGATGCGGCGCACTTTGGGCGGGCGATCCCCATTGCAGGAATCGGGGGAGATCAACAATGCGCGCTCTTCGGACAGTCGTGCCTGCGCGCCGGTATGGCCAAGACCACATTCGGCACAGGGTGTTTTCTGTTGGCAAACACTGGCACCAAGCGCGTGGCGAGTGGCTCACGATTGTTGACCACGGTGGCATGGAAGATCAACGGTTCGCCCGCGGTCTACGCACTCGAGGGGAGCGTCTTCATGGGAGGCGCAGCGGTGCAGTGGCTGCGCGATGGGCTTGGGATCATTCGCAGCGCATCGGAAGTGAATGAGCTCGCGGCGCGCGTGACGGATTCTGGAGGCGTGGTGGTCGTGCCCGCATTCACAGGACTCGGCGCGCCATACTGGGATGCATCCGCACGCGGCGCGATCATGGGATTGACCCGTGGATCAACCGCGGCGCATATCGCTCGCGCCACCCTCGAGGGAATTGCGCTGCAAGTTGCTGATGTGATTGAGGCGATGCAGGCTGATATGCCGGGTGTGAGTCGCGGACCATGGTCATCGATCCTGCGCGTTGATGGCGGTGCATCCACGAGTGATCTACTCATGCAGATGCAGGCCGATGTGCTCGGTAGTCCAGTCGAACGACCGGTGGTGTTGGAATCCACTGCTCTCGGCGCCGCCTTCTTCGCGGGGCTCGCAGTGGGGGTGTGGTCATCGCTCGAAGAAATCGAATCGCTGCGGCGCGTTGACCGGGTGTTCGAACCGAAGATGCGTGTGGCGGATCGCGCCGCGATGCGTCTGCGGTGGGCGCGGGCGGTCGATCGATCACGGGGATGGGAGGAGCCGTCATGAGTTCGTTCTCGCGCGCGGAAATGTTGGCGCGTGCCGATGGACGCATGTTTGATGTGCTGGTCATCGGCGGCGGCGCCACGGGGCTCGGCGTCGCGGTCGATTCTGCGGCGCGCGGATACTCGACCTGTCTTGTCGAGGCGTACGACTTTGCCAAGGGCACTTCAAGTCGCAGCACCAAGTTGGTTCACGGTGGCGTGCGCTATCTCGAACAGCTCGACATACCCCTGGTGATGGAGGCACTTCATGAGCGCGGGTTGATGCATCAGAACGCGCCGCATCTTGTGCACGACTTGGCGTTTCTGGTTCCGCGCTACACCTGGTGGGAGGGTCCCTTCTACGGCGCGGGACTCAAGCTGTACGACATGCTTGCTGGCAAGCGAAATCTGGCGCCGAGTCGTTTTCTCTCGGTTGATGAAACGGTTGCGGCGATCCCCAATGTCGCGCGGGATGGGCTTCTCGGAAGCATTGAGTATCACGATGGTCAATTCGATGATGCCCGCATGGCGCTGGCACTCGCCCGAACTGCGGCTGATGCGGGCGCTGTGGTTTTGAACCAAGTTTGTGTGACGCGGCTGGTGAAGACCGCCGGCACAATCTGTGGCGTCAGCGCAATCGACAAGGAGAGTGGGCGATGTATCGACATTCGCGCAAAGGTTGTCGTGAATGCCTGCGGGATCTTCGGCGATGAGATTCGGCTGCTCGATGATGGCACTGCGCCGCGGATGATCGAGCCTGCCCAAGGCGTGCATCTTGTTTTCGATCGCTCCTTGCAGCCGAGCAACCGAGCGATCATGGTTCCCCATACCGATGATGGACGGGTGCTCTTTGTGATTCCTTGGCATGAGCGAATTGTGGTTGGGACGACCGATACTCCGATGCCTCATGCCGAGCTCGAGCCGCGCGCGCTGCCAGAAGAGATCGACTTCATTCTTCGCAATGCGGGCCGGTATCTGCAGCGCGATCCGACGCGCGGCGATGTCCGCGCGGTCTTCGCGGGCATGCGGCCGCTGGTGCACGAGGCCGGCGTGGACTCGCCCTCGAAGTCGATCTCTCGATCTCACAAGATTGTCGTGAGCGCCAGCGGCATGGTGTCGATCATGGGCGGCAAGTGGACCACCTATCGGCGCATGGCACAGGACACCATGGATCGCGTGATCGAGGTTGGTGGGCTCGGCAAGAATGCGTGCGCAACCGAGTCGCTCAAGATCCATGGCTGGCTGGCACGCGATGATGCCGCCACACCCGCCGAAGACTGGTTGCGTGTTTATGGCAGCGATGCCGTCGCGGTGCGCGCCGTGTGTGCGGAGCAAGCCGGCTGGAACAAACCGATGCACGCGCGTTTGCCATACCACATGGGAGTGGTCGCCTTCGCAGTGCGTCACGAGATGGCACGGTCGACCGAAGATGTTCTGGCGCGGCGAACACGCGCGCTCTTGCTTGACGCCGCCGCGGCGAGTGAAGTTGCAGATGGCGTGGCGGCAATCGTGGCCAGCGAACTCGAGAAAGATGCGGCGTGGGCGACGAAAGATGCCGGGGCATTTCGCGCCCTCGCTGCGGGCTATCAGCTGCAGGGATGAGAGCCATCGAGCGGTATCGTCATACGATGATGATCCTGCGAAGTGTGTGTTTCGGTCTCGCGCTCTCGACGGCGGTGGGCGCGCAGACTCCCGCCCCCGCGCCGGCCCCCGCGCCAAATCCAGCACCCACCCAGGCCACCGCGGTGACGCAAGACATCCAATGGCAAATGAAGATGGGGGTGCGGTCCTTTCAGGTTTCCGCACGCGTGCCGGTGGTGGACAAGGTTGTGCTCGTGCCGGACGGCGCGACATACCTCGACGAACTCTCCAAGTGGACGCTGCGCGGTCGCTGGCCCGTGCTCATCGAAGACGACTTCTTCGCGCCCATGTTCGTGCGAGCCTTCAAGCCGAGCAAGGTGCTGCGCCGCACGTCAGTTGGTGCGATGCCCGCAACCGAAGAAGAACGCCGCGCGCTTGCGCGCCACGCGGTGACGCGGGCGTGGACGGTCCCAGGCAGCGACGCGAATCCCGCAAGTCCAGCGGAGGCGTATGCATCAGTGCGCTTTGAGCCGATGGGAATTGTGCTGACCAATATGAGCGATGGCGCCTGGCCCGCAGCGGTTGCTCTCGCGGCCGGTCACGGTCAGGTGCTGAATTGGCTCGATGGGTCGTTCGACAATCCGAGTTCGGTGATGACACCGACGCAGTTGCAAGCGCTCTCGGTGCGCGTCGAGGAAGTCGCAACAGCGACGGGACTCTCATACAACGCGCTGGGCGACGCGATCGATGCGGTGACCATTTGTCGCCTGCTTCCTGGCAAAGCGGAGGCTCCCTTGAGCAAGCAGTTCGCGCCTCCGGCGATGGCGCCGGTGAAGCCAGGCGAACCGATCGCCGTGACCGATGCGCTTTGTCGCAACGTCGACGGCACGCGCTGGGGGATCGCCTCGTGGATCTTTGGAAGCGAAGTGCAGAGCGCCTACATGGCGATGTGCAGTCTCTACCTCGCGCCGCGCACCACGCTCTTTGTGAATACCTATCAAAACGATGGCGACTGGAAGCGATACGCCGTGACGGATGCGGTCACCATGCTCACTGGCATCGGCTACGAGACCACGGAAATCTCGGGCTCGGCGGCATCGGTCGTGCCGTGGCTCAATCTCTTGATGGGCGGATTCAAATCGGATGTGCTCTATATGAACTCGATGGGCAACATGGACTTCTTCAATATGTGGAATGCCCAGCAGTGCTATCCAGAAGATGTTCCGATGCTGCAGCGACCGCTGGCGATGCACTTGATCCACTCATGGAGTTTGACTTCGCCCGAGAGTCGTGAAACCGTGGGTGGTCGTTGGCTCGAGCATGGCGTGTATGCCTATGCCGGAAGTGTTTTCGAACCCTACCTCATCGCCTTCGTGCCGCCGGGTCTTGTGGCCCAGCGCACCGCCAACTTCATTCCATTTCTTGTGGCGAGTCGGTGGTGCGAGGGTCCGGTTGATGCCGTGTGGCGGGTGACAACGATCGGCGATCCGCTGATGGTGATGATGCCGCCATCGCAACCGAGAGCGCCGCGCGATTCGAAGTGTGAACCAAACAAGGCGGCTAGCGAAACCGATGTGAAGGAATCAGCGCTCGCCGCACTCGTCGCCGCGAAGGCATCGGAGTCGGCCGCGGACTACGCCCGCGCACTTGCTGATGTCGTCCTGACCGGTGATGATGCGCTGGCAGGGCAGTTGTGGTCTCTGGCGGCCAGCAAGGGACCGCAAGTTGCTGCAGCCTGCGCGCCGATTGCGCTGGGCGCACTCTTTCGCGAGCGAGCGAACGAAGCATTTCTCGAGGCGTACCGACTGATCGCCAAGCCAACGCTCATCGATCAAGACATGCTCTGGCATTTGTGGACCCAGCAACTCGCATCGGTCAATGACCGCGCCCGATTGGAGTGGTTTGCGACACAAGTTCGTGCCGAGCGACCGGAGGTCGATCTCTCACGGCTCGCGCCCGAGATTTCGCGGGTAGCTGGGGTGACCGCAGCGCGCGAGACCGTTGCCGGGTGGGTGAGCCGAGCGCCTGCGGGGGAATCTCGAAACAAGGTCAACGCCCTCTTGGGGAATCTGCAGTAGCGGCGGCGGGTTTGGCCGCAGCCTTGGTCGCTGCGAGAGCCGCCAGCGTCCGTTTGCGAATCGCCTCGACATCAAACACAAACGGCGGTGCCATCGTGGGATCGTTGGTGCGAGCCAAGTCAATCAATCCAGCGGCGATGATCACTGTCCCGGCGAATGTGGGATGGAGTTGGTCTTTCTGCAAGAGCGCCCCGAAATCGGCCGGGTTCCAGGACCGCCC
>SIAB01000077.1 GCA_009692015.1 Phycisphaerales bacterium
GTCATCCCTCCGCGGATGGCGTAGTAGGCACGAAAAAACTGCGCGTGTCCGTCGACAACATAGAGCATGTCTCTGTCAGCGGTCACGCGCAGAACTTTTCAAATCGGTGTGCTTCAGCCAGCGGTCCCAAGAGCCTTGAGAATCTCAGCCTTGAGGTCGGCCGTGAGATCACCCTTGGGATCAAACCCTTGGTGAACCGTGACGACCTTGCCGTCGCTGCCGATGATGACGGTTGCGGGAATGCTATTAAAGCCGTATTGAGTCACGACCTTGCCTTCCAGGTCGAGCAACGATGGGAAGGAGAAACCCTGCTTCTTCCAGAATGCCTGCGATGCGGCCTTTGCGTCCTCGCCACGCTCCCACACGTTGATGCCGAAGACCTTGACTGGTTGTTTGGTTTCGACCACCCACTTCGCAAGCGCTTCGATTGACGGAAGTCCTTTGCGACATGGACCGCACCAGGTTGCCCAAAAGTCGATGACTACCACCTGCCCGCGAAGGTCGGCGAGGGTCACGCTCTTGCCATCCAAATCATTGAGTGTGAATCCAGGAGCCTCGGCGCCAACCGCGATCGGAGTTGGAGCCTTCTGCTCACCGGGCTGCATCTTCTCGAGGGAGTCCACTGCCGTGCGCCCGGCGGGGTCGAAGGCAATCGGAGTTGCCAGCGCATCCATCGCCTTGGGATCCATGGTGAAACTCACGCTGAATTGGATTCCAGCAGGTGCTCCGGGAGGGGTGAGGACCAGAGCGATCGAAGAGATGAACTTCGTTTGTGGATCGATGGAGATCATCAAGTCACTCTCGCCGCCGGCGAGAAGAATCTGATCCCTGCCATCCTTCTGCTGGTATCCAGCGACCTTCTCGAAGGCGCTGCCACCGAAGTTGAATGCTTGGACCGCCTCCGCTCCAGTCGCGCCGCGCAGCGCGAGATGCGGGCAGGGAAATTCGAGACCATCAAACTTGCTCTTGAGCGTGTTCAGGACCGTGCCATCGAGCGGGATCTGAACAAACTTGTCCGTGACCCCTTCATCGGCAAAGTAAAGATTGCCACCAAGCGAGGTGAGTTGACTCGTTCCAGCTTTTACTGTCATGTCCTGCTCCGCACCAAAGGCGATCGTCAGCGAATCCTTCTGCTCTGCGCCGGGGATCTTGACTGCCCAAGTCACGGTATCCGTCATCGCCGGCGCAGCGCGGTACGCGGCAGCGACCTGATCGAGAAGTGCAACGCCCTTGGCGATTGCCTCTGAAGAAGTTGCTGCGGCGTCGAAGCCTTCGGCATTGAGCGCAACTTTCGGGAACATCGCGGCCATCTGTGCCTCGTCGATTGGCGCGCCGGCGATATCGATTGGCGCGTCCGCTGGATCGGCGGCCACAGGCTTTGCCTCTGTCGGCGCCTCGGCCGGCTTCACTGCTGCTGGTGAGTCTTGGTCCTCGTTGCATGACACGGATCCAAGAAAGAGTGAAGCGACGACGAAGAGACGGAATGTATTCATGGTTGATCCAAGATTTCCGCGCAATCAAGTGGACTTGAACGGGCGCGCCACATGACGACGCCATCATTCTCTCGATCGACGGGGAGAAACGATGCTAGCAAGTCGCCTGTCGCTGGATGCCGCAGGGTTGGGTCCAATTCGACCAGCGGAATGAGCACGAATGGTCGATCGGTGAGCCGCGGGTGCGGAATTTCGAGTTGTGAATTGGCGCCATTGTTCAAATGTATTCGCGCTCCAAACATCAAGAGGTCGAGATCGATGGTCCGCGGAGCATTGCGCTCATCCGGTGATCGCGTGCGACCGAGTTGTCGTTCGATATCAAGCAGCTCCCCCAAGAACGCAATCGGCTCAAGCCTCGTCTCAATCTCCGCCGCGGCATTGAGGTATTTCGCTTGGGGCGGTCCGACCGGTTCTGTCTCGAAGAGCGAACTCACTTGAACCAGCGAACACCCTGGCTTGCGATTGAGCCGCAGAAGCGCTTGATCGATCAACGCCGCGCGCGCGCCGACATTCGAACCCAGCCCGATGAAGACGCGCTCAATCACGAAGCCCCATCCACGACTGTTGCCGCGCGGCTCGCAACTTCCCAAAGAACCGGAACATCACCCTTCCCAAGCGCGGTCAACCGCACCAATTGCGCTGCGATTCGCACACTTCGGTCCCGTACCGTCGCGCGGTCGCCCGAGAGCAGAAACCGACGCGCGCGAACCTGCTCGGATGGATCTTCCTTCGACCGATCTGCCACTGCAATCCACACCGTACCAACGGGCTTCTGCGCCGTTCCTCCATCGGGTCCGGCGATGCCAGTCGTGCTGACCCCATATCGAACGCCTGCCCGATGCGCCGCTCCAGTTGCCATGGCGCAAGCCACCTCGGCACTCACTGCGCCGTATGCACCAAGCAACTCCTCGGGCACACCCAACTGCGTCCGCTTCAATTCATTCGAGTAGGTGATCCACCCGCCCGCAAACCAACGACTCGATCCCGGAGCGCTGGTCATGAGCTGGGCGAGGCCGCCACCGGTGCAACTCTCGGCAGTCGCGACGCGATCAGCCGACTGAAGAAGCACGGCTCCGAGCGCCTCCGCGAGCGTCGTCTCATCGCGGCCAAAGACAAATGGCGACCACGCCTTCTCGATCGCTCCGCACACTTCCTCGAAACGACCGTCTTGGGCAGCTTCGCCAACGGCCCGCACCCGCGCGGTCACAATGGCGCCGCTCGCAGTCGTTCCGGCGAGGGGATTCGAATCCCGCGCCATGTGCGACCGAATGAGTTCCGCAGCCACACTTTCTGGGAGTCCACATGAATGAATTGCACAGGTCTTGACCGACTCGCGTGGCGTCCCCGCGGCGGCGAGCTGCGGTGCCACGACACGCTCAAACATCGGTCGCATCTCGTTGGGAGGGCCGGGCAGGCAAAAGATCTGCGATCGCCCGATCAAAGCCATCAATCCAGGTGCTGTGCCACTCTGATTCTCGACGCATATTGCGCCAAGGGGAGCAAGCGCCTGCTTGGCATTCATCGCCGGCATCACGCGACCCCGATCCGCAAAGCGGCGCAGAAGTGTCTCGCGCGCCCGCACATCCTCGACGAGAACCACACCCCCCATCGCGTCAGCGAGCGCCTCCCGCGTCAGGTCGTCGTCGGTTGGTCCTAGCCCTCCAGTCACAATGACCACCGCAAAGTCGGCTGCGAGCTGGGCAATCGCCTGAGCAATCGCCTGCCGATCATCGTCAACCGTTCGATGTTCGCTCACCAGAATTCCAAGACGCAGAGCCTGCTGTGAAATCCACTGGGCGTTGCTCTCAGCGACCTGACCGAGCGTCAGTTCGTCACCAATCGAGAGGACTGCAGCACGGGTCGGCATCGCGGAAAGGCTACTTCGGCGCGTTACTATTGAGCCATGTCGTCCTGGACCGCACACCCCGCAGACCATTTGCTCGACGCCATCGCGCGGCTCGGTTCTCCGGTCTGCGTCGGACTCGATCCGGTGGTCGAGAAGTTGCCGAGTGCACTTGGATCATCCTCGCCCGTCGCCGCAATCTCGGCCTTCAGCTTGGGGATCATCCGCGCACTCAAAGGGATCATCCCCTGCGTCAAACTCCAATCCGCTTGCTACGAGCGCTACGGCGCAGAAGGGATGCGCGCGCTCGCCGAGACAATGTCCGCCGCGAGCGAGTGCGGGATCGTCACAATTCTCGACTGGAAACGGGGAGACATCGGCATCTCTGCCGAGCATTACGCCTATGCCGCGTATCAGGTCTACGGCGCCGACTGGACGACGGTCAATCCCTATCTCGGCGCCGATGGAATCGCTCCATTTGTCGCGCGGGGCGGTGCCTTCGCCCTGGTTCGCACTTCGAATCCTGGATCCGATGCGCTGCAGTCCATCCGCACGGCGAGCGGCGCAACGATCGCAGAAACCGTTGCAGATCTCGTCGCCCAGACGGGTCGAACAGTGGTTGGCCTGCAGGGCTACAGCGCACTCGGCGCGGTGGTCGGTGCGACCAAGGCCCGCGAGGCGGCGGCACTGCGTCTGCGAATGCCCCAGCAACTCTTTCTCGTCCCAGGATTCGGCGCACAAGGCGGCACGGTCGATGATGTCCTCCCCTGCTTCAATCAGGATGGTCGCGGTGCCCTGGTCACAGCAAGTCGCAGCGTGATCTTCCCCTCGCAAACGAGCGGGAGTGATTGGACTTCGCCCGTCCAACGAGCCGCGGAGGCATTCGCCGCGGAGATTCGCACCGGTCTCTCCAACGCGGTTCTCGCCCGACCGCACACCGGATGAGCCGCGCCACGCTCTACTGTTCGCTTGGCGCTGTGATCGTCTTGACGATGACCCCGGTCCTCGTATTCCGTGGGACGCCCACACCAACCGCCGCGCGGACATTGATCATCGTCACACCCCACAATGAGCAGATTCGTCAGGAGTTCTCCGAGGCGTTCGTTCGTTGGCACACCGTGCACTATGGCGAAGCCGTGGGAGTCGCATGGAACACGCCGGGCGGTACAACGGAGATTCGGCGGATGCTCGTGGCGCAGTACGAGGCCGCACTTCGCGCGAATCAACCCGTTGGTGGCGATGCTGACATCTTGTTTGGCGGTGGCTCATACGAATTCGATGCGCTGAGCCGTCCACTGAAGTACACGGCAGGCACCGAGGAACGGCAGACCACCATTCTGCAGCCCTGCGAATGGATGACTCCCGCGCACCTGACCGAAATCTACGGGGACAATGAAGTGGACGGCCGCCCGATTTACGACGCAAAGCTGCATTGGTTTGGTGCGGCGCTGAGCACCTTCGGCATCGTTTCGAACACAAACCAGTGCCGCGAACATGACCTGGATGCTCCAGATACCTGGGCTGAGCTCGCCGACCCGCGTCTCTTCGAGCGGGTGGCACTTGTGAATCCTGCGCAGAGTGGCTCGGTCGCGACTGCGTTCGAGACGATCCTGCAACGCCTCGGCTGGCGACGCGGTTGGCAGGTGCTGCGCCGCGCGGCCGCCAATTCGAATCAGATCACTGCCTCAAGTTCGGTCATCCCAACAACTGTGGCCGATGGAGAGTCGTGGACTGGCATCGCAATTGACTTCTACGGTCGTTATGAAGTGCAGTCGCTCGCTGATGAAGCCGAGCGAACGGGAATCGCAGAGCTCAACCGCCTCATGTTCTGCACGCCCAAGGGCGAGAGTGTGGTTGATGCAGATCCTGTGGCGGTGCTGCGCGGAGCTCCCAGCCCGGACCTGGCGAGGCGATTCGTTGAGTTCTGCCTTTCGCTTGAGGGACAAATGCTCTGGCAGCTCCCCCACGGGAAGGGCGATCTCTGCGGCTACCCAAGACCCCGGCAATACTCGCTGAGGCGCATGCCGGCACGGCGGGCGGCCTACGCCTGTTGCGCGAGTTGCTTCGTGGATCAGATCAATCCATTCGATGAGCAATCACCACTCGTCAGCGATCCGAACTTCCGCGCCTTTGTGGCGCCGATATTTGTTCCACTGGCGATGACCAGTACCGATCTCCTGCGGAGTGCCTGGAGTGCGATCCTCGCCCACCCCGCCTACCCAGCGACGTACGAAATCGTGAGCGCAGAAGATGTGAGCGATCCAGTGCTGAAGGAGTGGCTCGCGGCATTCGATGCGCTGCCGACAATTGCTGGACCCGATGGCGTGTCTTTCGATCTGAACGATCCAGCCGCTCTGGGCGCGGTGCGTTCGGGATGGATTCGCGGCGGCTTTGCAGGTCGCGGTCTTTGGCAGGATCGCGAGGCGCCTGCCACGCTCATGCGCCGCGAGTTCAACGCTTTTTTCTTGCGCCAGTATCAGTCCATCGTGGACTCCGCCGCGAACCGAGCACGGTGACGATGGATGACGCACCCGAACACCTCGAACTTCGCCGCCAGAGCGGTCTTCTTGTTCGCTGGCGTGGAGGGAAGGAGTCATTTTTCCCGCTGGCACTTCTTCGCAGAATGTCTCCATCTGCCGATGCGCGGGCGATTCGCGAGGCGCTGGCGGCCAATCCATTGACGGTGATTCCATCATCGAACACCCCGGGGCCACTCGAAGCGCTCGCGGCAGAGCTCGTCGGGAACTATGCCGTGCGAATTCGATTCAACGACGGCCACGACACGGGTCTCTTCTCTTGGAGATACCTGCGAGAAATTGACCCAACACCGCAAGCATCCACGACGGCGCGCCGGAGCGAGCATTCGTGAACACGCCAGTTGAGAGTGACACCACATCTCCTGCCCTTGATAGTGAATTCGTCATTGAGCAGATTGAAGTTCCCAGTGCGCTCGGAGTGCCAACCCCCGCTCCATTCACTCTCGCGTTGCAGGTCTCAGTGCGCAGTCTTGGATCAACGATCGCCCATGTCAGCAATGTCGAATATGTGCGCTGGATCGATCGCATCGCAGAGTTGCATGGGACCCAGATCGGGTCTTCGCGCGCACAACTGCTGGCGCAAGACCGACTGTGGTTTGTTTCGCGACATGAAGTCGACTATCTCGGGGAATCATTCGCTCGGGATCAACTCGCCTGTGCGACTTGGATTTCACGCGCGGGTCGCACGACGATTCAGCGCGAGACCCTGATCTGGCGCAGGCAATGTGCCAGTCCGATCTGCCGCGCATCCAGCCGATGGGTGTACATCGATCTCACCGCGCGCAAGCCCACGCGCATACCGCAATCGGAACTCGAGTCGCTTCAACCACTTGTGCGCCGCTGAAAGACCGCGGCGCAGAACGAGTTGAACGACGCCGCAGCGGCGGAGCGCACGCTACGGATCGCACCATCAATTGTTGCAACTCCTTCAGAAATTTCTGTTGAACAATCGATCCATGATCCGAAGGAGTCTCTGTCCAAATGGCGCGCGAGCCGCTCGGACGGCAATCATCTTTCTCCCCTCCGCCCCGCCGACCGTGTAACACATGTCGGCGGGGTTTTCACGGGTCCGTGTTGACTTGCCGCAGGAGTAGATCTAGAGTCATCAGCATGAAGACACTTTCTACTCTTACTTTGTTCTCAGCCGTGCTACTGCTCGCCGGATGCGATGGCGGATCCTCATCCAATCGCGATCCACGGGCTTCCGAGGCGAAGCCACCACTCAAGCAACCAATTCCGGATAGTCCACCAACGGGCATTGGAGTCTCCAGTTCAACGGAGATTCCTGCAGGCGTGACCAAGGGACCAAAGAAGAAGTAAATCCAGACCGCTCGCCAGCTCGGCTGGCAGCGCGCGCGTCGCAACCTGCGCCGCTCAACTCATCATTCGCCGAATGACGCTCAGTCCTTCGGCGAGTTTTGTTTCTGGTGTTGCGAAGCTGATGCGAATGTGGGTGTCGCGTGAACTGAACACGCCGCCAGGAACCACGATCAATCTTTCGGCGACCGCCCGTTCCGCGAACTCTGTTCCGGTCAGACCGAGTCGCTTGGGGATTTCAATGAATGTGTAGAACGCGCCTTGCGGAGGCACGAGACTCGTCACGCCGGCGAGCGCATCCACAATCATGTCACGTCGCTTGACATACCGCGCGATGATCGGCGAAAGATCGACATTGAAGCATTCCGCAGCCCCCGCTTGCAGCGGTGTTGGCGCACAGACATACAAATACTGCTGCAACTTCGCCATCTGCTGAATCAGAGGTTTAGGACCAACGGCGTATCCAAGTCGCCATCCCGTGCAACCATAACTCTTGCCGAATCCCCGCACCATAAGGAGCGAGGTCGAGAAGCGCGCGGGGCTCGGACACCGACCACCTTCGAGGGCTTCGGGAAAGGTGAATGCATCGTAAATCTCGTCAGAGACCAGGAGTATTCCGTGCTCGTTGCAGAGGTCGACAATCGCCGCAAGTTCGGCGCTATTCAAGACCACCCCGCACGGATTGCTCGGGCTATCAATGATGACCATTCGCGTTCTCGGGGTGATCAGAGGAGCGATGCGCGCTGCGGTCATCCGAAAGTCTGGATAGGTATCGCAAAGAACGGCCGTGCCTCCCGCGACCTTCACGAATTGCGGGTAGGCCACGAAGTAAGGATCGGGCATGATCACCTCGTCTCCAGCCTCGATGAGCGCCATCATCGCAATGACCAATCCCCCGGTGGTCCCACAGGTGATCATCGAATCGAGATCGTCGCCCTGGGTCCAACCGACATCGCTCTGCAAGTGCTTCCAAATTGCGGCGCGCAGTTCGGGCAGACCTTGCGTCAGTGAGTAACCGTTGCGGTCTTCTTCGATCGCGCGGATCGCTGCCTGCTTGACGCGACCATCCACTGGAAAATCAGGCTGCCCGATCGAGAGATTGATCGAATCGACAATCGACACGCCCAGATCAAATGCGCGGCGAATGCCCGATGCATCAATTGACTTCGCGCGCGCGCTAAAGAGTCGATCGAAGTCGAGTTTCCCCGCCTTGTGCGAGGAAATCATGTCATTTCTTCTTGTCGCCGCCGGCAGGCTTTGCGGCGGTCTTCGCTGCCGCTGGCGCTGCGCCGGCTGCTGGAGCCGCTGCATCCGCACCGGCCACCGCATCCTTCTTGGGCTTCTTGGCGACGGCTGCCTTGATTGAGCGCACCTTCGGCAACGAGAGCGCGGTGTTCTTCGTTGGGTGGAAGAGTTCGAGCTCGGTCAACTTTGCGATGCGCTCGGTGCGTGTGAGCACATTGCGATGTTGATTCAGACCGCCAGACTTTGTTTTCAAACTTGGATGAATACTCATGACGAACCTTTGAAAAGT
>SIAB01000003.1 GCA_009692015.1 Phycisphaerales bacterium
TTTGGTTCGTCGAAGGCACGAAGCGCTCGGAAGGCTCGTTCTGATCCATCACAAGTGATCGCGCTTGAAATCTGCACCTTACCGATACGCACTCCGCCACGGCGATATGTTTCGAGTGCTTCTGCTTGCGGCTCAAACATGACCGCACTGTGACAGATGTCGTGGCATACGCGCAGGTATTTTCTGGGATCTGGAAGACCAGCACTCGGTCGAACGCACTGTTCGAAAAAGTCAACAACGTCTTTCGCGCGGTCGAGCGCGCATCCAGGTTCTGGTTCAAGATCGAGATGAATGCAGATGCCGCGCGACTCTTCGAGGCGTTTGAGATGTCTGGCAACTTGCTCGAGTTGCGCAGATGCCAAGCCAACACTCGCGCCGCATCCTTCTTGAGTGAAAGTAGATCGCCATCCAAGCGGAAGGGTTGAGATCGAACCTTCACCGGCGATGTCTGGCGCGATCGACGCATCTGGCAGCAGATCAGCCAAGATGTCAGCGAGACTCATCGTGTAGAGGGCGCGGCGCACATCGGCCCAGTGCGGTTCGTACACCGCCTTCTTGCCGCGACCAGCGTGAAAGTCGCCATATGGAAAGCCGTTCATCGTGAAGACGACGAGTCCGCGGTTGAAGAGCCAGTCGCGCAGGCGCGCAGTTCCATCGGCGTCCTCGCGAATCTCGCGCGCCGCGTTGGCGCTTAGCCAGAGTCCAATCGGCATGAGTCCGGTTGGTTGAACGAGTAGGCGCACCGCGGTCGTGTGGCGATCGAGCGCGGCCAGGGTGTTGGCAAGCGTGCTGCCTGCGTGCACATTGGTGCAATAGCCGACGACGGCGGGACGATGGGCGAAACTGCCGGACGACGAACTCATGCGCGCACGGTCGACTGTTTGTGGTTGCGCGCGGCTGCGATGAGTTGCGCGATCACAGCATCACCCATCGTGGCATCGCGCGTGCGTTCAGGATGCCATTGCACGCCGACATAAAAAGGCTTGCGCGAATCTCGAATCGCCTCAAGTATCCCATCGTCCGACCATCCAATTGCTTCGAACGGGCCGGCATCTGCGAGTGCTTGATGATGCCAACTGGCGACGGCGCCTGAGCCGATGGCGCTCTCAACCGGATGCACGTTGTCGAAGCGGTGGCGGTCACCGTCGGGTTTGTGATCGTGCAGGTGTTGAATGAGCGTGCATCCTGCGTGCACTCCCATCAACTGCATGCCGAGGCAGATTCCCAGAACCGGTTTGTCGGGATGGTGCGCGAGCGCGTCGAGCAGCGCGAACTCTGCGGCCTGTCGGTCGCTATCCATGATCTGCGCCTCGGGGTGCAGCGCAATACCAAATGGCCTGGTGTCAATGTCATCGCCGCCCGTCATGATGATGCCATCGACCAACTGAATCATTGCGGCGCGCACCGATGCAATCGCCGGCAGGATGATCGGCGTGCCGCCCGCACGAAGCACCGCTGAGATGTAGGTGTGTTTGACCTCGTGACGGGGTCGACCCTTGTCGTCGCGCACGAGATTTGCGGTCACTCCAATGATTGGATTGCACATACGCCCATTATGATCGAAGGATGCTCACCGTGTGTCGCCGCCACACGAGTTGACTGGCGCTACTTCGCGGGGCGCTTGTTCAGTGTGTAGTAGGCATCGGCATGCAAGAGTGAATCGCCATCAACACTGCGCACGCCTTCGGCGTGAAGTTCATGCACGAAGCATTCGCGCAGGCCATCCACGTGCAAAAATATGTGCCGACGATCTGCAGATAGCGTCGCTGGCTGCACGCTGAGCGACTGCGTATCGACTTCAGGACTTCCATATGGCGCGTGCAAGAGATAGGTGAACGACGACATGCGCCAAGACTGCGGATTCTGCGCGCTCGCGGCGTCGACGGGTGTTGTGAACTCGATCTCGAATCCGTCGTGTTGCGCCCGCATATGAAGAATCTCGAATGGGGTTTCGCCAGTCCATCGCACCCGTTGCAGTCCTTCTGTTGCAATGCCGAGCGATGCCCAACCGCGACTTGTTTCACCTACGAGCAGTGAGTGGTCGCGGTCCCAGGCAACTCGAATCGCGCCGCATGCCAGCCCGCTTCGAAATGGAAAGCAGGCGCCTTGCCACACACCATCGATCTGCTCGAGATCGGCCCGCATCAAGCACGCGGCGTACTGATCAGCAATGATGATCTGTCCATCAAATGGACCGAACTTGCCGTGCGTTGTGTCCCAAACAAATCCAGCGGCGCTGCGTCCCATCTTGTCATACGGAAACCACACCGCGGGAAGAACGAGCGTCGGCATCTGCTCCTTCGCTGCCATGATTCGCTTGCCATCTGGATAATCGAGCGGTGATCCATCGGGTCGCACAGGACGACTCGCCCCGAGCGTGTCAGGTGCGCCGTCGACGGTTGGCACTGGGTAGGCGACGCGCGACTTGGCATCGAATGCGTCGAGCGATCCAAAGGGATGGCCATACCAGCCACCTTCGGTGAGCGGTGACAACTTATTCATCGGGCACCACTCACCCTGATTGTCGGCGTAAAAAATGTCACCGGCGGGACTGCGCCCGATCGAACTCGGTGATCGAAGTCCGCCAGCGAATGGTGTCATTGTGCCGTCTGGTGAAACTCGCATCGCCCAACCGCGCCAAGGCATCACTCCAAATGGGCGCGCCCCAAATGGAATGTTGAGTGTGATGATCGCGTTGCCATCGCCGTCGAAGATGGGACCGAAGCAATACTCGTGGTAGTTGCCTGAGATTTGCCACGAATCGCAGAGAGTTTCGCTGCGATCGACGCGACCATCATTGTTACCGTCGAGCATTCGAGAGAGTTCGCCGCGCTGTGCGACGTAGATCCACGGGAATCTGTCGCTGGACTTCATCGCAAGTCCTAGTGGTTCTTGTAGTCCGTCGGTGAAGAGGGTCCAGGTTGGAGTTGCGGTCGACGCACCTGCGATTGTGAAGACATCGCCGCGGCGGGTGCAGACCATCACGCGGTCGTCGCCAAGTGGAAGTATTCCCGTTATCTCTGGCACAACTGTTTTAGGTGCGGGAATCGTCTCGATCGTCCAGTAGAGCGCTTCACGATGTGGAAATCGCACTGGAATGACCGCAGTGGATGGCGCCAGCACCGGTTCGTCTTGCGCACCGACCGCGCGCGTGCAGGCGAGTGCGACAAGGAGTGTGGCGCGGGCGTGATTCACCAGACGTACTCCAATCGAATGTGCGCTTCGTAAGGACGCACCGAATCTGAACCCGTGCGAAATCCGACCGGGATGAGCAATTCTGCTTCACCCGACGTTTCGCGCACGAACGCGCCGCCACTCTTTGCGAAGATGGTCGGTCCGCCCTGTGATTGCCAGCCTTGATCGCGGCGGATGAACGCGCTTGCGACCCACGCGCGCACAGTCACGCCTTGCAGTTCACGCTTCGAGCGAATGACAATGTCGCGAATGAGGTGAGCACCGCCGACAGCAGGTGCGGGAGCAATGCGCTCTTCGACCTCGAGCTCGCCACGGGCCGTGCGAAAGGTCGGCACATCGTCGCCGTCACGATCGACTCCAACGAACTGCCATCCACTCTCGCGGCCGATAGCGACTGGCCAGTCATTCGTCGCCGGATCGAGCACCGCAACGGCATCGCCGGGGGGAAAGTCGATCACATCAATTCCCGCAGGCTCGCACAGCAGACCGGCGCGACCGAACCATGTACCAGCAGCGTCCATAAATCGTCCGCGCCACGCCTTGGCCGTGCGGCGATGTTCAACGTCATAGACAAAGTGAAGTTGGTCTGCGAATCCAACGGCGAGGCAGCGCGCGCTGAGACCATTCATGAAAGTGCCAAGCACGATTGGGCGGATCGTTGGAGCGAGTTCGTACGCGCTTCCAGGAATCATCCCCTTGGGCAGCGGCATCGATGCGCCAAGCGCGAGGTAGGACCAAATCGCGGCGATCTGTTTCGACGGGTCTCCCGCGAGAATCTCAGTGTGCACTCGTTGACCGGGCTGCCAGAATGTCGGCATGCGCGTGCCTGGATAGATAGCCGCAGGATTTCGCATGTACTTCTCAAACCACGAGTGACGAATGCGCGCGTAGGTATATGAGAGATCGATCGCGGGAACGCCAGCCGCTGGATATCCCGCGCAACCATGGCATGCGATGCAGGCGAATCCCTCTGTGCCGACGAGTTGCCGTCCCTCTGCGATTACCTCTTCTCGCATTGGCGGATCACTCTCAATCGCCGGTGCGTTGTCGGCCGCGGCAAAGAGTGCGGCGAAGGGGGCAGTTGTCTCGCGACCGAATTGAGGCATGCGTGCCAGCATGTATGGACGAACGGCGCCGGTGCCCGCGAGCACTTCGTCGATGGCGGTCGTTCGCAACTTCGCACCAGCACCCGTGAGTGTTGGTGGCACACGACCCTGTTCGCCGATGTCTGCAGTTCCTTCGAAGAGCGCAAGCGCGCGTGCGGTGGGCTGTCCAACGTGGTCGCGCGCATGGCACGCCGTGCAGTTCAACGCGAGCAAGTGCAGCGCGAGCGACTCGCTTGCGGGCAACGCAGCGGCAAGCGCCTCATGATCAGTCAATCGTGAGCGCAGTGCAGCGCGTTCTGTGGCGGTGAAGGCATAATCAGGAGCATGTGCGGCGGCAGCATCCTCTGCGAGGCATCCGCGCGAAGTGTCGAGAGCGGCAAGCGGCGCGTATGTGCGCTCAGTCATCGATGGCTGCGAACTGCCATCGGGCGATCCATGACACTGCACACAACCGAGTTTCGCAAAGAGGGCGCGACCATCAGGGATGCTTGGGCTTCTCGATGCATCCGTCGTGAAAGGATCGATCTTGCTCGGCGCGCGCAGCGCAATCGCTTCTCGCGTGTATGCCGATGCTGGGATGCGTTCGCGCGCGACACCAGGACCCATCCATTCGAGCCGCAAGTCGGCATTCCCGGCCCCTTCGAAATACGTCACAAGAAGTTCATGTGGCCCCGCAGTCAATTCGCGCGTGGCAGACTTCCAATCAAACCCATGCACGCCTGGACTCTCCATGAGCAGTGCGCCATCAAGCGAGAGCGACGAGCCATCGTCACTGCCGATCCAGAGTTGCCAACTGCCAGCGGTTGGAATTGTGAGCGTTGCCGTGATGCGCGCTCCCCAGGCATCCGCGCGCGCAATGGTTGGAATGTCGACTTCAGCCATCGTGTCCATGCGCGTTGGAGTGAGTAGCGGTCCGGGTCCTGTGCCGATGAAGGCGCCCTCGTAGTAATTGACCGAAACTCCTGGAGCCTTGGTCAGCGCGAATGATCCATCGGCGCTTCGTCCTTGACCTCGCAATAGATACGACGCGATGGCCATCGCTTCATCGCGCGACAGATTGAAGTTTGGCATCTGACCACCGGGCCAGACGCGCGCGGGGTTGAGAAGAAACTCGACCAGTGCGGGGCGAGTCCACTTGTCAGCCAGCCACGATTCGTCGGCGAGTGCTTGATCACTGGATGCAGGATGGCACCCCACACAGCCCAGCGTGCGAAAGAGCCGCTCGCCACTATTGAGTTGTGCGGGGAAAGTGGTGGGCGATTCCATTGCTGGGTCGGTCGCATCGGCGTGCAGCGATGCGAGATACGCAGCAAGATCGCGCACGACCGAACCCACGTCGGCTGGTGGGACGTGCGTCAATACGTTGGGCATACGCATTCCAGTGGCGCCGATGTGCGGATGTCCTTCAAGAAATTTCGCGATCCACGAAGCTGTCGTGCGATCACCGATGTGCGCGAGCGTCGGCGCGGGAAGCATGCCAGCGTGGGCGACGATCGCCGCGTCGGCAGCATGGCACGCGATGCAATTGGACCGCGCGATGAGCAGATCAGCATCGCGCGTGACAGCGACCACACCCGCGCCAGGCAAAGAGGCGGTATTCGCCGCTGGTTTGTCGCAGGCGAGAAGAATCGAACAAGTGAAAAGCGCAAGCGCGCGAATGAAAGGCGGCGACGAACGGATGGTGAGTATCGTTCGTCGCCGCATCGGGCAGATGATATGTAAGGGTGCGCTACGAGCCGACTTCGTAGGTCAGGCTGACCACCGCCTTCACGGTCTTGTCGATCGACGAAGTGTCGTTCATTCCCCAGTCGCTGACGTCGGTCGATCCCAACGGAACGATTTGGAAGACGCCTTGCGAGGCGCTGATGAGTCCACCAACTCCTGCATTCGATCCGCGCGCGAGAAGTTTAGCGCGTTCATAACCGTTGGCCGTCGCTTTCTCGAGCAGCGTCATCTTGATCGCCTCGAGCGCACTGACCGTGTAGCTGGGTGAGCCAGAGAAGATTTCAACACCGTTCTTGATGAGACTCGTTGACGTGAACGCGAGATCGCGCACAGCGGCTACGCGTGATGATCGCACTGAGATCAACTGACTAAGCAGATAGAACTCAATCTTGTTTGTCGAGATGCCTTTTTCGTTGGGCACGTACAGAATCGTCGTGTCTACTTCTCGCATGGTGACTTCGTCCGCCGCGAATCCTTGCGACAAAATGAGCGCGCGCAGTTGACTCGAGTTGCTCTCGATGATCGCAAACGCATCTGCGAGCGTCGCGGCGCGTGAACTCACTCTCGCAGTCCAACTAGCACGATCGGACACCACCGCAGTTTCTGCGAGTCCCTTGACGTGGATGGGTGCGGCGTTCTTGTTGATACTCGCGATGGCTTTTCCGAGAGATTGCGATCCAATCGTGACGCCGAGCGCAAGTGTTGCGCCGAGGCAGAACATACCGAAGCCAAAGTTTTTGACGAGCGGGGGAATGCGATTGATGAGCGTGTCAGACATGAGAGCGTCCTTGCAAATGTGCGAGCGAGGTGCGACATCCATGCCGCGCCGGAAGAGCGAGAGTAGACATGGGCAGGTTGTTGTAAAGCGAATTCATAAAATTACTTCAGCCAGTGATTGGACTCGTGCTTGGTTATCTGCAGTCGCTCTCGCCGTGATGGTTGGGATGAGTGTGGCGGCGATGGCGCTCGGCGCAGACCGCGTGTTTGTCGGGGGTGGTTGGGAGTCGTCGACTCTTTGGAACACACTCGCCTTCGCACTCAATCTGTCCGCCGCATTTCTTGGCGGCATCGTCGCGACATGGTGGGGCGGTCGCAGGTTCGCGGGTTATGGACTCGCCGTTGTGATACTTGCGCTGGGGACACTCATGGTGATCTCAACCGAGTTCATTCTGGTCGATCGGAGCGTCCCTCCGACGCGTCCCGCAGTTATGGAGTTCTAGGACTGGGCGAAGTGCTGCCGTGATACCAATGACGAGAAAAATACAGATATGCCAAAGCCGACCGCAACGCTGGCTCAGATCCGAAAATTGGCTGACTGCGAGAGGAATGTCTTGGGGTTGTCGAAGCTAACTTTTCGGATGATTTGCTCGAGATGCCCGCGTTTTCGCATCTCTTCGCGGCATTTTGGCACGGCAAGCGGATCACTGACCCCCCAATCGGCTGCAGAATTGATCCAAAGTCGGTCAGTTCCGTGCATCTCGAAGATGTCAGTTGCGCGCTGTGGTGTGCACTTGGTGTCGGGATAGAGCGTCATTCCCGCCCAGAATCCGCGGTCGAGCACCATGCGCACGGTGTGTTCTTCGACATGATCAATGAGCACTTTTCCCGGATCAACTCCGTGCGCCTGAATCGCATCCATGATGATGCGCGTGCCCTTCATCTTGTCTTCGAGATGGGGGGTGTGCACAAGAATCAAGAGCCCGCGACTCTTGGCGAGGGCGATGTGCTCTTCGAGCACGACGAGTTCATTGCGCGAATTTTTGTTGAGCCCGATCTCGCCGATGCCAAGCACATTGGGTCGCGAGAGAAACTTGGGAATCTCAGCGAGCACCTCGCGCGCAAGCCCAATGTCTTCGCTCTCCTTTGGATTGATGCAGAGCCACGTGTGATGTTGAATGCCAAACTGCGCAGCACGCTTGGGCTCAGTATCGGTGAGTTGCCCGAAGTAGTCGACGAATCCTTGCGCGCATGAACGGTCATAACCCGCCCAGAATGCCGGCTCGGTGATAGCGACACAGCCCGCAAGCGCCATGCGCTGGTAGTCGTCGGTCGTGCGCGAGACCATATGAACATGTGGGTCGATGTACATCGCGAAAGTCTCTCAGTTACCCGGCTCATTCAACGGAACCGCACCGATCGCTCCCTTGGTGTGGGCCGCAGCGATGGGATCGACCGAACGGTCACTCCAGAGTTCGAGCATGCGACAAGCCCGCTGGGGGCGACCGTCCCGCAGCAGATCGACTGCCGCAACAAGCGCGCGCACCCGAACGTCAGAGGTGGTCGACGAAGTTGCGACCCCCTCAGCCTCTGCAGCGCGGTCGAAACGATCGAGAAATGCGGCAATATCAAGCGCCTTGGCGCGGTGCTCGAGAAAGTATCGATCGACAACTTGTTTCGAAGTGAGCGGGATCGACATGGGCGACATCCTATGACGATCAGCGGGGCGCGAGGGCGCGGGCCGAGGCCGCAACGATCGCGCGGTCCATCACGTGTACTTCAGTCGACGCGCCGATCGATTGCAAGAGCGTGACGTTGAGTTGACCACCCAGGTGTTCTCGAAACTCCTCGAGACCACGCGCGAGTTGGTCGGTCTGGGCGAGCAGTGGATGCCAAGTCGGCAGGGCGAGCGATTGCAAGCACGCTCGGACACGCGCCGCAACGGTGGCCTCGAGCACAGCTGTTCGCACCGCGTATTCACAGTCAAGCGCGATGCCGATCGAGACCGCTTCGCCGTGGGTGATCGTGTAACTGCTCATCGACTCGAGTTTATGCGCCGCCCAGTGGCCAAAATCGAGTGGGCGCGCTTCATGCAATTCAAATGGATCGCCCCCCGCGGTGATGTGATCCAAATGCAGGGCGGCACTGCGCGCGATGATCGGCATTGCAACTGCGAGATCACGCGCCCGAAGGCAGCGAGCATCGCGCTCGATCTGATCGAAGAGTTGCGCATCTCTCAGGCATGCGATCTTGACTGCCTCGCTGAAGCCGCTCAGAAAATGTTGGTCGGTGAGCGTCGTGAGAAAAAGTTCGTCCGCAATCACCGCCCACGGCACCGCGAATGTGCCAACAAAGTTCTTCTTGCCAAACTGATTGATGCCGTTCTTGACCCCCATTGCGGCGTCATCCATGGCAAGTGTTGTCGTGGGCATACGAATCAGCCGCACCCCGCGATGCGCAAGCGTGGCACCGAATCCAACCGCGTCGAGCATCGCGCCGCCGCCGATGGCCAGCACAAAGCTCTTGCGGTCGATGCCGTGGCGATCTGAAGCGGTCAGCACTTGCTCGTAGACATCAATCGAGTTTTTTGCATCTTCGCCGCCCGACACGATCTCGACCATGCGAAGTTCTGGCAGCTCGTCTCCACAACGCGTGCGGGCACCCAAGTAGTTCGCAAGTCGATCGGCAAGGTCTGGATGGGCGTGGTGGACGCCGTCATCGATAAAGACAATCAACCTTCGCTCGACACTGTGCGCCAGAACATCGGCAAGCGCGCTGTTTGCAGGATCAAGTGCGTCGCGGGTGAACTGCACTCGGTGTTGAAAGTCGACTTGAAATGAGCGGTTCTGCGACATAGAGAAGAGACCGCAGAGGATAGATGCGAAACCAAAAAATGCCACGGCGGAGGGCGTTCCGCCGTGGCTTGGTACCCGCGATTACACATCGCAGGCGTGTCCGCATTTCGTGCGGAACACGAAGGAGATTTGTTGCGCTAGGGCAGTGGTCTTGCCTCAAGTGTTGCGGTTGTCGTGAGCAACTGGCCAGCGCGCATCACTTCGAGTGTGATCGGTGTCTGGGGAGCGTGACTGGCAATCGCGCGCATGAATTGTGCGGGGGTTTTCGCCACGTCGCCGTCGACTGAGACGACGATGTCGCCCCGTTGCAATCCAGCGCGGTACGCAGGAGTGTCTGCCCCGACGGCGGCAATCAGCACGCCATCGGTCGCGTTGTCACGAATGGGTCGCATCGAAACGCCGAGCCATCCCCGCTGCACGACTTTGCCCTTCGCAAGCGCATCAACCACGCGCGTCACCACATGGCTGGGAATTGCGAACCCAACTCCAGAACTTCCGCCGGTCGCAGAGGCGATGCCGCTGTTGATGCCGATGACCTTTCCATCAAGATCGAGTAGAGGACCACCAGAGTTACCAGGATTGATCGCCGCGTCAGTCTGGATGTACTCCTCGAAGGTCGAGAGACCCATCCCGTCGCGACCCTTGGCGCTGACGATGCCGGCGGTGACCGTCTGTTCAAGACCAAATGGACTGCCGATCGCGAGCACCCAGTCACCAGTCTGAATGTCGTTCGAGTCTCCGAACAGCGCGGGAGTGAGTTCTGTTGCGCTGATTCGGATGACCGCGAGATCACTCTCGCGATCAATACCAACATGCACGGCACGAAACTCGCGACCATCGGCGAGTTGCACAGATATTTCGTTGCTTCCGGCGATCACATGATTGTTTGTGACGATCATGCCATCCTTTGAGAGGATTACCCCAGTTCCTTCACCGTGCCCACGCGCCGAAGTTGTCGTAATCGCAACGACGCTCGGGCTTGCTCGGCGCGCAACTTCGCGAAATGCCCGCGAGAGTGCCCGCGCGTAACTCAGATCAGCCGAGACTGTGTTGGTGGGGGGCGCGCGGCCTTCAGCCACTGCACTCGCATTCGCCCCAGTCATTCCAACGACCACTGTGATTGTCGCGAGTGCCGCGCGTGTTCGGTGTTGTCTCGAGTCGCCCATTTCCATTCCTCCTTCGTAGCAGTCTTACGAAGCGCGTGCGAGAGAGGTTCAGGCAATGTTCATGCGATGTTCGAAAGTCGATGCAGACAGATGCTTGCTGCAACTGCGGCGTTCAGTGAGTCGACCGCCGACGCGATTGAAATGCGCACGCACGCCGTCGAAATCGCCCGAACAGCAGGCGATATGCCGGCGTACTCGCCGCCCACCACAAGCACTGTTGGCGGTGTACTGCGCGCCCGACCATCGAACTGCGCGATGTCGCGCGCATCACCGTGGCAGACCGCACAGAGAATGCGTAAATCATCGCGTTGCGATTTCATTCGCGCGAGCGTGGCGCTGAGATCATCGCTCCATGCGAATGGGATGCGCAGTGCGTATCCCATCGAGACGCGCACCACCTTTCGGTAAAGCGGATCGTGCGAGTTGCCCGAGAGGATCACGCCGCCCACGCCAAACGCCGCGGCGCTCCGAAAGATTGCGCCAACGTTGTCCATGTTGCCGACCCCATCGAGCGCAACGAGCAGTCGATCGGTCGCAAATGGCGCTTCACTCACCGAACGCGCGTCGAGTTGGCCACGCGTGCCAATGGCAAGCACGCCGCGGTGCACATCGAAACCGGCGGTCTGCTGCATCAGCGCATCATCAACAACAAAGATCGAGAGGTCGCAGCGCGCCGCTTGGGCAGCCGCGATTACGCGCGGGGCGAGGCGATCCGAGGTGAGCACACTTCTCGTGAGCCCTGGAATCGTCAACATCGTTTCGAGTATCGGCAGCGTCTCACCGACGAAGACTCCCTCTGCTCGGCGCGCTCCAGAGAGATCGCGCTCGCGCAGAAAGCGGTAGTCGCTCAGGCGAGGATCATCAATATCGGTGATGCGAATCGGCAGCACAGCACTGTTACTGCGTGAACTCGTGCGGATTCTCGAGCAACCGAATCACTTCGTTGAGAAAGCGCACTGACTCGGCGCCATCGACCACGCGGTGGTCACACGAGATCGAGAGGGGAAGCACAAGTCCTGCATAGAACTTGCCATCCTTTACGAGAACCCGCTCGCGGGCCCGACCTGCGGCGAGAATTGCAACCTCGGGATAGTTGATGATCGGCGTCGCGAACATTCCGCCATACGAACCGACGTTTGAAATCGTGAATGTGCCACCAAGCGACTCTTCGCGCGAAATCGAACGATCTTTGCATTTACTCGCCAGAGTTCGAATCGACTTTCCCAACTCAACAGCGGACAGGCGATCGGCATCGCGAATCACAGGCACCATGAGTCCAGAGTCGGTGTCGACGGCCACGCCGAGATTGATGACACCCTTGATGAGGATTTCATTGGCCGCATCATCGACGTTTGCATTGAGTGATGGAAAGGTGCGCAGTGCGCGGCAGACGGCGATCATCACGAATGGAAGCATCGACATCTTCTCGCCGATGACGCGCGAATACTCGCGGCGTTTGATGTCGAGTTGTGTGACGTCAGCTTCGTCCATTGCGGTGAAGTGCACGGCGGTTTGCACCGATCGGGCAAGCGCCTCGGCGATCTTGCGCCGCATGCCACGAAAAGGAATGCGCTGCGAGACGCCATCCTTATCGACTGGCGGAAGTTTGGCTGGTGCTGGCACAGCGCGTGCAACAAATCCAGAAGCGCTGCCTGTTTTGGGGGCGCTCGCAGATGACGCAACGTCGGTCGCGGTGACGCGGCCGCCGCGACCTGTACCGCCGACTGTGTTGATATCGATCGAGAGTTCGCGGGCGATGCGCCTGACTGCTGGAGTTGCAAGCGCCTTGGCAGCAACCTTCACAACTTCGTGTTCACTCTCGCGCCGCGCGAAGCGGGTGCTGACACTCAGTGTGCCCTGCATGCTGCCGACGACCGTTCCTTGATCTTCACTCGCGCCCTTCACCGCTGCTGCAACTTGACCCGAGACACATGCAGGAGGCGGCGCTGACGCTACCGCCGCCACTGTCGCGCTCTTTGTGGTCACGGTCGACGCGGTGTATCGCACCAAGACCGCCGCGACCTTGATGATGTCGCCTTCTTTGCCGCAGAGTTCTGTGATTGTGCCAGCCCAAGGACTCGGAACTTCAACGAGCGCCTTGTCAGTCTGCATCTCAGCCATAGGCTGCGACTCTTTGACGGTTTCACCAGCCTTCACGAGCCAACGGATGAGTTCAGCTTCTACCAACCCCTCGCCGAGATCGGGTAAGAGAAAGTGACTCTTGTCTGCGGGTTGTTTGAGTCCAGCCATGGGAAGAGAATAAGCCTTCGTTGGTAAGTGGGTCGATCAGAATGAAAGGGCCGCGTCGATCGCTCCAGAAATGCGGGCAGCATCAGGCATGTAGTTCAATTCCAACTTGTAATAAGGCATAATCGTGTCAAAGCCAGTGACGCGCTGCACCGGCGCTTCGAGATACAAGAAGCACCGCTCCATGATCTGCGCAGCAACTTCTGCTCCCATACCACCCGTGCGCGGCGCTTCGTGCACAACAACGCAACGCCCCGTCTTCTTGACACTCGTCTCGATTGCATCAAGATCCATTGGATAGATCGTGCGCAGATCAATCAATTCGATCGAGCGCGACGATTTCTCGATGCTCTCCATGCACTGCAGGACACTCGCCCCCCAACTGATGACGGTGAGATCGGTGCCCTCGCAGACAATGCGCGCCTTGCCGATTGGAATTGTGTACTCATCTTCAGGCACCTCTTCGCGGTAGGCACGGTAGATGCGCTTTGGTTCGAAGAAAATGACAGGGTCAGGATCGCGAATCGCGCTGATGAGAAGTCCCTTTGCGTCATAGGGAGAACTCGGCATCACAACTTTGAGCCCAGGCTGATGGCAGTAGATCGTTTCAGGTGAATCGCTGTGCAACTCTGGCGCGTGAATGCCACCACCAACAGGCACGCGAATCGTCAGCGGAATCGTGATTGTGCCGCGGGTGCGAGTGCGCATGCGCGCGGCGTGACTACAAATCTGGTCGTAGGCCGGTCCCAAGAATCCATCGAACTGAATCTCTGGGATGGGTCGCAGCCCAGCCATCGCAAGTCCGATCGACGTGCCGATGATTCCGCTCTCGGCAAGTGGCGTGTCGACGACGCGGCGGGCGCCGAATCGTTTGTGCAATCCTTCAGTGACTCGAAAGACACCGCCGTTTGGGCCGACATCTTCCCCGAGCAATAGCACACGTTCGTCGCGCTCCATCTCTTGGATGAGTGCAAGGTTGATCGCTTGAACAAGGTTGAGATTTGCCATGGGTTAGTGTCCTTTCGCCGCCACGGGAGCCTGGGATGCGAGCGAGTGCGTCTGCATCATGTCGCGTTGATGGGCAAGGTCGGCAGATAACTCGGCGAAGGTGTGATTGAAGACATCAGAGACTTCGGGCGCAACGATCTCTTCGGCGCGCGCAACCGCGGCCGCGACTTCGATCTCAATGCGAGCTTGCATCACTTCTTGCTTCGATGAGTTCCAGAGTTTCTTGCGCTCGAGCAAGTTGCGCGTGCGCAAGAGTGGATCGCGTTCTTTCCACACATCCACCTCGGCCTGGTCGCGGTAGCGCCGCGCATCATCGGCGGTCGTGTGATCACCGAGTCTGTAGGTCACCATTTCTATGAAGGTCGGACGCGACTCTTCGCGGGCGCGCGCCGCAGCTTGCTTCACTGCGTAGGCGCAGGCAAAGATGTCGTTACCGTCGACTTGCACGACGGGCATGCCGTAGGCAATGCCGCGCTGTGCGACGGTTGGTGCGCTGCACTGAATTCTTCCTGGAACGCTGATTGCCCAGAAATTGTTTTGGCAGCAGAAGACGACTGGAAGATCAAGGTTCGCCGCGAAGTTCGCCGCCTCGTGAAAGTCACCTTCACTCGTGGCGCCATCCCCAAAGAACGTGCACGAGATCTGCTTTTCGCCGCGGTATTTCGCAGCCCACGCCAGCCCTGCGGCGTGCAACATCTGCGTGCCGATTGGCACAGCGATCGGCGTGGCGAAGTGCGCGCGCGGCATCGCGTTTCCGCGCTCGTCACCCATCCAGTGCAACAGGATCGATTCCATGGGAATGCCGCGCCAGAACAGTCCACAATTCTCGCGGTAACAGGTGACAAGCCAATCATCTTTGTTCAGTACATACGCGGCCGCCAGGCTGGTGGCCTCTTGTCCCATGTTCTGTGGATAGGTACCCATGCGACCAGAGCGCTGCAACTTGAATGCAACTTCATCGAGGTATCGGCACGATGACATCGCCTCATAGAGCTTCACAAGGTCTGCGTCTGGGATCAGTCCCGCGCCGAGTTTTTCGTCGTAGTTTCCATGCTCGTCGAGGATCGAAACGCGTTCGATCTCCAGTTTCAGAATGCTTGTGATCGGCATTGAAAAAGTGTAGCGGCGATGGCGTTTCTCACCGAATCGACACGCGATCTGCCGCCGCGAGTTATCGCGCAGCAACAAGTCCGTCGGCGCGCAGATCGCTCGCACCCATCCACCCATCTGCCATCTGCACGATCGCCTGCCCGCGCCCAAATGTCACCGATCGCTCAGAGGCGATGGAGATCTCATGCCCGCGCGATGCGAGCGTTGCGACAGTTTCTGCGGCGAATCCAGGTTCGAGTTGGATGCTCTTCTCGCGCATCCACTGCCAACGTGGCGCGTCGAGCGCGGCCTGCGCATTCTGGCCATGATCAACCATGCGCGTGATGACTTGGGTGTGACCTTGCGGCTGCATGAATCCGCCCATGACTCCGAATGCCATCGCAGCCTCTTCGCCCGCTGCCGTGCGGCGCGTGACGAACCCGGGAATGATCGTGTGGTATGGGCGTTTATTGGGGGCCACACAATTTGGATGACCCACTTCGAGATTGAAGCACGCTCCGCGATTCTGCATGGCGATACCAGTGTTTGGAATGACGATGCCCGATCCAAAGCCCATGTAGTTGCTCTGAATGAACGAGATCATCATGCCGCGCGAATCGGCGGCGCAGAGATAGACCGTGCCTCCTGGTCGTGGAACACCACTACTGAAATCTTGGGCGCGCGACCGATCGATGCGCGCGGCGAGTGCAGCGATGCGATCACGCGCCAGCAACTCGGCAACGGTCACCCGCATGTGTGCCGGATCTGCGACGTGTGTATGCGCATCCGCGAATCCAAGTTTGATCGCCTCGATCGAGATGTGCAGGGCATCTGGGCAATCGGGCGAGAGCGATGCAATGTCGAAGTGTTCGAGAATCGCAAGCGCGATGAGTGCGGCGATGCCCTGTCCATTTGGAGCGATCTCATGGGCTCGAAAACCCCGGTAATCCTGCGAGATTGGCGCCGAAAAGTCGCTGCGGTGTGCCTCAAGATCGCTCAGCCGCAGGTGTCCACCAGCGGCGCGCGCCGCGGCGTCGATGGCAGCAGCAAGTTCGCCTTCGTACATGGCATCTCCACCACTCTGCGCGATCAACTCGAGCGTTCGCGCGTGTTGTGCGAGCACCATGCGCGCGCCGGCGACGGGCGCAGCGCCATCCTTGAGAAACGTCTTAGACCACTCGGCAGTGTTGTTGCGCTTTGAATAGACCGCGGCGGCGCGCTGCCACAACTTTGCGGTGAGCGGCGCGACTTGGAAGCCGTTGCGTGCGTAGTCGATCGCTGGTGCGAGCAAATCTGCAAATGGAAGTCGCCCAAAGTTCTTCGAGAGGTCAGCCCAAAGCGCAACTTGTCCGGGTGTTGTGACTGGCAGCCACCCATCGGTCGGAATCGTTGTGCCAGAGAAACAATCGCGCGTGAGTGCAGTCGGGGAGCGCCCACTTCCGTTTGCGCCGTGCAGGGTTGTGCCATCCCAGATCAGCGCGAAAGCGTCACCGCCGATTCCGTTTGTGGTTGGTTCAACAACGGTCAACACAGCGGCAGTTGCGATGGCCGCATCGACCGCTGATCCGCCGCGCTGCAGCATTTCGAGGCCGACCTGGGCGGCAAGTGGTTGACTGGTCGCGACCATCGCGCGACCGAAAACGAGTTGCCGCTGCGATGGGTAGGGCAGATCACCAGAGCATGGGATCGCACTCAAGATCACTTGGGAGAGTCTCCCGCACCGCCGCCCGCGAATTCATCGGTGAAGCGCACGCGCACCTTCACCGCCTGGCCACGAGCCGCCGAAAAAATGCCTGTGCAGAATTCCTCGGTCGCACGGCGCGCTTCGATGCGCACATCGGCGAGGGCGGCCTTGCTCGCGGCGACCACGAGCACGTTTGCGCGAATAGTTACCTTCAACCTGTCGATGGCTTTCGCGTCTCCGGTGAAGTGACCTCCCCAGTCGTTGTCGACCATCGTCTTGATCTTCGCTGGATCGCTCTGCACTTCAACGATCTTCTCATTCACGATCGGTGGCGGCGCGGTCACGACGATCACAGCGTCGAGTTCTTGTGCCGTCCAGTTGCCATCGGCGGGAATGATGTACTGCGCGCGATTGCCAGAAACTGCGAGCCAGATGTGCTTTGTGCCAACCTGAAGCGAGTAACCGAACGCCCCAATCAATGCTGGATCGTCACACTGAATGTTCGTGTCGACCTCGCGCCAGCCAACGAGCAGTCCGCCCTGTGATTGAAGGTCTCCGAGCGCGCTGGTCAATGTGACGACCGGTGTCGGAGCTGGGCTCGGACCAAACACGTCCATCGCGCGCCACACCACAAGTGTTGCCGCAAGAATGGCAGTGATTACAACCGCCGCACATCCAGGTTTGAGCCACTTCAACGAGCGTGAGCAATCTGCGCAGACGTGCTCTGCCGCGCCGCGTCGATTCGTCGTCGCGCATACGAGATCGCCGCATCGGACGTGCTCGCCGCATTGACCGACTCGCGCAGAACGGTGAGCATCGTCTCTTCGATCGCCGCGACCTTCTGGTCGATGACCTGCTCGGTCATTCCCAGATGCAGTCCGCCGAGGCGAATGAGTCCGCCAGCGTTTGCGATGAAGTCAGGCGCGTACAGAATGCCTCGCTGCTTGAGAAGTGCGCCATCCTCGGTTGGGTTGAGCAACTGATTGTTGGCTGTTCCACAGATGATTTCGCAGTGCATGTTTGAGATCGTGCTGTGATCGAGCATGCCACCCATGGCGCATGGCGCGATCATGTCGAGCTTCTCAGTAAAGAGGTTGAGATCGTTTCCAAGAGCTACACAGCCGAGTTCTTCGACCGCGCGCTTCATTGATGGCACGTGCACATCGGTCACCATGACCGCAGCACCCGCAGAACGCAAGAGCTTCGCGAGTTTGAATCCAGTTGCGCCGCATCCCTGAACTCCAACCGAGATGCTCGAGAAGTCGACCTTTCGGCCGAGTTGGCGCAAACACGCCTTCATCGAGTTGAAGCATCCCAGAGCGGTCCAAGGGCTTGGATCGCCGCCGTGTGAGACGGCCTCGCCGCCCATGATGTGCCGACATTCCTGCGCCATCCAATCGCAGAATTGAGGGCTGACGCCAACGTCTTCTGCAGCGATATAGGTGCCGCCGTGGCTCTCGACGAAGCGACCCATCGCACGACCCTGCGCTTCGGTGGGTTGTTCGCCAGCGCGTGGCAACAGAATGATGCTCTTTCCGCCGCCGAGCGCGAGGTCGGCCGCCGCAGCCTTGTATGTCATTCCTTCGGAGAGGCGCAGAACGTCAAAGAGTGCATCGCTCTCAGAAACGTAGTGAAAGCGCCGCGTGCCACCGAGCGCATTGCCCAGAACAGTCGAGTGGATCGCAATCACAGCGCGCAAACCCGTCGCTGGATCATTGAGGAAAGAGATGCGTTCGTGACCGTGCTTGACCATGCTTTCGAGAACCTGCATTGAGAACTCCGTGAGTTTTGTCAGAAGATGATGAGAGACGAGCGGAGGCTATACGAGTGCGTCGATCTAACCAAACTATGCCGGGCCAATTGAGTTGTCGCACAACAGTGGACGAATCTCGTAATCAAACTTTCGCACCCGAAAAGGTGCTGCCAGAGCCGAACTGTTTGATGCCCTGAGCCACCATGGGATGACCAGTGCCGCGGGCCGCCATGACTGGCGTGCTCTCAGGAATCGAATACTGGGCGTTGCTCAATCCATCGGCCTGATCGAGCACAGAGTCGGCACAGGTGCGGGCGTTGGCGTCGATGTTCCAGCGCAAACCGCGCACAGCTTCGTCAATGTTCGCGCTGGCAATTGCGCAGAGGTGGTCGACCACCACGAGCTCATGCGCAAGTTCCTTTCCGGCGAGTCCGGCGCGAAGGCGAGCGTCACACTTGCTCAGCGTGCAGGCGATGGCATGAATCCACAACGCAGAGTTTGAGAGGCGGGCCTGAATGAACTGGTTAGTGATCAGTCCTTCTTCGTGCTCCTTGAACATCATCTTGACGTTGTACGAGTGGTCGCGAATGCGAAACATCAATTCCTGCGCGTAGCGATGAAGCTTGGGATGGATGTTCTCGAAGCGCGGAACCGAGCGCCGCATTCCTAGGAAGAGTTCACCACCGATGCGGGCTGCGGCCCCGAATTGTTTGAATGGCTTGGCCTTGATTTGCAGCATCCACTCGCCGAGTTGCTTCGATCCATAGGCAAAGATGAATGAGTGCATCACCTCGTTGGCTCCCTCGACAATCGTGTTGATGCGCGAGTCACGCCAGATGCGTTCGATGTTGTTCTCGGTCATGTACGACTCGCCGCCGAGAATCTGCATGGCATCATCGACGGTGCGGAATCCATATTCACTACAAAACACCTTGCACATGGCAGTTTCGAGCATGATGTCTTCGTCGCTGCGATCGAGAAAGCCGGTGGTCATGTAGAGCATCGCGTCCATCGCGTAGACGTACGCGGCACTGCGGGCGAGACGTTCTTTGACTAAATCGAATTCACCAAGATTGCGGTCGAATTGAAAGCGATACTTCGCCCACTTGGTCGCTTGTTCGAAGGCGTACTTCGCGCCACCGATCATTCCGGCCGAAAGTGTGCAACGACCGTAGTTGAGGCAGGTCAGTGCGACGATGAGGCCGCGCCCCTCTTTCGAGAGCAGGTTTTCGCGCGGGACCTTCACGTTGGTGAGTCGAATGCGCGCCTGCCACGTGCCACGAATGCCGCACTTGGCGCGGTTGCGGCTGAAGATCTCGATGCCCGGCATGTCAGGAGTGCAGATGAGCGCGGTGACACCATCTTTGACCTTTCCAGTCTTGGGATCGGTCAGCTTCTGCTTGCACATCACCGTGAAGAGTCCGCTGAGTGCCGCCGAGGTCGCCCATTTCTTCTCGCCGTTGAGGATGTAGTTGGTGCCGTCCTCACTAACTTCGCAGCGGGTTTCTTGACCGCCCGCATCGCAGCCGACATTTGGTTCGCTCAGGCAGAAAGCGCTTAGCGTGTTGGCCGCCATGCGCGGCAAATACTTCGCCTTCTGGGCATCGTTGCCGAACAACATGAGGGCACGGCATCCAATCGATTGATGGGCCGAGACGAGCACGGCGGTCGAGCCACAGGTGCGACCGATGCGCTCGAGGACGCGGTTGTAACTCGTGATGCCGAATCCGCCACCACCGTGTTGCGCCGAGATGGTCATGCCGAGCACGCCGAGATCGAAGAGGCGGGTGATGACCCAGTCTGGAATGTGTTGGTCTTGATCGATCTCGTGGGTCGGATGTTCGGTCGTGAGATAGTGATCGAGCTTGGTGAGCAGGGCAGCGCAACGCACCGTCTCTGCGGGCGCGATCGTTGGGTATGGAAAGAGCAGATCTTCGCGAAAATTGCCCCAGAAGAAGTTCTTTACCGCACCCATCGTGGACGGATCTGGACCGAGCATCTCTTGCGCTGCCTCGATTTGTTTGCGGTCTTTATCAGAGACATTCTTGAGACTGTCGGCAATGTTTGTGCTGCTCATGGGTTTTCGCAAGATACAGGCAATGCTCCCCGTTGCCGCGCGTGATTGAAACGAAGAGTTATGAGGTGGGCTTGAGAAACTGAGCCAGTTTCTCGCGCGCTTGAGGAGTGTGACGCAGCGCCACGAGGTGGGCGCGTTCTGCTGCGATGGCGCTGGTCCATCCACTGCGTGCTCCGATGGCGACGCAATCGAGCACTGCCTCGGCGGCGAGAGTCGAGGCAAGTTCGCCGCGGGCGCGGCGGAGGGCGGCGCTCACTTCGGTAGCAGTCGAAGGTGAGATTGCTCGCGGCTGGCTTAGCGGCCCTGTTCTGGGATGGTCTTTCAACCATGCCACTGCCACAGGGAGTGCTTCACTCGGCGATGGCGCAGTGGCGTCGAAGAGTCCAGCGGGAGTCTCGGTGACCAAGTTAGTGCGCCCTGTTGCTGTTTGGAGAATCGCATCAAGCGCATCAATGCGCGCGGGCAACATCTGCGTGCCGCCCCATCCTGGACAGATTCCAAGCGAACACTCTGGCAATCCGATGCGCCAAGGTTTGTCGCTCGCGGCGGGCACCACTGCGACTATTGCGTCGCAGTGCATGGCGAGTTCGAGTCCGCCGCCCAGCGCTGCGCGGTGCACGAGCGCCACAGTTGGACAGGCGATGGTGTGAAGTCGCGCAAACGCGTCTGCTCCGAGTTCGAGATAACGGTGGAGCGCGTCGTCATCGAGCGCATCGATCTCAGCAAGGTCGGCACCCGCCACAAAGACGCGCTCACTCGCCGAACGCACAACGACTCCCGAGGGCTTCGTCGCAGCGACAGCATCGAGCGTCGCGGCAATCTCGGCGATCAACCAGCCATCGAGCACTACAACTCCGCCGCGCGGTTTGGATGGGTTTGCGATTAGCGAGACTGCGACGATGCCATCGCCCAATGGTTCAACTGGAAGCATGCTTACCTCGTGGCAGTTGGCGGGGTAGAAATTGCCTGAAAATGGCGCGAAAGATGGGCTTGGGCCTCGGGACCCGCGATGACCTTGGCCGAGAGTTCGGCAGCCTCGCGGGCGATGCGGGCATCGTTTGAACCATCGAGTTCATTCAACATGCGCTTCGTGCACGCGAGGGCGTGCGGGCCGCCAGTCATCAACCGCGCGACTAGTTCAGCGGTGGTGCTCTCGAGTTGATCGCGCGCAACACAGTGGGTGACGAGTCCGCGATTGAACGCCTCGTCGCCGCGCATCGTTCCGCCAGCGAGCAGCATGGCGCGGGCGGGTCCTGCGCCGATCTTCTTGACGAGCCACGGAGCAACTACGGCGGGGCAGACTCCAAGATCAACCTCGGGATAACCGAGCTTCGCCTCAGGATGCGTCACCGCGAAATCGCAGACGACAACGAGCCCGCATCCTCCACCGATGGCCGCTCCTTGCACCCGCGCGATTGTCGGAACTGGAAGTTGCCGCAGCGCAAGCAGCGCCATCGAGAGTTGCTGCAACATGCCACCCATGCGCAGCGCATCATGCAGCACAGCTTTGAGGTCCACGCCAGCACAGAACGACTTGCCTTCACCCGCGATCACAACGACGCGCACCTCGTGGGGCGCACTCGTGATGCGCGCCGATACTTGCGCGATCGTGCTCGCCAGGGCGTGAATCAGCTCGAAACTCAGCGCATTGCGGGCGTCCGTGCGGCGCAGCGTGATCGTTGCGCAACCCTGTTCGATCGAGAGATGTACGAGTTCATCCATATTGGTGAAAGGGTACGCAAACCATCTCAGGATGTTGCTTTACGGCGCTTCCAGAAGTCGGCGAGAAGTAGTCGTGATTCAGGCGCAGTGCAAAGTGCGGCCGTGGCCTCGGTCACACTGTCCGCGTGCGCGCCAAGCGATCCTGATGGATGGGTGCCATCCAATTCGTTGAGCCACAACTTTGTGGCGCGAAGGGCCACGGGCGATTTCACTGCGATGGCGCGGGCGAGGGCGGTGGCGGCAATCTCGAGCGCATCCGCGTCGCACGCGAGCGTGTGCACGAGTCCGAGCGCCTGGGCGCGCTTCGCATCGACGACATCACTCGAGAGCGCGAGGGTGCGCGCGCTGCCACATCCGACAGTCGCCATCAGCGTGGGCAAACTCACTGCCGGCGAGAGACCGATGCGGTGCACGGGATACCCAAACGTCGCTTGCTCGCTCGCGCAGACAATGTCGCACGCCGCGACAATCGCGCATCCGCCGGCGAGTGCGGCCCCCTGCACCTGCGCGACCACGACTGCAGGCATGGCGCGAATGGCGCGTGTCAACGCTGAGAGGCGCCGGACGAATTGCGCAAGCGTCTGCTCGTTCTGCACGCACTCTTCAAGGTCGAATCCGCTGCAGAAGACCCGACCAGTCGCCCGCAAAAGCAAGACGACAATCTCGTCGTGGCGGGCCAACGAATCGGCCTGTGCGATGGCGCGCTCAAGTTGCTCTAAAAGCCCACTTCCAAGCGCGTTTCGGCGACTCGGATCATCGAGTGTGATCGTGCACAACTTGGCACACACGGCGGTGCGAACACGTTGTGATGCGGGGTCATCCATTTGTGCATTGTCGCCTGACGCGACAGAGTGTGTCAGGGTATTGTCACAAGCAATCCCATGCCGTCGCGCGCTCAACAAATCTGGCTCATTCGCCACGCCGAGACGGCGTGGAGTCGCGATGGTCGTCACACCGGTCGCACCGATATCGAGCTGACCGCGGCGGGTGAGAACGAGGCTGATCGACTCGCGGCGCGTGTTAGCGGCCAGTCATTTGCGCTTGTGCTGTCGAGTCCGCTCAAACGTGCGATGGACACTGCGCGCCGATGTGGAGTTGGCGCGGCGGCGCAGCCAGAGAACACTCTTCTTGAGTGGGACTACGGAGATTTTGAAGGGCTCACCTCTGCGCAGATCGCGCAGACCCATCCTCACTGGGATCTGTGGCGGGATGGCTGCCCTCATGGCGAAACACTGGCGGCAGTCGCGGCACGCGCTGAAGCGGTGATCACGCGGTGCATCGCAACGCAAGGAAACGTGTTGCTCTTTTCGCACGGGCACATGAGTCGCATGTTGGCTGCAATGTGGTTGCAATTGCCGCCGTCGCGCGGTCGCAGCTTTGGTACGAAGGCTGGTTCAGTCAATATCTTTGGATGGGAGCACGGCAATCGTGTGCTCTGGCAGTGGGATAGCGTCGCCACACTCGAAGGACATTAATGAGCACGCCGCACGACCACAACGAAGAACACGCCCTGGTGCGACCAGAAGCGACTCTGCTGAGCGACCCACTTATCGATACGCCTGAGGATGTTCGCGTTGACACGCTCATTGAAGATGACGCGCCCATCGCGGCGATTGCGGACGCTGTTGAACAACAAGAAGCTCCCGATGCGGCTGAGACGCTCGAGACACTCTCACAAGACGAAGCGTCGGACGTGCTGGGCGAGATGCAAATCGACGCGGCTGCGGATGCGCTGAGCCACATGGCGACCCCGCTCGCGGTGAGCGTGATCGAAGACCTGATTGAAGAGGATCCCGCCTACGCAGGTCGTGTGCTTGGCGAGATGGCTCCCGACGATGCAACTGACTTGTTGCAGGCTTTGCCAAAGCGCGACCGCGATCGATTGCTCGCAGCGATGGCCACCGGAGCAGCCTTGCGCGTGCGCGAACTGCTGGTCTATCCCAGAGAGTGCGCGGGAGGAATCATGACGACGCAGTATCTCTCGGTGCGCGAGCACGAGACAGTCGTCGAAGCGATCGAGCACATTCGCCGCGGTGAACCGATCGAGAGCGCGCAACAAGCCTTTGTCACTGACCGCAAGGGGCGGCTGAAGGGAGTCATCGGACTTCGCAAGTTGCTGGTTTCGCGGGCCAACGACTGCATTGGCGACATTTGCGAGCGGCGCATCGATGCGGTGCAACCAGAGATCGACCGCGAACTGCTGGCGCGCGAGTTTGAGCGTTACGACTACCTCGAATTGCCAGTCGTCGACAAAGATCAGCGACTGCTCGGCATCGTGACCGTCGACGACGTGATCGACATCATTCGCGCCGAGGGCACCGAAGACGCGCAGCGGATGGTGGGTGCAGGAAAGGAAGAGGGTGTCTATTCGAGCGTTGTGCAGAAAATGCGCGGACGATTTCCGTGGCTCATCGTCAATCTCTTCACGAGCGCCATCGCCGCTCTGGTCGTATTGCAATTCGAAGTCATCATCACAGAGATCGCATTGCTCGCGGTGCTCATGCCGCTGATCGCCAACCAATCAGGAAACGCTGGACAACAATCACTCGCAGTCACCCTGCGAGGCATCGTGCTCGATCACATTCGTCCGCAGCGATCACTCGGTCACATTCGCCGCGAACTGACGGTCGGTGTGCTCAACGGATTACTCTGTGGATTGGCGGTTGGCACAGTTGTCGCAGCCATCAAGATGAGCACGGGTGGCAGTTGGCACATTGGATTGGTCATCGCCCTCAGCATGATGATCACGCTGGCCATCGGCTGTGGAACGGGCAGCGCAATGCCGCTCATCGTGCGACGATTTGGCTTTGATCCTGCGACGGCTTCGACCATTTTCTTGACGATGGTGACCGACAGTATGAGCTTCTTCATCTTTCTCGGACTCGCGACACTCTTCTCGAAATGGATTATCTAAGCAAAGACCTTCATCCGCGCTGGACACTGCGCCGCAGATTGGTCGCGATGATTGGCGCACCACTGCTCGTCACATTTTGCATCGTCATTGCTGTGCAGTTCTCGTCGCAACGCGAGCAAGTCATCGATGGACTGCGCCAAGCGACCCTTGCCGACGCGATAGCATCAAGCTTGCGTATCGACGGCGAGTTTCTGTGTGTGGCACAGGCGGTCGAGTCGCGGGTGGCCGTGCTGGGATGGATGAGCGATCAACTTACTCCGATCGACTCGCAACTCTCACGCGATCGCATCATGCGATTGCTGCGGGCTGATCTCGAGACCAATCACTTTATCTTTGGTGCGGCGATCGCATTCGATCCTGGTAGCCCAGCAACGGCGCCAGGTGGGTATGCCCCGTACGTCTGTCGGACAGTGGCTGCAAATGGGCAGACTGATCAACAAGACTTTCGCACCCTCGATCTCGCTCTTTCGCAGAAGTACGCCGATGAGCCGTGGTTTCGAGATGCGGCGGTCCATCCCAATGGATTCTGGACCGAACCATATTTCGACAAGGGTGGCGGCGACGTACTCATGGTCACCTATGCGCAGAGCGTCAAGGCGCAGACAGGAGTGCCAGCCGCGGTTGCCACCGCCGACGTTTCACTGCGCGACATTCGTCGCTGGATGAAGCAAGTGAGCGGCGGAAAAGCCGCTGCATTCGCCATCGTCTCGGCGGGCAACAAGTTCATTTCGTCTCCAAAGTCGATGGCGCTGATGCAGGGCATCGACGACTTCACGGCGGGCTCACTTGAACATAGTGTTCTCAAAGCAACCGCAGCGTTTCGACGGGGTGGCGCCGAGTTCGTGCGATCGGGAAGTAGTAGTCCCTACTCGTTCGATGGAACCCGCATGGTGTTAGTCACGATGCCAACGACTAACTGGGTGTTCGTCGGTTTTTTCCCAGAGGCGCAAGTCGTTCCGGTAGTGCTGCGAGCGTTGGCATTCGGTCCAGGAGTCGTGCTTGTTGGCGTGCTAGTTGCCTTGACGATCGTGTGGTTTGGGGCCAATACAGTCGTGCAGCCGCTACGCGGAGTTACCGCGGCACTTGCGCGGTTGGCGACGGGAGATCTGGCGGCGCGTGCTCCGATGACGGCTCGCCGCGATGAAATCGGCGTCTTGTCACGGGCGTTCAATCGGATGGGTGACGCACTGCAGTCGGCGATCGCCGAGCGCGAGAGTGCGACGGTGAAACGCCTGGCAGTCGAGGCACAGGTCGGGGCCGCGCGCGCAATTCAACGTTTACTCTTGCCTGCAAACACAGGCGATGACGAGCAAGAGACGATGCGCTCGACGCGCGAGTTCGCCGGGGTGGTGTTGAGCGGATACAGCGAACCAGCGGGCGAGATTGCGGGAGACTTTTTTGACTGGTTTGCCCGCAGCGATGGCACGGTGGTGGTGATGATCGCCGATGTCTGCGGCAAGGGGATGGCCGCAGCGATGATGATGGCGGTGAGTCGCACACTGCTTCGCACGAGCGCGATGGAGGCGAGCGACCCCGGCGAGGCGCTCGCAACGATCAACAGCGAGTTGATCGCCCAAGCGCCACAGTCGAAGTTCATGACAGGAATCCTGCTCTATATAGATGCGTCCACGGGAGTGATTCGCTATTCGAACGCGGGGCATCCAATGCCGCTGTTGGTTGCTCGTGATGGCGCGGTACGCGAAGTGATGGCGGCGACAGGAACCGTGCTCGGCATTCAATCGATCGAGCTGTGGACCACCAGCGCAATCACCATGAACCACGGCGAGAGTCTCGTGCTCTTTTCGGATGGCGTGACCGAGGCGATGGTTCGCGACGATGACGTCGAGAACATGTTTGGATCGCAGCGCGCGATCGCCGCAGTTTCGGCGGTGCCTCGGGGTGGTGATGGCAACGCCGAGCAGCTCGGGCGGGCGCTTGTGGCCGCGGTTGAGGCATTCAGTTGCGGAAACCGCCATGATGATCTGACGGTTGTCACGGTGGCGCGCACGTGAGTGGGGGGTCGCTTCGCGCCTGCCGAGTCTGCGGCGCCGAGGCACTCATTGTGTTCATGGTGATTGATGGCAGCACATACTGGCGGTGCGAAGCTTGCCAGGCGACGCTGCTAGCCGAGGCGCATTTGCCAACTATCAGCCAAGAACGCGCGCGATATGAGTCGCACCACAATGATCCACACGATCTCGCATACTGCGCGTTTCTCAACAAAGTCGCGGCGCCGTTGATTGAACGGCTTGCGCCGGCGAAGTCAGGACTCGACTACGGATGTGGTCCAGGGCCGGCGCTTGCGCAGATGCTCACGCGAGCCGGGCACACGGTCGCGTTGTGGGATCCAATATTTTTCGCAGACAAAGCGGCGTTAGATGCAACATACGACTTCATTACCTGCACCGAAGTCGTCGAGCACTTTCATCAACCGCGCAGTGAGTTCGCGCGACTCAACAGTCTGCTGCGACCGGGTGGATGGCTCGCCCTGATGACCACGCTTCAAACCGATGATGCCCGATTCGAGCAGTGGTACTACCGGCGTGATCCAACGCACGTGACGTTCTATCGCGCCTTCACGATGCGACACATTGCCGCGCAGTGCGGTTGGCAGTGCGAGATGCCCGCGAACAACGTGGTGATGATGCGTAAGGGCACTCAGGAATAGGAGCTCATCCCGTCGCATGTGCACACGAGATTGCGATCGCCATATGGATTGTCGACGCGCCCGACCGCTGGCCAGAACTTGAACTCCTTGATCCACGGCGCCGGATAGGCCGCCTGCTCGCGCGAGTAGGCGTGCGTCCACGTATCGCTGCTCACCGCCGCAGCCGTGTGTGGAGCGTGCTTGAGCGGATTGTCGTTGCGGTCCATCGAACCCATTTCGACGGCGCGAATCTCTTGACGAATGGCAATCAGCGCATCGCAGAATCGATCTAGCTCAGCCTTCGACTCTGACTCGGTCGGTTCGATCATCAGCGTGCCAGGAACCGGCCAACTCATCGTTGGCGCGTGGAATCCATAATCCATCATGCGCTTGGCAACATCATCAATCTTGATGCCCGCGCTCTTCTCGAAGCCGCGAAAATCTAAGATGAACTCGTGCGCGCAGCGACCATGCTGGTTGGTGTAGAGCACGTCGTAGTGGCTCTTAAGCCGCGCCGCCATGTAGTTGGCGTTGAGAATCGCAACCTCGGTGGCGCGCCGCAATCCATTGGCCCCCATCATTGCGATGTACATCCACGAAATCAACAGGATCGACGCACTTCCATAGGGCGCGGCGGCAATTGGCCCGATCGCATGACGACCAGCAGAATCGGGACGCATCACAGGATGCCCCGGTAGGAAGTCTTTCAAGTGCGCCGCAACGCCGATGGGTCCCATGCCTGGGCCGCCGCCGCCGTGTGGAATACAAAAAGTCTTGTGCAAGTTGAGATGGCACACATCAGCGCCGATCTTGCCAGGGCTCGTGAGACCAACCTGTGCATTCATGTTGGCGCCATCCATATAGACCTGACCGCCACTGGCGTGAACGATGGCGCACGCTTGAGTGATCGTCTCTTCGAACACGCCGTGCGTTGATGGATAGGTGATCATGACCGCCGCGAGATTCGCCGCATGCAGTTGCGCCTTCGCTTCGAGATCGGCGAGATCGATGTTGCCAGCGGCATCACAACCAACAGGCACGACTTTCATTCCGGCAACAACGGCGCTTGCGGGATTTGTTCCGTGCGCAGAGACAGGAATCAAACAGACATCGCGGTGGGCATCGCCGCGGTGCTCGTGGTAGGCGCGAATCACGAGCAATCCCGCATACTCGCCTTGTGATCCAGCATTCGGCTGCAAACTCATGCCTGCAAACCCGGTGAGTTCGCAGAGCCAATTCTCGAGTGTGCGAAAGACTTCGGCGTATCCCCGCCACTGATCGCGGGGAGCGAAAGGATGCATCTGCCCGAACTGCGGCCAGGTCACCGGAACCATCTCGCTCGTCGCGTTCAACTTCATTGTGCACGAGCCGAGCGTGATCATCGAGTGCACGAGGCTGAGGTCTTTCGAGGCGAGTCGATTGATGTAGCGCAACATCTCGTGCTCGCCGTGGTAGCGGGTGAACACATCCTGCTGCATGAACGGCGTCGTGCGCGCGAAGACGGGTGGAATGCACGAGAGTGGGGCATCGACGGATGCCGCGGTGGGCGGCCGTTTGCAACCAGAAAAGACCTGCACTAGCAGCTCGACTTCGGCGAGCGTGGTTGCTTCATCGAGTGTGACGCCGAGCGTGTCGTCGCCGTATGTGCGCAGATTGAGTCCGCGACTCGCCGCGGTTGCGAGCACATCGCCGCAAGTGAATCCACCGCCAACTCTCACCCGCAGCGTGTCGAAGAATGCGCCGCTGCCGCAGTCGTGGCCGAGCGCGCCGAGCGAGCGGGCGAGTGTGAGTGTGAGCGCGTGCACGCGCTGTGCAATCTTGGTGAGCCCAGCGGGTCCGTGATAGAC
The DNA here is from genome assembly GCA_009692015.1 of Phycisphaerales bacterium. Classification (GTDB taxonomy): domain Bacteria; phylum Planctomycetota; class Phycisphaerae; order Phycisphaerales; family SM1A02; genus F1-60-MAGs104. Next base: position 29,753 of record SIAB01000003.1, read on the forward strand.
GCCGTACATGCCAGCCATTACGGCGAGCAGAACTTGCGCGGTGCATATGTTCGATGTTGCGCGGTCGCGCTTTATGTGCTGCTCGCGGGTTTGGAGCGCCATGCGCAGGGCGCGGTTGCCGTGCACATCACGTGAAACACCGATGATTCGCCCGGGAAGCTTGCGCACGTATGCGTCGCTTGTCGCGATGAACGCGGCGTGCGGTCCACCAAATCCCATTGGAACGCCGAAGCGCTGTGCACTTCCAACGGCGATATCGGCTCCCCACGACGCGGGCGAAGCAAGCACAACGAGCGCCAGTGGATCGCAAGCCGCGACGAGCAGCGCCCCCGCACCATGCGATTTCGTGGCGAGCGACTTGTAACACTCGATGCGACCATCCGTCGTTGGGTATTGCACGAGCACACCGCAGAACGCATCAGATGGTTCGAACTTCGCTGGATTGCCAACAACCATTTCTATGCCGAGCCATTTCGCGCGCATCTCAACGACCGCAATCGTCTGGGGATGGCAATCCTCAGCAACGAAAAACTTGCGGCGACTCTCGCCGGCAATCGATAGGCACATGTGCATCGCTTCGGCAGCAGCGGTTCCCTCGTCGAGTAGCGATGCGCCGCAGAGTGGCAAGCCCGTCAAGTCTGCAATCATCGTTTGAAAATTGAGCAGCGCCTCGAGCCGCCCCTGCGCAACCTCGGCTTGGTAAGGCGTGTACGCCGTGTACCACGCCGGATTCTCAAGGATGTTTCGCAAGATCACGCCTGGCACAATCGTGTCGACGTAACCCATCCCGATGAATGATCGATTGACGATGTTGCGTTCACCAAGCGCCCGCAGCGCCGCGAGCGTCTCAGCCTCACCCCGCTCAGCGAGCGCCGCGGTGTTGGTCGGATCATCGATAACAACCGCGCTCTTGAGCCGAATCGAATGGGGAATCGTCGCGGTGATGAGCGCATCAAGCGATGCAAACCCAATCGCGCCGAGCATCGTGGCGATGTCGCCATCACTAAGTCCAATGTGTCGCCGCACAAACGTGTCGGTGGGATCGAGCGGGCGAGTTGCGGGTGATGAGCTGATGTTGGTACGCGAAGAGTCGAGCATGGACATGGGTTCACGGAGTATAGGAAGGGGGGGTCAGACAACCTATAGTGCGCTCAATGACAAACGTCACTCATCGGTTTCGTACATCGCCAGCCTTGGTTGTCGCAGCGCTCGTATTAACCTCGTTCACATCCGCGCAAGACGCTGCGCCCGACCTCGCGCCCGCGCCCACGCTCATCGATGCGAAGCCAACATCAAAGATCATCGAAGGACGGGTCAATCCGTATTCGTACAACCCAAAGAACACCGATGGACACACCGACGTCGATCTGCGCAGCATCTTCGAGGGTCTCGGCCCAATCGCGACTGATTGGTATCAGCACGTGCTCACACTTTCAAATCCGTTTTTCGAGGGACGCGTGCCCGCATCGCGCGGAAGTGTGATCGCCGGCGAGTACATCGAGTTCTATTTCAAGCAGGCGGGTCTTGAGCCGGCGTTTCCTGCGATGAGTGTTGATCCATCCAAGAATGATGGATCGATCATCGTCGCCGCATCGATCGAGGGTGCCACGCCACCACCATCGTCACCATCGACCCATCCAGAGTGGACGAGTTGGCGGCAACAATTCGAATTGGCGGGCGCTGGTCCAAAGCTTGTCAGCGCGAGTGCAACGTGGGCAAACGCAACCGCTGCGCCAACACCACTCGGGCGTGGATCCGCCTTCTCTGTGCTTGGAAACAGCGCATCTGGCAAAGTCACTGGCCCAGTTTCGTTCGCGGGGTACGCGATCACCGAGGGCAAAGATGGCTACACATCATTCGGCGAGAGCAAGGAAGATTTCGCTGGTCGCATCGTGATGTTCATGCGCTACGAGCCACTTGATGATGAAGGACGCAGCCTCTGGGCAGACCGGCGATTCAGCCCATCGGCAGCGGTGGCGCCAAAGATGGAAGCCATGGTTGCCCGCAACCCCGCGGCGATCATCATGGTGAATCCTCCTGGTGCGCGCGATGGCCGCACGACACTAGAGAACAGTGAAACCAGCCGATTCGGTGGCCGGCTCGCCGTGCCAGTGATTCAGATGTCGGCCCAAGCGGCTGATGAACTTATTCGCGCGGCTGATTCGCAGGGTCGATCGCTGATGGATCTGCGAAAACTCTGCGACCAGGGCCAACTGAAACCGCTGAACTTTCGTGACGACGTAAAAGTCTCGATAGAGGCAGAACTCACCGACGGCGTCATCCAAACGCACAATCTCGGCGGGGTACTGCGCGGCAAAGGATCGCTCGCCGATCAGTGGGTGATCATCGGCGCGCACTACGACCACGTCGGATTCGGTTTCTACGGCGCCGATCCATCCAATCGTGGCAAGTTGCATCCTGGGGCAGACGACAACGCATCGGGCACAGCTGCGATGCTCTGTCTCGTGAAAAAACTCGCTGCCTTCTACCAATCCGACGCCGCCCCAACTGAGATGCGCTCGGTGCTCTTCATGGGATTCAGCGCCGAAGAGGTTGGACTCGACGGCAGCGACTACTGGACGAAGAATCCGACGCTCAAGAATGAACAAGTGCAAGCGATGATCAACCTTGACATGGTGGGTCGTATGCGCAACGACGAGCTCGCCATCGGCGGCACCGCGACTGCCAAAGATTTCATGAATGACCTGCGTCCTCTGTTCGAAGCGAGCGGGCTCACGATTCGCGCCGATCCATCGGGGCGCGGTCCAAGTGACCATGCGAGTTTCTATCGGGCGGGAATTCCAGTGCTGTTTTTGTTCACCGGATCACACGACGACTATCACAAGCCAACCGACTTTGGATACACGGTGAATCCGCAGGGTGCGGCGCGGGTCGTTGAGTTGACCGATGCACTGCTCAAGATGATGGCGACGCGCCCAGAAAAGTTTGAGTTCGCTTCGACTGATGGCATCGCAACAACTGGCCGCCAGACTGGTGCGAAGGTTCGATTCGGGGTGATGCCGGGGTATGGCGAGAGCGACGCCGAAGGTGTCAAGGTCGAAGGCGTGAGCGCCGAGACGAGCGCGTCCGATGCCGGCATTGTCGCGGGCGATCTCTTGATTGGATGGGGGGAGAGCGCGCTGACTGGTCCGGCAGATCTCATGGCGCGACTGCGCGAACAAAAGCCTGGCGACGTTGTGAAGGTGAAACTAAAGCGCGGCAGCGAAGAGATCGTCGTTGAGGTCACGCTGCGTGCGGCGAAGTCGGAGTAACGCGTGCGCGCGCTGACACTCGTTGCGGTTGCGTTCGGATTGCAAGCGCCAGCAGTAGTGCCGCCACTTGCGCCACCGCCACCACGCGTCACGATCGTCGCATCAGATGATGTGGCACCGCCAGGAGTCGTGCTCTGGTACAGCAAGCCCGCAGAAGCGTGGACGCAAGCGCTTCCGGTGGGCAATGGACGACTCGGCGCGATGATCTTTGGCGGCGTTCGTGAAGAGCGCATTCAACTGAACGAAGACTCACTCTGGGAAGGCAACGGCAATCGCGAGACGACTCCGCAGTCGGCTGGAAGTCTCGCACGAATTCGCGAACTGCTCTTCGACGGACACGTGCATCAGGGGCAAGATCTCGCCGCGCAGACGATGATGCGTTCGACGACGAGCGACTCGTATCAGACGCTTGGCGACTTGCGGCTCGAGTCGCCACTTTCGATCGACGCGACCGACTATCGCCGCGGGCTCGACCTCTCGACGGGAGTTGCGGTCACCGCGTGGCGCGACCGCGAGGCGCAGTATGTGCGCACGGTCTACGCATCGCATGCGGTCAACGCGATCATCATTCGACACGAGAGTGACGAGCGCGAGGGAGTGTTTCTGAAGATCGCACTCGATCGCCCCCCCTCGAGTGCTGGATGCGCGCTGACGATTACGAGTGAAGTGCTCGGCGAGCGGGGGGTGATTCGCCTGCGCGCCGCAACCGACCCCGACCCCGCAGTTGGCGTGCGGTTTGGCAGTGACATCTTCATCGAACTCGAAGGTGGATCGCTGGCCGTCGATGGCAATGCGATCGTCGTGCGGGCATCCAACGCGGTCAACATCATCGTTGTGGCGGCGACAGACTTTCCATACGTGGGCGATCAGCGCCGCGCCGCACTCGCCGCACTGCGAGCTGGCACGCCCGTGGCGCGTCCCAGTGTCGAAGCACTGCTTGCGCAGACGATCGCGACTCTTCCAAGCGAGCGTCGTCAACTGCGAGAGGATCACGAACGCGCTTGGCGCACGCTCTTCGATCGATTCGATCTTGAACTTGGACCACCCAACGTCGAGGCTGAGCAACTGCCCACCGATGAGCGACTGCAACTGGTGCGGGCGAATGCGCAGGCCAGCGATCCTGGACTCATCACGCTCTACACGCAATACGCACGCGCACTGCTCATGTCATCGAGCGTTCGGGGCGGTTTACCCGCCAATTTACAGGGCATTTGGTGCACTGATCTCGAAGCGCCGTGGAACGCGGACTATCACATCAATATCAACTTGCAGATGAACTACTGGCCCGCCGAGGTGCTCAACATTGCGCCGACGGTTGATCCGGTGATTGACTTTCTCGATCGGCTCGCTGTACGCGGCGAAGAGGTTGCTCGCACGATGTATGGGGCAAATGGTTGGATGGCACATCACGCAACCGATGCCTGGTGCAGTGCGGTGCCAATGGGGCCGCACACCGTATGGGGTTTGTGGCCGCACGGCGGTGGATGGATGACGCAGACCGTGCACGATCATTGGGACTTCAGTCGCGATGATGAGTTCTTGCGCACACGGGCATTTCCACTTCTGCGTGGCGCGGCTGAGTTCTACCTCGACTATCTCACAGTCGACGCTGCGAGTGGAAAACTCGTGAGTGGTCCGAGTTCGTCTCCCGAAAACTCGTTTCGACTTCCTGATGGATCGACTGCCGACACCGGCATGGGCAACACGATGGACCAGATGATCATCCACGACCTCTTCGCGAATCTGATCGAAGAGGCGACGGCGATGGGTGCCGATGGGATGAATGATCCGGTGGTCGTTCGCGCAATCGCGGCGATCGCGAAACTCAAGCCACCGGCGATTGGTGCCGATGGTCGCATCATGGAATGGGCAGATGCATGGGATGAATCAGAGCCCGGCCATCGTCACATGAGTCATCTCTTTGGCGTGCATCCAGGAAGACAGATCACGCCAGAAGAGAGTCCGGCGCTCATGGCCGCCGCCCGAAAGTCGCTCGAGTTTCGCCTTGCCCACGGCGGCGGGCACACTGGATGGAGCCGCGCCTGGCTCGTGAGCATGTTCGCGCGATTGAAGGATGGCCCGCAAGCGTGGCAGCACATGCAGATGCTTGTGAGCAAGAGCACGCTGCCGAATCTGTTTGACGACCATCCACCATTTCAGATCGATGGAAACTTTGGCGGAGCCGCTGGAGTGGCCGAGATGCTCGTGCAGTCGCACCGCGAAGTCGGCGAGGGTGCCGACCGTGGACATGTGCTCGAGCTGCTTCCGGCGCTTCCTGCGCAGTGGTCACGGGGATCGGTGCGCGGACTTCGCGCGCGCGGTGCTGTGGCGATCGACATGCTCTGGACGGAGGGCGCACTCTTGCTGGCGACGATTCAGACCAGTGGCAGCGAGCCGCTGCGCGTCGCGTGGAGCGAGCAGCAACCGCTTCCCACGATTCTGCGGGCGAGTGATTCGATTGTGATTACCCCCGAGCGATTTGGAAACTGGCTACTCGTTGCCCCGGCCGGCAAGCGAGAGACATTTCGCATCTCGCAGTTACCAGTGAAGTGAGTGGTACGCACTGCTTGGCTCGCTGCCAAACCCAACTTCAATTCTGGCTTTAATCCCAGCGAAAGACGCCCTTGCGCCAAGCGTAGATGTACGCGATCACACTCGTGCCGACGAAAAATGCGATGCGCGCGAAGAAGAGAAACGCTTCGGCGCTGCGTGGTTCGAGTTGGGCAAATGTGACTGCCCACGGGTAGAGAAAGACGATTTCGACGTCGAAGACAAGAAAGGTCATCGCCATCACATAAAAGCGAACGTTGAATCGCTTCTTGGTCGTGCCGATGGGATCCATCCCAGATTCGTATGCGAGCCCTTTGACTGCGCTCTCAACCTTTGGACCCAGCAGCGAACTCGCCACGATATTGATAATCGCAAAGCCGATCGCCATTACAAAGATCAGAACGACTGGAAGGTAGGAACCGATGGTGCCCATAGGTGGCGAAGTCTAGCGATCCTCGCCATAATCGGGCGATGGCGTGGACACAACTCTTCTTCGCTGCGCTCTTCGAGGTGGCGTGGGCGATTGGCATCACATTCACCGATGGGTTCACAAAGCTCTGGCCATCGCTCGGAGTCGTCGTCGCTACGCTCGCAAGCTTCGCGCTGCTCGCGCTCGCGCTTCGCCGCATCGCGTTGGGCACCGCATACGCAGTCTGGTCGGGCATCGGTGCGGCGGGCACGGCATTGTGCGGCGCACTGCTGCTTGGCGAGCCGCTGACATTCTGGCGCGTGGTCTCGCTCTGCGCGATCATCGCGGGAGTACTCGGGCTCAAACTTCTGCATGATCCCACGCCAACACCAGCGCCTGCGAAGGTCGAGCCTTCATAGATGGACCAGCTCGCCTGGATCGCACTCTTGGGCGCGGGTTGCTGCGAAGTGCTCGCAACGACCTGCATCAAACTCAGCGATGGGATGCGTCTAGTGCGATGGCTCGTCGGATTTGTGGCCACGATGTGCGGCAGCCTCTATCTCTTGAGCGTCGCGGTGCATGAGATTCCAATTGGCACGGCGTACGCCGTTTGGACGGGCATCGGAGCAGTTGGGACCGCCGCCGCAGGAATGTGGGCGTTCGGCGAGTCGAAGGCTGCGGCGCGCATCGCGTGTTTGCTGCTGATCATCGCGGGAGTAGTGGGGTTGAGAGTTTCCGCCGGATAGTCGCGAGGTCGCTACTATGCTCCTCCCTCACGGGGCGTAGCTCAGCTTGGCTAGAGCGCCTGCTTTGGGAGCAGGAAGTCGTCGGTTCAAATCCGGCCGCCCCGATTCATCTCGCCCAACCAGAAGCACCCCTTCTGTTTGGGCGTTTTCGTTGGGGCGGGGGGGTCGCCGCGATGAGCAGCCACGATTGAGATGTTTGGAGATGTTTCACCAATACCCGCCCCTACTCTGCGCGCGATGCCCGACGACAATCTTGACGCAGTGCGCGAACGCATCCGACAGATCGACATCGATCTCATCGCACGCGCCGCAGAGCGACTCGCTCTGGTGAAGCAAGTCGGCGATATCAAGCGCCGCCTCAACCTTCCAACCGTCGATTACGCGCACGAACACGCCGTGCTCGCCCGCGCGCGCGCGGCAGCGATTGAACATCGCCTCGATCCGCGCATCGCCGAAGATCTGCTTGCCCGGCTCATTCGCGCATCGGTGGGGGCGCAAGAAGATGATCGACTTCGTTTCTCAGGCGCCGGCGCGGGAAAGTGTGCGGTCATCGTCGGCGGAGCAGGTCGCATGGGACGCTGGATCGCCCAGTTTCTTTCCGCCCAAGGTTTCGCAACGGGTGCCCTCGATCCTGCGGGCACTGCCGAAGAAAATGCGTGGGCGCGCGGCGCGCTCGCTAGTGCTGATCTCGTGGTGATGGCCGCATCGCCAGGAGTCACCGCGCATCTTTACACAGAGTGGACAGCATCACCTCCGCGCGGCGTCGTCGTTGACATCGCGAGCATCAAGACTCCGCTGCTCGAGCCCATTCGCGCCCTGCAGCGCGGCGGGTGTTGCGTGGGGTCGATCCATCCAATGTTTGGACCGTCGGTCGCGCTTCTGCGCGATGCGGATGTTGTGGTCTGCGATACGGGTGATGCCCGCGCAATGGCAATGGTTGAGCAACTCTTCACCCCAACGACTGCTCGCATCGTGCGCATGCCGCTCGCCGATCACGACCGCGCCATGGCAGACTTGTTGAGTCTCGCGCACGCCACCGCAATTGCATTTGCCGTTGCGCTTCCAGCGACGCAACAGCCGGTGCGCAGCACGACGTTTCGCGCGCTTGAGTCGCTTGCGGCCGCGGTCGTGCGCGAGAGTCCTGATGTTTACTACGAGATTCAGGCGAAGAATCCCTACTCGGCGCAAGCGGTTGAGCGGTTGCGCGACGCACTGTCGCGGCTCGTTAGTGCGATATCCAATCACGACAGCGCCGCCTTCGCTCGACTGCTCGAAGAGGGAAAGTCGCGTTCCTCGCAGAGTGCTACGAGTTGATCGCGCGCGCTCGAGCGAATGCGTCAGAGTCGTGCGCCTCGGGGTAGAGCACGAGGCGCGAGTTCATCATGAGCTGCGCGGCACGCTCGCGATGTTGGTTCGCGGCCGCCGAGTTGTTGCGGACCGATTCGACGCGTGAGATCCAGTGCAACGCTTCGATGTTGGCGCCCTCATGACGGAGTGCGAACAAAAGACTGATCGCGGCGTTGTCGAGGTCGCCACTCCAGGCAAGTGCTGCACCCAAAATGCAGTGCGCCTCAGCGGCCGTCTGTGAGACTTCAAGCGCATCGAGGGCGCGTTCGATCGCGTTCTCAAAATCTCCTTGCACGAGTGCGACGCGGGCGAGTCCAATATGCGCCGCGGGTTGACGCGCGTCATGTTTCTTCGCCACTTCAAAGTGCGCGATCGCCTGCGCGTGGCGTCCTGCCAAGACCAGCGCTGTGCCGAGTCCAGCTTCAAGTTGTGGACGGCCTTTCGCGGCAGCGATGATCAAGGTCAATTGCGCATCGAACTCGGCAATCGCCGCTGAATCTGCCCCGCGCGCCGACTGGGCGAGTAACGCCGCAAGCAGCAAACGGGCATCTAGGCACTCCGAGTCGTGCGCGATCAGAGTGCGCAACACGCTCGTGGCGCCATCCAAGTGAAACTGCGCCCCGAGACAGCGCGCCAGACAGAGCACATAGCGGGGGTCAGTCGGTCGTTGGTCGACGAGGCGTTGAAACGTGACTGCTCCTTCATTGAATCGTTGCCGCGACATCTGCACGACGCCGAGATTAAAGAGACTCTCGCGCCGCACGAGATCGAGTTGTCCTTGCACGTCGGCGGGCAGCGCCGCCATGTATCCAAGGTCGATCAACTGCGTGATCGCATCCGCCGCTTCGTAGGTATTCAGACGCGCTTCGGCGGGATGCAGTCCGCTGTTGCCTTCGACTTCTTCCCACGACGCGATGCGCGGTGGGATGGTCGACTGGGTGAGTGACTCACTGAGTACGCGCCCATCCATATCTTCACCCGCTGCGAGTCCAAAGAGGGCGAGGGCAGTCGGCGCAATGTCGAGGATGATCGGAAGTGCAGGGGATGATCCCGCGCGAATGCCACCCCCCGACATCACAAGAACTCCAAGTGGACGGTGCCAACTCGATTCGAGTTCGGCGCGCCGTTCTGGCGCAAGATCGGCGAGCACGGGTCGCAAATGATCGCTGTGAAATCCGTGGTCAGAGAGCAATATCAGGGTCGTGTCGGGTCCTGCCGCGGCGAGTAAATCGCGCAGGGCTTGGTCGTGCCATTCGTACACAGCGTCCATCACTCCGCTGTACTGGCGAAGTTCGCGCTCGCTGACGTGTGCCATGCGCGGCGGAACAAACTGCATGAAATGATGACCAACGGTGTCGATCGCGTCGAAGAAGACCATCCCACACTGCCACTGCGCATCATTGCGAAGTGCATCGCAGGCGATCGCGCGAATACTCGTTGCGTACGCCATCAACTTGCAGAGGGTTGCGACACGCGCGCTGGTGCGTCCGATGGTGTCGGCGCTCGGCAAGAGTGCGCGCAGTGTCTCAGCAGGAAAGTTTGCGGCGCGTTGTCGAAGCGCCGCAACACGCTCGCGACGAAGTGCTGGCGATACCGATCCGTCAACAAGTGGCCACGGGCTGGTGGCAGCAGATGGCTCTCCCTCTTGCAAGAGATTCGAGACGACTCCACCGACAATCGGTTCGGCAGGATGCGATGCGTACCAACCGACTGTGTGCGTGCGAATTCCAGATTGTGACAGGATGTTCCAGAGTGCTTTACCAGAGCGCGAGGTGCTTGTCGCGACTTGCAATCCAGAGCCGTCGGCCTTTGGTTCGACGAAGTTCAGAATGCCATGTTTGTCAGCGGTTTTGCCAGTTGTGATAGATGTCCAGAGCAGTGGAGAGAGCTTTGGTTCGAGTGTGCGTAGATCGGCGCGTACTCCGGCGTCGATGGCAGCCTTGAGGGTCGGCATCCGCCCAGCGGCGATGAGTCGATCGATGATGATCCAATCGGCGGCATCCCATCCCACTACGAGTAGTCGCCGAGTCGGTGCGAGCGTCATGAACTGATCGTACTGAAGGGGATGTGGCGCGCTACCGTCACGCGAGCGGCTTGTGTGGGCTCCACTCCTTGTGACCATCGGCAAAGAGTTCGAAGAGTGGCCAGATGCTGCAGAACTGATCGCCTGGACCGAAGAACGCGCTGCTCACGCGGGCGATTGATCCGTCGGCACTGCGGTGAAACGAACTCACGCCCGGATATCGCGAATCAGGTTTCGGTTCGTACCCCATATCGAGATTGAAACTTGTGCCGCCATCGCTGACAACCGGGTAGTTCCATCCGCGCAGTGCGATCTGCGCCGTGAGCGACTCGGGCGAGTCTAGGGATGCCAACACGAACGCACAGCGTTGGGCAAGGTGTCGGGCGAAGCCTATGAATCCATCTGCCCACAGTGCACAGTGTTGGCAGCGCTCTCCCATGTTGTGCACGATCAACATGTCGTCGTGCGCGCCGAAGAGTTGCGAGAGTTTGACAGTCGATCCATCAGGACGGCGAAAGTCGTAGTCGTGCACTGGTGCCGCGGCGATCTTCATGCGCAGCGCGCGGCGCTCGGCTTGGAGTGCTTTGAGTTCTTCGTCGATTGCTTTGGCGCGGGCGATGTGGGGGCTTTGGGCAGTGGTCATTCGGGCATGGTACAAGCGGATTCGCCCGTGTTTCTGTGAAGGGGCGACCGACTCGCGCGCGATCGCGCCCGAAGCGATGACCCCGATCGCCGCCGCCCATCCCATCCAGTTACCCTCTTTCGCGTGCCAGAACTACCAGAGGTCGAGACGATGCGGCGAGAATGCGAGCGCAAACTCGTGGGTCGAATGCTGGGTCGTATCACTGTTGCGCCAGGATCTGCGCGGCAACTCGTCGGCGAGTGTCGGGAGTGGTCGAGTCTGCGCGGACAGCGCGTTCGCGCGCTTGAGCGCCACGGCAAGTGGCTGCTCATGAGACTGCACAGCGGCGTGACCGTGGCGATCCATCCTCGCATGTCGGGACGGCTGCTGGTGTGCAATCCAACCGAACTCGCGCGGTTGGCCCCGCATGCCCGCGTTGTCATGCGCCTCGACAACGGTCGACTCGCTGTGCTGAACGATGCGCGTCGGTTCGGCCGAGTGTTGCAATTGCCCGTTGGCACTAATCAGCCCCAACGGACGGGGCCAGATGCCATGAAGATTTCTCGCGCTTCGTTTGCCGCGGCGCTGACATCTACCTCACGCAGCGTCAAGGCGGCGTTGTTGGATCAGGTGCTGTTGGCCGGAGTCGGCAACATTTATGCCGACGAGATGTTGTGGATGGCGCAAGTTCATCCCGGTGGGAGGGCCGACGCGCTCACCCACGCGCAATCCGGAGAACTTCACAAAGCAATGGGACGGGTGCTACGCGGCGCAATTGTCCGCAGTGGCACGAGCTTCGACGCGGGATATGAAGGCGGGCGCAATCAGCACCAACGGACGGGGCCAGATGCCATAAAGATTTCTCGCGCTTCGTTTGCGGCGGCGCTGACATCTACCTCACGCAGCGTCAAGGCGGCGTTGTTGGATCAGGTGCTGTTGGCCGGAGTCGGCAACATTTATGCCGACGAGATGTTGTGGAT
>SIAB01000078.1 GCA_009692015.1 Phycisphaerales bacterium
GGGTGGCATCTCGAGTGCAGCGCGATGGCGGCTGCTTATCTCGGCGAACAGATCGACTTTCACTCGGGGGGCGAGGACAATATTTTTCCACACCACGAGTGCGAGATTGCCCAGAGTTGCTGCGGGTTCGATCATGAGTCCTTCGCGCGGGTGTGGTTTCACACCCGACATCTCGTGGTCGAGGGGGAGAAAATGTCCAAGTCGAAGGGAAATTTCTTCACGGTGCGCGATGTGCTCGCCCGCGGCATCACCCCAGCGGCACTGCGACTCGAACTGGTTCGGATGCACTACCGCACCAACGCAAATTTCACTTGGCAGGGGCTTCGGGATGGTCAACGGCAAATCGATCGGTGGTCTCGCGCGCGCACCGCGCTGCAGAGTCGAGCGCGATCCCAAGGCGCGAATCCTGCCGCGCCGGGGGGTCCCTTCGCGACGGCGCTCGAGCAGTTTACGGCGGCACTCTGCGACGATCTCAATGTTGGTCGGGCGATTGCGGCACTGAATGGTGCGGTGAGTGACTCAACGGAGGCCGGCTCGCCGAGCGCCTGCCCGCACGCCGAGTGCGCCGCGCTCACGCAGATGGATTCTGTCTTGTCCGTGCTCGATCGCAATGAAGTTCCAGCGAGTCTCGCCAACGACGGGGCGGCCGATGGCGACGCCGCGGCGTTCAAGACCTCTGTTGAAGCGCTCATCGCAGCGCGCACTGCGGCCCGCGCGGCCAGGGACTGGCCTGCGAGCGATCGGGTGCGCGATGAACTTGCGCAGCTCGGCGTGCAGATCAAGGATGGAGCAAGCGGCACAACCTGGACGCGCGCGTGAGCGATTCGCCGCGCCACGCTTTCCCGGTCATCGGACTGACTGGATCGATCGGCGCGGGAAAGACACTGGTCGCAGAAATCCTCGCCTCCCTCGGCTGCCTCGTCTCGGATTCGGATGCCCTCGCGCGCGCCGCACTCGCAGATCCAGCGATCCGCGCGCAGTTGGTCGCCTGGTGGGGATCCACCGTTCTCAATTCGCAGGGAGAGATCAACCGCAGCGCCGTCGCTTCGATCATCTTCGCCGCGCCCAGCGCGACGACTGCGCAGCAGGCCGCGGCGAAACAGGATCGATTGCGCCTCGAAGCACTCAGCCATCCCTGGATCGCCTTGCGCCGCAACGAACTCTTCGCGGCGGCGCTTCCTTCGACCAAGGCGTTGGTCATCGAGGCGCCGCTCTTGCTCGAATCGGCGATGCAGGATCAATGCGATGCGATTTGGATGGTGGATGCCCCTTTTTCGCTGCGATTGGAGCGCGTCAAGGCCAGCCGGGAGTGGCCCGAGGCCGAACTCCGGCGCCGAGAAATCGTCCAAATGCCACTTGACCTGAAGCGGAAACTTGCTCATGATGTACTGATCAACGACAGTTCTGTTGAGTCGTTGCGGGCGCAGGTTGCCCGGATTCTCAGTCTCACCCTTGAAAAACACCAAGGCAAGCAGAGGGCGTGACCTCCTGCATCGGCTGAGCAATTTCCACCCTTCGAACGAAGAGAAAACTCTCACCGTTCATTTCAGTTCACCAACAAGCATCACCGCACGCCTCGCTTCTACAAGGGACTTTTCAATCATGAACGACACACAGTCATCGGCGCCGCAGGGCACATTCCATCAAGGCAAAGACAACTACCGCGAAAAGGGTCGACGGCGCCGACGTCGCGGCGGCAGTGGCGGTGGTGGCGGTGGTGGTGGCAGCAGTTTCGCGCAGCAACAGATGATGCCCGTTACTCCCGGCGCGATCCCAACCGACGAACAACTCGATGCCGAATTGGTCGAGCTCGAAGCGCAACTAAAAGAGACCAAGAAGCCAGCCAAGAAGGGCGAGATCGATTTCGTCGGCCTGCAGAAGCTGACTTCCGAAGAGCTTGCCAAGGAGGCCAAGAAGGCTGGGCTTGAGGACAAAGCGGATCTGCCGAATCATCGCATCGTCTTCGAGATCTTGAAGGCGCGAGCTCTCGCCGACGGGCTGATGATGGCCGAGGGATCGCTCGAAATTATGCACGAGGGATTTGGTTTTCTGCGCAGCGCGGAATATTCCTATCTCGCCTGCGAGGACGATGTCTATGTCAGTGCCAGCCAGATCAAGCGGCTTGGACTGCGGCGCGGTCAAACCGTTCGCGGGATCATCCGCGCGCCGAAGGAACAGGAGTTGTTCTTCGTACTCCTGCGGGTCGATGCCGTGAATGGGCGGGATCCATCAACCGTGCATTCACTCCCGATTTTCGAAAATCTCACCCCGCTTCATCCCAATAAGCGGATCCACCTGGAAATCTTGAGCCAGCCCACGCGGATCGAACCGCGCGTCATCGACATGGTCACCCCCTTTGGTTTCGGCCAGCGCGGTCTGATCGTTGCCCCGCCGCGCACTGGAAAAACAGTCATTCTGCAGCAGATCGCCAACGCCGTGGCCGTCAATCATCCCGATGTCAACACCATCGTCTTGCTGATCGATGAGCGACCCGAGGAAGTCACCGACTTCAAGCGCAACACACCCGCTCGCGTCGAGGTGGTCGCGAGCACCTTCGACGAAGAAGCATCCCGCCACATTCAAGTCGCAGAAATGGTGATCGAGAAGGCGCGGCGCATGGTCGAGTTTGGAGATCATGTCGTCATTCTCCTCGACTCGATTACCCGTCTGGCCCGGGGTTACAACAACGCGATGCCAAACTCTGGCAAGATCGGATCGGGTGGTGTCGATACCTCGGCACTCATCAAGCCAAAGAAGTTCTTCGGTGCCGCGCGCAATATCGAAGGCGGCGGATCGCTCACCATCATCGCCACCGCACTGGTCGATACCGGCAGTCGCGCCGACGAAGTCATCTTTGAGGAGTTCAAGGGAACGGGCAACGCCGAGCTTCATCTCGATCGAAAACTGGTCGAGAAGCGGGTCTATCCAGCGATCAATGTTGGTGCTTCTGGCACCCGCCGCGAAGAATTGCTGCTCGATCCCAAGGAGCTCGAACTCATTATCCGCCTGCGCAAAGTGGTTTCGGACATGAATGTGGTCGAGGCGATGGAACTTCTGCGCAGCCGAGTCACCAAGACCAAGTCCAATGCCGAATTCTTGATGACAATGAGCATGGGTTGAGGCATCATCGCCCGTTGAAACTGCGTATGGAACTGTGGAATTTGAGTGAATGGAGCAACCATTGAACGGTCCGAAACCAGTGATGTCCAAGGCGAGCCGAGCATTCACCTTGGTCGAGCTCATCGCCGTCATTGCCATCATCTCGCTACTCATCGCGCTCCTTCTGCCTGCTCTGCGAATCGCAAGACTCAACAGCCAATGGGCCGCAAGTCAGAACAACATGCGCCAGGTCGGAACGCTCATGCAGGGCTACACCTCTGACAATCGCGACACCGTCTTACCGAGTCAATTCGATCACCGACCTCCGCTGCTTTACAAGGGAGCGATGCGTGCGCCGACAAAACTCACTCCAGATAGTGCGCTCTTTGTTCCTCCTCCCATTGGGCTCCCACTCGTAGGAACCTGGGCCGACATCCTGCATTCGACGGCGAATCTCGGAACATTCATGATGCCACTCCTCGATGGCAATGGCGACACGGTCCTTGACGGAAATGGTGAACCGATGCCAGGAACGTACAACTATCGCCACGACTCACCAGACCGCGTGGTCTACCGCGAGTACGGCGGATTCGAGAAGAACATTCTGCGGTCGTCGATCCCCATGGACCATCCGCACAATTGGCAGGATCCTGCGACCGAAGCGACGCCATGGGGAACCGGTGCCGGAGCGCGCGAAGTGGATCACCCGGGCTACTTCGCCGCGAACAATTTTTTCACGGCGAGACCACCCACTGGACAGTTGGCCCGCTACTGGCCCTCAAGCCAGATTCGCTTCCCATCGGCGTCGATCTATCTCATCGACAGTCGTGCGGGCGAAACGATCGATCCACTCCCCGATCCATGGATGGGATCCGATCGAACGCTTTGCCAAGTGGACTTTCGCAATCCCGGTGGATCATGCATCATTCTCTGCCTCGATGGTCATGTGCAGACTGAGGTGCGGTGGGACAAGATCGAGGATCTTCAGGGTGGCTACTACACAGCGCCTACCCAACCGCCAGCTCCGCTTCCAAACGATCCAGACCCGCGAGGGCTGCGAGTCAGCAACCTCGACAGGTCTGATAATCCCGGTCCCTGACCAACTTTTCGAATCTGTAAAACGAACAACCCGCCAGCGCCCTCTCGCCGCAGCGTGATGTTTTCGAATTGCCAGCGCCGCTGACTTGTTCACCTGAAAAATCTCGTTACACTTACCCACCCGCCGCCCGAGAGGGCGGTTTTTCATCTCGGGAACGCCACCGTAGCTCAGTGGTAGAGCACACCCTTGGTAAGGGTGAGGTCGAGGGTTCAATCCCCTTCGGTGGCTTCCGTAAGTACTCGCGTTGGGTGCTTACTTCAGCAGATAGACATTTGACGACTCAACGGAGCAATTCGCCATGGCCAAGGAAAATTTCAATCGCAACAAGCCGCATGTGAACGTCGGAACGATCGGACACATTGATCACGGCAAGACCACCCTGACCGCAGCCATCACCGCCGTGCAAGCTGCGCGCGGTTTCAGCAAGCCTGTCAGCTACGACCAGGTCGCCAAGGCTTCCGAGAGCGAAGGTCGCCGCGATCCAACAAAGATCGTGACGATCGCAACGTCGCATGTTGAATACGCCACTGTGAATCGCCACTACGCGCATGTCGACTGCCCAGGCCATGCCGATTATGTCAAGAACATGATCACGGGTGCCGCGCAGATGGACGGCGCGATCCTGGTGGTTTCTGCCTTCGACGGCGTGATGCCACAAACCCGCGAGCATGTGTTGTTGGCTCGTCAGGTCGGTGTGCCCTACCTCGTGGTCTTCCTGAACAAGGTCGATACCGTTGAGGACGCGGAACTCATCGACATGGTCGAAGAAGAGGTTCGCGATCTTCTCAAGAAGTACGACTTCCCATCGAAGGAGATTCCAGTCGTTCGCGGCGCGGCACTGCCAGCGCTCCAGAATCCAGGCGATGCGGCCAAGAGCAAGTGCATCGGCGACCTGATGGACGCAATCGATTCGTACATCCCAACTCCAGTCCGCGAAGTCGACAAGCCATTCCTTATGTCGGTTGAAGATGTGTTCTCGATCAAGGGTCGCGGGACAGTCGCAACCGGTCGTATCGAGCGCGGCATGATCAAGGTCGGCGAGGAAGTCGAAGTCGTCGGACTTCGCCCCGAGCCAATCAAGACCACAGTCACCGGCGTCGAGATGTTCCAGAAGACACTCGATTCGGGTATGGCTGGCGACAATGTCGGTTGCCTCCTGCGCGGCGTTGAAAAGAACGACATCGAGCGCGGGCAGGTCATCTGCAAGCCTGGATCGATCAAGCCACACACCGAATTCGAGGCACAGGTGTATGTGTTGACTAAGGACGAAGGCGGACGAAGCACGCCGTTCTTCTCGGGCTACAAGCCACAGTTTTACTTCCGCACCACGGACATCACCGGCAAGCTCACCCTCATCGGCGCAGAAATGTGCATGCCGGGCGACAATGTCAATCTCAATGTCGATCTGGAAGGCAAGGGCGTGGCGATGGAAGTCGGAGTTCGCTTCGCAGTGCGCGAAGGTGGAAAGACAGTCGGTTCTGGTGTTGTCACCAAGATTGTGAAGTAAGTCATGGCCAAGAAAAGTCTCGATCGTGAATATGTGTGGTTGCAGTGCACCGAAACCGGCGACATGAACTATCGCACCGAAATCCGCGTCAAGGGCGGAATCCTGGAGAAGGTGAAAGCCGGCTTCCAGAAGTTCAGTCCCCGTCTCCGGCGGCACACGCTTCACAAAATCAAGCGGAAATAGCCTTGGATTGTTTCCGCCGAGACGCCGATAGCTCAGCTGGTAGAGCAGCGGATTCCAAATCCGCAGGTCGTGGGTTCGATCCCCTCTCGGCGTGTTTCGAATCAGCGGAAGGTCGTCGACTGGTCTCGTTCAGAATTCTTTGCTCCCCCAGATAAAGCGTAGGAACTATGTACAAACTCGGACAGGGCTATTGGACACGCGTGATCTCCGCCACAGCGGGCGGCGTGATCGCGTTGCTGGGCGGCTGGTGGTTGCACGACATCTTCGAGACCATCGACTGGGGAATCAACCCGATCTTTCTCTCGTGGGGAATCGGCGGACTCTTTGTCGCCTTGTGCTGTCCTGCGATCTATTTCTGGACCGCGCGAACCGTGAAGACAGTCGATTTCCTCGTAGCCACAGAGTCCGAGATGAAGAAGGTGAGTTGGCCCACCCGCCGCGAGGTGAGTGGATCGACCGTCATCGTGATTTTTACGAGCATGCTGATCGCGCTCTTCTGCTTCTTCTTCGATCAAGTGTTCTTCTTGCTCTTTGTGCAACTGCGCGTCTTGAATCCAGGTACCTGACATGAACCCATCTGAAGAAAACGAATCTGTGGAAGAAACGCCAGCGGACGCACCAGTCAAGGCACCGACCAAGCCGCGCGCGAAGCGAAAGCCAAAGGCAGAGGCGGCACCCGCTGCGCCGGCCGGTCCACGCAATCTGCGTGCAATCCGTTCGGGCGAGGCGCGACCAGCGACCGCGACGCGAAGCACGGGAGTCGCGACGACTCGTATTGTGATTCCGTCTCATGCCGAGATGACCGCAGCGGTCGCCGATGGCGAACTGCCGATGTTCCGCGAAGGGATGGATTGGTTTGTGCTGCGCGTGGCGAGCAACAAGGAAGATTCAGTTCGCAGCACCCTGCTGCGGAAGGTTCAGATCGAGGCCATGGAGTCACTGGTCGGTCGGATCATGGTTCCAACTGAGAAAGTCAAAGTGCTCGGCAAGCAGGGCAAGCAGACGGTGACCGAAACCAAGCTCTACCCCGGATATGTCTTTGTCGAAATGCGCCTCGAACCCGATGGTCGCATTCCGCAGGATGTGTTCTTCCTGATCAAGGAAACCACCGGCGTCGGCGATTTCGTGGGTACCGCTGGTCGTCCAACTCCGATGTCTGTCTCGGAGGTCGAGAAGATGCTGTTCGACTCGAAGCCAGCGCAGGAAGCGCCGCAGCTCAAGATGGATCTGCACAAGGGCGACAATGTCACGGTGAAGGAGGGCGCATTTCAGGGTTACGAAGGAACGATCGACGAAGTATTTCCGGACAAGGGCCAGGTCCGGGTACTCGTCACCATCTTTGGTCGTCAAGCGCCGATTGATATGGAGTATTGGTTCGTCCAGCGCGCGGAGAAATGATGCGCAAACACACAGTGATCTTCGGGTCTTGTCTCGCGCTCACCTGTGCTTCGGCCGTGATCCTGCCGATTGCTCCGGGCTGTATGAGCACCATGACTTATCCGGAGTATTCCGGTGCGCCGAAGGCCGATCCGAGTTTGCAGCCGATGCCAAACTTGATGGCGGACTCGCTGAAGTTCGCCCACCAACAAGTTGGTGGAGCGACCGAACTCATCTACAACCTGCCACCGACCACGCCCGTTCAAGTCTGGCAGGGTGTTGGCAAACGATTGGGTGTTGGACGACCGATGGTTGCGGGCGACGCGCAGGCGTGGACGGTTCGGCAGGTGCGACTCAATGGTGGTCGCGCCGAAGTCGATGTCGTCTATCCAACCGAGGGGATCTACCAACTCGCCACGGTTCATTTCACGGGGTCCACCGGTCAGTCATTTTATCCAACGATGTTGCAGTTGTGGCTGGTGCCAACAGACACACCGCCGTGCAATTCACCGCAAGCTGTTCTCGATCAATCCAAGCCCGCCGTGTAAGTCGCGCCGGATGACACGGGGCAGATGAAGACACAAACCAAACAAGATCGCACAACGAGAGTGCTCGTGGTGCGCGACGCGCTCGAGGCAGTCGATCGAGTGCGCGGGTCGCCCGAGGGCGAGGTGCGCGCGCGCGGGTCGCCCGCGACAGTGGCCGATGCGCGCGGTGATCTTGCGCACGCGGGCGCTCACCAACTCGATCCATCAAAGTCTGCGCGGGCGACTGCCCGCCGAGTGATCGCGGCAGAATTCGCAGCGGTTCGTGCTGGCATACACGCCGCTGCCAGCGATTCGCTCTCAGTGGCAGCGCGCCTTGGCGGAGTCCATATCGCTCGGCGCGGGCTCAAGCGCATTTGGGCTCTGCAAGACTTGCTGCAGTCGGGATTTCCACAAGGCAAGCGCATCGCACGCGCGGCGATCCGTCGCGCCAAGGCGAGTCTGGCAGAAGCACGGCAACGCGACGCGCTCGCCGCACTTCTCGAAGAACTCTGTGAACGTCGGGGTCAGCCGCTCACAGCGATGCCAACGAATCCAGAGCAAGGAGCGCATCACACACCAAGCCCGCGGGCAATCCAGGACGCCCTCAGCGCAATTGAGATTGCTGAGCGGTCGATGCGACTCGTTGCGGGCGCTCCACTGGACTGGCACGAGATCATCGGGCGCTATGGAGAAGCATGGCAGAAGGCGCGCAAAGCGGCGAAGGCCGGCTGGCTCGGTCGGAGCGAATCTGCGCTCCATGATCTGCGCAAGAACTTTCAACGACTCGCGGATCAGTCCGCTTTCCTCGGCGGATGCATGACCGCGCGGGCGGG
>SIAB01000079.1 GCA_009692015.1 Phycisphaerales bacterium
GCTTCCATCGCCTCATATTCGGCGAGACCAAGTGCGTCATAGGTCGCTGCCGTGGCGCGATTGCGCGACTCGGCCCGCTGCCAGAATTCGCGATCATCGGCTCCTGGAAAGAGCGGACGATCCTTTTGTGACTGATGCCGAAAAATCGCGCGTCGTTTGCGTGCCACTTCATCGGGAGAGAGCGGCACGGCGAGGTCGATTGCCTCGATCCCCCACTCCTGCCATGCGCCGCGATAGAGCAGCGTTTCGATCGGCGACTTCACGAACCAGCCATCGCCGCCAACGCGATCAAGTGCAGCGAAGACCGCAGCGAGACAACATCGGTGTGTGCCATGCGGATCTGAAAGATCCCCCGCCGCATAGACCTGATGCGGTTTCACATCGCGCAGCAGGTTCACAACGATATCGATGTCCGCATCGGTGATTGGCTTCTTGCGCACTCGACCCGTCTCGTAGAAGGGAAGGTCGAGAAAGTGCAATCGCTCTCCACCAACGCCGCAGACGCGAGCCGCTGACTTTGCTTCTTCGCGGCGAATGAGCGACTTGAGCCGCTGAATCTCGGGAGCGTCTGGGTCACTCGGACGAGTTGCGCGCAGGGTTTCGATCATCCGCGCCGCCGCCACGCCGTCGTGCAGCGGATTGAACGACTTGTCGTAGTCCTCCACGAAATCAAGAAATCGGCGCGCCTCCTCGTCGGAGACCGCGATGCTGCCTGATGTTTGATATGCGATGTGGACGCAGTGCCCCTGATCGTTGAGCCGAATGAGAGTTCCACCCATCGAAATCGCATCATCATCGGGATGAGGGCTGAAGATGAGGACGCGCTTTGGAAAGATGGCATCGCGCGGTCGATCGATGTCGCCCGCTTGCTTTCGGTCGGCAGGTTTTCCGCCGGGCCATCCAGTAATCGTCTCTTGAAGATCGCGAAAGACGATCAGGTTGATGTCGTGCGCGCTGCCGTGGCGCGCGATGAGATCCTGGAGATGATTTTCGTTGTAGTCCTCCGCCGTGAGTTTCAGGATCGCCTTCTTGGCGTGACCGCTCAACCACACGACCGCTTTGCGGATCATGGGAGCGTCCCACTCGACTCTGCGTGAAACCCACGGAGTCATTTCCCGCTCAAGGTGTGCCGCCGCAGGGCGATCAAGATGCACTTCGACACAGGGATGATCCTGCAAGAATGTCGCTGGAATATGCGGCGAGATGGCCCCCTCCACGACGCGCTGAATGATGGGTGCCTTTGCTTCGCCCAGCGCCATCAGCACGATGGACCGCGCCTGAAGAATCGTCGCGACTCCCATAGTGAGTGCGCGCACTGGCACTTGTTCTTCGCCAAAAAAATCGCTCGCTGAATCACTGCGGGTGATTCGATCGAGCACGATCAATCGCGTCCGACTCGATTGCGGCGACCCCGGCTCGTTGAAGCCGATGTGTCCAGTGCGACCAACGCCAAGCAGTTGCAGGTCGATGCCACCCGCCGCGCGAATCGCTGCCTCGTACTGCGCGCAGTGCTCGGCGGCGCCATCGGCCGTCACCGTGCCATCGGGAACATTCGTGCGTGCGAGATCGATGTCGACATGGTCGAAGAGATGTTCGTTCATGAATCGTCGGTAGCTCTGCGTCGCGTCGGGACGCATCGGCCAGTACTCATCGAGACTAAAGGTCGTCACATTCGCGAATGAAAGTCCATCGTTGCGGTGCATCTTGATGAGTTCGCCGTACACCCCAAGTGGCGAACTGCCCGTTGCGAGACCGAGCACGCACTGTTTCCCCTGTGAGTGGCGTTCGCGGATCAGTGCTGCGATGCGCCCGGCGATCGACTGCGCCATGTCACCGGGGCGAGACCAGACGATGACCGGGAGGCGTTCGTTGCGCCCCGCATCCATCGATTGAGAGAACGGAGGAGCCACAATGTTCATCGGCGTCGTGGTCGGCATGTGGAATTACTGTACTTGCGAGTCCCGACCGTTTGACTTTGAGGCAAGTCGTGGCAGAGTGATTGACATGCGAATGCTCATTGCAGGTCTGATCGGATTCGCTGCGCAGGGTGCTGCGGCAGACGCGCCCATCTACTTCACTTCGTTTACGCACATGGAAGGCTCGTACACCTACCCGACCGCGGCGGTCTTTGCCGACACCGCAACGCGACTTCGATGGGCGATGGGAGTGAGCGAGGAGTATGGCTATCGACTGACGATCGAGTCAGAGAAGTCGTTTGCGATCGCCTGCGTGACGTACAGCGACAATGTGATGCTCGAGGCAG
Organism: Phycisphaerales bacterium; assembly: GCA_009692015.1. Classification (GTDB taxonomy): domain Bacteria; phylum Planctomycetota; class Phycisphaerae; order Phycisphaerales; family SM1A02; genus F1-60-MAGs104. The sequence continues at coordinate 2,264 of SIAB01000079.1, forward strand.
TCAACCGTGGACATGGTGCTGGCACGCACTGCGACTTTGGGATGACCAGTCCGCTCACCACACCACAGCAGTATTCGCTCAACTTCATCCAGAACAAGCAACGGGTCGACACGCTCGTTGGCGCAGCGAACAATCGCCACTGCTCTGGCGGCTTGGGGGTGAACGATTGGATCGTCGCCGCACAACTCGCTGGATTCGCCTTTCGCAGCGAAGTGGTCGCAGTGGGATATCTCAGCATGCCGATGTCAGAACGACCCACAGGATGGACCGACGCGTACATCTTGGCGAACACATTCCATGATGAATGCCCGCTCGACCTTGCTGCGCGCCATCATCCATTTCCGCTTGCGAATGCCGCAAACTTCACGGCGGATCCCGAGGCCTCGTACATCGTTCTCTGCGGTGGAGTTGGCCGACTCGACATCTTTGCCGAACAGGCTGCTGGAGCGACCATTCCGCCGAATCCACCGTTGACGCAGAGCGATGTCGACTTGTTCTTCGCTGCGATCGACGCATCTATTGCGGCGCGCGATCCATCACGATTCACAAAGATCAATGTGCACTTGGCGATGAGTGTCTTCCGCACGGTGAACAATGTGCTCTACCGACAAGTGTTGCAGCGACTGCGCGATGACTATTGCGCCGGTGGTGCTGGGGTCTTTGCGACGCAGGGCGAGGCGTTTGATGCTTACCGCCAATGGAACCATCCCGTCGCTGGCGATGTCGATCTCGACGGAAGTGTGAACGGCGCCGATCTCGCGGCGCTGCTGGGACTATGGGGAGCGCACGCCGGCCGCGGCGACTTGAGTTTCGATGGTGTGGTCAGTGCGGCTGATTTGGCGATCGTGCTAAGTGGTTGGACTGGGTAGCGATCGTTACCATCCCGACCCTCATGAGACAATCACATATCGTCGCCTGCCTCTCGCTTCTCGTCTGCTCGATTGCTTCAGCGCAGACTGCGCCAACTGCCCCGTCTGATGCACCAAAGGCTCCATCTGGCGGCGCGCAAGTAGAGGGTCGCGCTCCACGCGCTGGTCGTGGTGGCGCTCCCCAGAGTTTCGAGCAAGCCATGAAGCGCGTCGAACGTGGATTCGAGGCGCTCGAAGCGTCTGCGCTCGACGCAACGACCAAGACGAAAGATCTCGAGGCTGTGCAGAGTGTGCAGACCGGACTCGTTGCTGCCAAGGGAATGTGCGCAACAGTCAAGATGAGTCCCGCCGCGAAGGCGAAGTATGGCGAAGACACTGCGAAGTATCTGCTCGACATGCGCACGCAACTAATCGCGGGTTTGAGTGTGTCAATCACGCTCGAGCAAGCGCTCTTGGCTGGCGATCAGAAGGCGGCAAAGGATGCCATCGCCAAACTCGAACATATAGAGCACGAAGGCCACGACACTTTCAAGTCCGATGATGAAGAGAAGAAGGGCGACAAGAAGGGCGACAAGCCAGCTTCGAACTAGCCCCAGGCTGAAAAAAGATACGCCAGAGCGCACGGGCTCCAACCGCCATTTGTGGCGAAAATACTTTCGACGCTCTCCCGTGCCGGGATCGTTTCAGGAACCCGCGGTCCCGGCGGCGGCTACACACTCGCGCGCCCGCCCAAGGCGATCGCACTGCGCGACTCGCTAGTTGGCATTCAGGCGAACATGGATGTGTTTCTCAGCGAGACCACGCTCGAGCGATTTCGAGTGGCGTATCAAGAGCTCTGTCATCGTCCCGTTCCAACAGGCACCAAGCCGAAGCCCGCAACCAAACGCGAGAGTTACCGCGCGCCTAAGAAGGGCAAGTGACCCATCAAAGTAGCCACCCTCGAGGATGGCGCTACCCCTGCGCATCAACGAGTTTCGCAAGTTTGCCAGCCAGCGGTCACAACCAGATTGTTTTCATTGCCCGATTCGCGTGGTTCGTATCCACCGATGAGTTGGCGCACAAAACCTCCATTGATCGAGGGAGTTTCGGGCACACCCTCTACGAATCCACGCAACAACTTGCGGTCTGAAGCGCTTACTCCTCGGTACCGCCGAAACTCATGTTGATGACGGCGAATAATCCGCATCCAAAGGCAACGACAACGCAGGTTGCGATCGTGCGCCAGAGTGAATCTTGCTGGGCAAAGTCCCAGATCGCCAGAATTGATGCCAACACGCTCACGAGGATGCACAGGGTGATCAAGTAAAAAGCGAATGCGCGCACTTTGGCAGGATTTAGGAACCCGCGCGACTTCTTCTTCAGCTTGACGATGACAGGCGGCACTGCGACAGATGCGACGGATGGCGAAAAGGTCGGCGGTTGGATCGGGTCGGTCATGCGAAGTCTCCTGTGGCGTAAGGGTAGTGCGCCGCGGCGGGCCGGATGGAGGTTCTACGGGCAGATTGCGCTTCCCAGCAAGCAGATTCTGCCCGTAACTGAGGGTGCGTGCGTCAGTTCAGCGTGCGTCAACCCACGGGATGGTCGACAACTCAACTCCGACGTTGCGCGCAGAGAACTGCTTCAGCGCCCATTCGTCTGTGAAGAGCACAATCGACTGATCATCGCGGTCGTTTCCGGTGATCCCATCCGAGAGCAGGTCGGGCAACCAATCAGCGGATGCGCCAGGCTTGCGCCACCAGCGCACGATCTTCCAGCGCGCCGATTCGAGACGAGATTCTGCCCCATATTCGGCCTTCAATCGGTACTGCACAACTTCAAACTGCAGTGGACCGACCGCGGTAAGCAATTGCCTCTGAAATTGTCCCGTGCCGATCTTCAAGACCTGCACCACGCCTTCTTGCAGAAGTTGTTCAATGCCGAGTTGAAACTTCTTCGAGTTTCCAGGTTGCGGGTTGTGTAGATAGGCGAAGCACTCGGGAGCAAACCTCGGAATCTCGTTGTAGACAATCGTGCGATCTTCGGTGAGTGTGTCGCCAATGCGCAGTGCGTCTTGTCCCACGATGCCCACCACATCCCCCGCCCGTCCCTCTTCGATCGTCTCGCGCTGTTGGCCAAAGAGTTTCTGGGCGTTCGAGAGGCGGATGCGCCGTCCACTTTGGGCATGAACCACCGACATTTCGCGGGTAAATGCCCCAGAGACCACCCGCACGAATGCGATGCGGTCGCGGTGGCGCGGATCCATGTTCGCCTGAATCTTGAAGACAAATCCGCTGAATTGCGGTTCATCGGGTTGCACAAGGCGATCGCCAGCGGGTCGCGCGCCTGGTCCAACCGAGTGCGCGAGAAATCCGTCGAGCAAGAGTTGCACGCCGAAGTTGTTCATGGCGCTGCCGAAGTACACCGGCGTCACGGTTCCAGCAGCGACGCGCGCTTCGTCGAAGACCTCTCCAGCGCCGTGGAGCAATTCGATTTCTTCGCGGGCTTGGGCGTAGACACTCTCATCAAGGCGCGATCGCACGGCATCGTCGTCGAGCGAATGCACCGCAACGGGGGCGACGAATGCGCCAGCGCGGGTGCGCTCGAAGAGTGAGACCGTTTTGGTGAGTCGGTCATACACGCCGCGAAATGTGGGACCGCTGCCGAGTGGCCAATTCACTGGGAATGCCGTGATTCCTAGTACAGATTCGAGTTCATCGATCAACACGAGCGGTTCGCGGGTGGGACGATCGCACTTGTTCATGAAGGTGAAGATCGGCACGCCGCGTCTGCGGCAAACCTCGAACAACTTGCGGGTTTGTGTTTCGATGCCCTTGGCGGCGTCGATCACCATGATCACCGCGTCGACGGCGGTCAGCACGCGGTAGGTGTCTTCAGAAAAATCGTTGTGACCCGGTGTGTCGAGCAGGTTGATGCGAAAACCGTTGTAGTCAAACTGCAGCACCGTCGAACTCACCGAGATTCCGCGTTGCTTCTCGAGTTCCATCCAGTCGCTGGCGGTGGCGCGCTGCTTCTTGCGGGCGGTGACCGATCCGGCGAGGTCGAGTGCGCCGCCATAGAGCAGCAGTTTTTCGGTGAGCGTGGTCTTTCCCGCATCGGGATGCGAGATGATGGCGAAAGTTCGGCGAGGAAGGTGGGTGGGAGCCATGGTGAGAATCGCGTTGGAAATCGCGGGGAGAATCGAAATGTAGCGCAAACGCCCGCGGCGAATCTAGAAGATCGCAGGCGTGCTCGGTTCGTCGGCCTGGGCCGTCGAACTCAATCGGGGAATCTCGCTGCGCTGTTCATCTAGCTCAAGCTCAGACTGAGTAGTCAGTTTGGCGATCTCGTTGATCTTCGTGACAAACCTGCTATCGAACGAGGCGACGAATTGGTTGTATGCCGACACCGCTGCCCCCAACTTGTGGCCGGTCGAGTTCATGTGCGCCACAAGCATCGCGGTGCGCTTCACCAGTTCGCGCGCCGCGTCGCGAATCTCAAGCGCGCACTCGTGCATTTTGGCATCGCTCCAGTTCATCGCGACGGTTCGCAGCATGCTCAGCAGGATGCTCGGTGTCGCCACCAGAACGCGGTTCTTGAAGGCGAACTCATGCAGCTGCGGATCGGCCTCGAACGCGGCGGCGCAGGCGCTCTCGACGGGCATGTACATCACTGTGAATTCCAACGGTTGTTCGATCGCCGCCGCGTAGTCCCTCGACGCGAGGGCGCGAACATGCTGCTTCAGTGCGGCCGCATGTGCGGCGCGCAGTTCTTCGCGCCGCGCATCTTCGAGACCGCTCGCCAGTGAGTCGAGGTATGCATCGAGCGGCACCTTGCTGTCGATGGCGATTGATCGACCACCAGGAAGCAGCACGATCATGTCGGGGCGCAGGCGGCCCGCTTCGGTTTCAATTGAAACCTGTTCATTGAAGTGGACTCCTTTCACGAGACCGGCGAGCTCGACGACGGTACGCAGACCGACCTCGCCCCACTTTCCGCGCTGACTGGTATTGCGCAGCGCGCTGCCGAGTGTCTGCGCTGCGCTCGAGGCTTTCATCTGAAGTTCAGCAATCGTCTTGAGTTGTTCTGTTAGCTGCCGCGCGTCGCCCTCGCGCTTCTGGGTGAGTTCGGCGGCGATTTGTTCACTGCGCACCAGTTGCTCCGAGAGCGGTTTGATCGCCTCGTTCATTGCGGCGTGCCGCGCTTCCATCGCCTTCTCTGAGAGTTGCGTCTGCCCCGCGAACTGCGCCGATGCGTTCTTGAGAAACTCGCCTGTTGTCGCGCGCAAGACATCTGCGCCAGTCGCCTTGAATGCTTCGATGAGTTGCAAGCGCGACTCATCAACTTGCAGTTTCAATTGCGCGAACGATTTTTCACGTTCGGCGAGGCTTGCCTGGAATGCTGCGGATCGTTGCTCGACAACGCCACGCTGCGTGCGCTCGGCATCGGCGCGGTCGCGTTCGGCGCGGGCGCCTTCGATAGATCGCTCGCGCTCTGATTCAGCGGCCTCGAGTCGGGCAGCAGCGGCGGCGAGTTGCGCCGCCGATCCGCTGCGTCCGCGCGCGAGAGCGATCGCGTAGCCAGCCGCACCGCCCAGTGCAGCGCCCACTGCGATCCCCAAGAGAATTGAGATGGCGTCCATGAAGGTGATGGTAGGGAGGCAATGGATGGGAGAGCGGCGCTTCTCAGTAGCCCACAGCCGATTGATAAATGCACGGCCAGAGCGCCTTGCCTTCATCAATCGGCTGGTTGCTAATCTGCGAAGCAAGCGCTGTTTGGATCGATCCTCCCAACGATTGAGCCGCGTTACCAGCCCATCGCGCTCGATGCATCACTGACCACACCCCCCACCTACCCTCACCGCGTGATCCCTCCAGCCACCGGTCCCTACCGAACTTTTCGTCGCATCGGAATCTTCATCATCGGTGGCACCGTGTTGCTGATCGGTATCGCGCTACTCGTGCTGCCCGGACCTGCGTTCATTGTGATCCCATCTGGACTCGCGATTCTCGCAATCGAGTTCGCCTGGGCGAAGCGATGGCTCGACAAGGTGAAAACGTGGGCGAAGGTCGCCGCGCAGAAAGCGCGCGATGCGGTCAAGAAGTCGCCCGACAAGACCTAGCCGCGCACGCGCCAGGCTTCGCATTCGGAGTCGGCGTTGGCACTTCCGTCGGCAACTTCGCGCGTTTCCATGCTTCGAATCCGCCGGCAACATTCGCGGCGTCATAGCCGAGTCGTTGCAACATCGCAGTCGCTGCAGCGGACCGCCCTCCGAGTGCGCAGTGCACGAGCACCAGCTGATCGCGCGGAATCAGGGCGAGCTTCGTGGTGAGTCGCGTGTAGGCAACATTCATCGACCCTGCGATGCAACCTGCTGCGTGTTCGCTCGCGCCGCGCACATCGAGTACGAACGCGCCGGCACTCGACTGCGCCGCGGCATCCTGCACGGAGACCTCCTGCGTG
>SIAB01000080.1 GCA_009692015.1 Phycisphaerales bacterium
GCCACCACGACCATCCATACCTTGCCTGACATGAGAATGGTGTGTGCATCTCGACGGGGCATCACGGGAATGAAGAGCCCCGACGCAACGGCGATCACGATGCTCGTGCCGAGCATTTTTACTCCGAACTGCGTGGGGAAGAAGACCGAGAAGATGCCAAGCCCCGCCGCCGCGAAGAGGAATCCCAACATCGACCGCAGAACGAGTAAGCGCATCGCCATCAATTCAGGGTAACACCTTCCACCAAAGAAAAACGCTCGGCGGATCCGCCGAGCGTTTGGGGTTCTCTTACGATTCAGACCCAACCAAGACGCGAAAATTCAGGTTTTCGCGGGAGGTGTCTCGGTCTGCGGATTTGGTTCGACCACCACATGCGCCGAAGACTCGACAACGAAAGCGAGATAGTCCTTGCCTTCGGGTCGGGTTCCCTTGATCGAATCGCCGGCCTTGAATTCGCCAGTGAGCAGATTCTCCGCCAGCGGATCCTCGATGTACGAGCCGATTGCACGGCGAAGCGGTCGGGCACCGAAGTCGGGGTTGTAACCCTTGTCGATGAGGAAGTCCTTGGCCGGTTGATCGAGCGCCAGGGTCATGTTCCGTTCAGCCAGTCGCTCGCGAACCTTGGCAAGTTCGATGTCGATGATCAACACGAGATCGTCCTTGATAAGTGGACGGAAGACGATGATCTCATCGAGACGATTGACGAACTCAGGACGGAAGAACTTCTCGGATTCTGCGAGCAGCGCCTTCTTCATCTTTTCGTAGTCCTGCACTTCGGCGCGCTTGGAGAAGCCGAAGGAGGCTCCACCCTTGATGAGGTCTGCGCCGATGTTGCTGGTCATGATCACGATGGCATTCTTGAAATCAACCTGTCGACCGAAGGAATCGGTCAGCCGACCTTCTTCCATGATCTGCAGGAGCATGTTGAAGACATCGGGATGCGCCTTCTCGACTTCATCGAGGAGCACTACCGAGTAGGGGCGCCGGCGAATCTTTTCGGTGAGCTGTCCACCCTCCTCATAACCGACATAACCAGGAGGGGCGCCAACCAGTCGCGAGACCGTGTGCTTCTCCATGTACTCGCTCATGTCGAGATAAATCATGGCCTCGGGATCGCCGAACATGAACTCTGCGATCGTCTTTGCCAGCAGCGTCTTGCCGACACCGGAGGGTCCGACGAAGAGGAAGGAGCCCATCGGGCGCTTTGGGTCCTTGAGACCGGCGCGCGCCTTGCGAATCGCCCGCGAAACCGCCCGGACTGCTTCATCCTGGCTGACCACCTTGCGATGCAACTCCACTTCGAGCTGCATGAGCCGTTCGGATTCGCCCTTGGCCAATCGGGTCAATGGAACGCCGGTCATCTTGGCCACAACTTCGCGAATCACTTCTTCATCGACCACGGCTTCAGTTTCATTCATCCGATCGCGCCAATTTGTCTGCAACTTCTCCTTCTCCTTGCGCAACTTCTCGGCTTGATCGCGCAGTTCAGCAGCCCGTTCATAGTCAGCACCCTTGACCGCTTCATCCTTGTCGATCGCCAGTCGCTCCACGCGCTCTTCGAGCTCGGTCAGATCCGGTGGCTTGGTCATGCTCTTTAGCCGCAGTCGCGCCCCGGCTTCATCGATCACATCGATTGACTTGTCTGGCTGCACCCGTCCTGTGATGTAACGACCCGACAATTCCACCGCGCTGCGCAGGGCATCATCGGTGTATTTCACGCGGTGATGCGCGGCGTACTTGTCGCGCAGACCCTTGAGAATCTCGAAAGTCTGCGGAGCCGTGGGCGGCTCGACTGCGATCGATTGAAATCGTCGCTCGAGCGCGGCATCCTTCTCGATGTACTTGCGGTACTCATCGAATGTGGTGGCCCCGATGCACTGGATTTCGCCGCGCGAAAGAGCCGGCTTGAGCACATTGGAGGCATCGATCGCCCCTTCGGCGCCACCAGCACCGACCAGGGTGTGCAGTTCGTCGATGAACAGGATCACATTCTTGGCGCGGCGCACTTCATTCATGACCGCCTTGATGCGCTCTTCGAATTGACCGCGATATTTGGTTCCCGCAACCATGGCGGCGAGATCGAGCACCACAAGTCGCTTGTCGTACAAGATGTCTGGGACTTCCTGGTTGACGATCGCCTGAGCGAGTCCCTCGGCGATTGCGGTCTTGCCGACCCCGGCCTCACCGAGCAGCACGGGATTGTTTTTCGTTCGGCGGCAGAGAATCTGGATCAGTCGCTCGATTTCGCTGTGCCTTCCGATGACCGGGTCGAGTTCGTTGGCGCGAGCGAGTTCAGTCAGATCGCGGCCGAAAGAATCAAGAGCAGGGGTCTTGCTCTTTGTGGCTCGACGCGGCGCACCCTCGCGCTCGCCGGTCGGAGCATCGCCTGTTGCTTCGGCCTGTGGCGGTGCCTGCTCCTCTTCCTGTTCGCCACCGGCGCCAAGAAGATTCAAGACTTCTTCGCGCACCTCTTCGAGCTTGAGTCCAAGGTTGACCAGCACTTGCGCGGCAACGCCATCCTGTTCGCGCAGCAGCCCCAGCAGCAGATGCTCGGTGCCGACATAGTTGTGATTGAGATTGCGGGCTTCCTCGATTGCATACTCGAGCACCTTCTTCGCCCGCGGTGTCTGCGGCAGCTTGCCCATCGTGACCATTTCTGGACCGCTCTTGACGAGTTTCTCAACTTCAAGGCGAACCTTGCGCAGATCGATCCCGAGGTTCTTCAGCACATTTGCGCCGACCCCGGATGCTTCTTTCACGAGACCCAGCAGGATGTGCTCGGTGCCGATGTACTCGTGGTTGAATCGCTGCGCCTCTTGATTGGCGAGTGCCATCACTTTGCGAGCACGATCGGTCAAACGTTCAAACATGGGAACCTCCTGAATTGCGGGCGAATGCCGAATCCTACGAACGACGGGAGAAAACCGCCACGAACTGGATGCGATCAGAGCATTCGGTGTGCCATAGATACAGAGTCGGATTCAACGTTGGTCAACTCCAGCAAAGAGTCGATATTTGGCGAAATCTGGTGAAGTGACCCCGCGAAATCGCACCAGCCGCCACGAGATTGGTCCGAGGAGCTCGATCCGAACTGCCTGAGCCGTAGTCGGTTATGGCAAAACGCAGCCAGTTTCGACCTGCCCGTCGATGAGTTTGACGATTCTGTCTGCCCTCGCTGCCACAAGCGGATCGTGGGTGACCATCACGATCGTCAGACCGTTGGCGTGCCGCTTTGCCAGCAAGTCAAGGATTCCCGCTCCGGTTTTGACATCCAGATTTCCCGTTGGCTCATCGGCCAGCAGCACCGGCGGAGCGTTGGCGAGAGCCCGAGCGATGGCGACCCGCTGTCGTTCACCTCCCGAAAGTTGCGCCGGGCGGTGGAGCATTCGGTGACCAAGTCCAAATGATTCGAGGAGCGCCGTCGCGGCGCTCTCAGCCTGCTTTCGCCGCGCTCGATTCGGGAACCAGTTTCCAATCATGGCCGGAAGCATGGCATTTTCAAGCACGTTGAGTTCAGGGAGCAGATGATAAAACTGAAACACGAATCCGATGTCACGATTGCGATAGGCATCGAGTCGCTTGCCATGCGTCGCTGCGATAGGGGATCCACGAAAGTGAATCTCGCCGTCACCTGCGTCTGGTCGATCGAGTCCACCCATGAGGTGCAAGAGTGTGCTCTTGCCAGAACCGGATGATCCAAGGACCGCGACCCATTCACCCGCGTTCACCGCGAGGTCTGCGCCGCGAAGCACTTCGACGGGGAGTGCGCCAAATGTATATGTCTTGCGCACGCTCCGGGCGTCCAAGATTGCACCCAGAGAGTTCTCACCCATAGCGCAGTGCCTCCACGGGATCGATGTCCGCCGCTTTCGCAGCGGGAATCGCCGCGCCGATCACGCTGAAGAGAACTCCGCCGAGTGCCGTACTCCACGCGGTCGTCCAATCAACTTGGTCTGGAACGATTGTGAAGTAATAGACGCTCGGATCCCAGATCAATGTGCCGTGATGCAAGGCCAGGGCGGTGCCGACGAGCGCGAGCACGCCAGTGGCCAGGGTCCAGAGCAAGAGCGCAAGCAGTTTTCCAACCCAAATCGCCCGCAGCAGTCCCAGGGCAGAGAGCCCCGCAAGAACAAAGGTGCCGATCCAGATCGCGGGTGGGGCATCGCTGCCAATCGCTTCATGAATCGCATTGATGTTGCGAATGACACCCCATGCCAGCAGCACGCCGAGTGCGCTCCCGACCACGCCGATGATGAGACCGTAGCGCAGAAAAATCCAGAGCACGCCGAGACGCGATGCCCCGACGCTGCGAAGAATGCCGATGTCGCGAGTCTTCTCGATCACGATCGCCCAGAAGATCGAGAGGATCAACCCCGCGCAGACCAGATAGATGAGCGAAAAAAGCACGCGCATCATTTCGCGTTCCTTCTCCACCGGCGTAATGAGATCGCGCAGCTGCTGTTCCCAGGTGAGCACCGAGACAAATTCTGGCATCTTCGCGGTGCGAGTTGGATCCGATTTCATCCGCTTTCCAAAGGCGAAGTACTCCGCTTCGACCCGGTCGCGCAGTTCACGGGCGGTGATGCCAGCCTTGGCGCGCACAAGAATCTTCGTCACCCGTGCCGGCGTCTTGCCGATGATCGGGTAGTTGCCCAGCGCGTCGGGCTCGGCGCTGAGGTCAAAGAGCGGCGCCTCGTCGAGTCGCAAGAGTCGCTGCCCCTCGTGGAGCGGGATGTAGACCCGATTCTTGTCCACTTCGTAAATCCCGGTCTGCACTTCGTTGACGACCGTGAATGACTGCTCGCGCGGCTCGGCGATCTTTCCCGAACCAGAAACCGGGACGACCGTCAGCGTGACATCATGTCCCGGCATGAACCAGCCATACCGCGGCAAGTAGGACCCATCCCGCTGGCGCGCATTTCCCACGGAAACATGCATTCCCAGAGCGATCCCGGGGGTACCTGTTTTCGAGTGGATGAGTCGTGCACCATCTTGCAGAATGCTCGCGTCGAGTTGAAGGCGCGGATCATCGGCCGCCATCGCAGCCTTCGCAGCAGCATCTGCGGGCGGTTTCCAGTAGAGATCCTCTGCGTAGTCGGTGACCGTCGCAAGACTCACCGGATCGACTGCCCACACCTGCACATGCGCGATTTCCTTTTGATTGCCGACTGGATAGGGCATGCGCAAGAGCCCGATCGTGTCGATGAGCGGTGAAGCGCCTTGCACGCCGGAGAGTCCCCTCAAGTCGGCAACGAATTCATCTGCGTAGGGCATTCCCCCAATGCCAGTCGAGAGGATCACATCACCGACGATCAATCGCCCCGAGTCCTTGAGCATGTTGAGGAATCCAGTCATCACCGAGACAACCGTCACGACCAGCGCCACGCAAAGCGCAACCGCCGCGATCGCAATGAACGGGATCAGTCGCGAGGTCAGATAGCGATTGGAGAGGAGTGCGGCGTACACGGGATTCCCATTACTCCATGGCGCCGTTCTGTCGGGCGGGAGGCGGACCGCCGATCGAGACAACGGTGACCTTGCCGAGATATCCAGCCGAGTTCGCCGCGGAGAATCCTTGTTTCTCGCAGACCATCGTCAGCGTGTGCGTGGCGCGAACGGCATCATCAGCGCCACCAAGCGGCAGACCAGTATCGCAGTCGAGTCCACTTGGAACATCGATCGAAACGACTGAGGCGGCGCTGGCGCGGTGGGAATTGATCCACTGAATGGCTTCGAGTTCGCATCCTTCGGCTGGCGTGGTCAGTCCCGTGCCGAATATTGCGTCGACCAGCACGAACGGGGCGGCGCAGAGGCCAGCGCGTGCAGAAGTGGGAGCGACAAGCCCAAGACTCGCGGCGGCCCGGTGCATGACCGCGGCATCCGAGGCGCTGCGCGGTGGCGCGACCTCGATCGCGTGGGCGCGCACGCCCCAACTGTGCAGGGTGCGCACGATGGCATAGCCATCGCCGCCATTGTTGCCGGGGCCGCAGAGCGCAACCACTTGGGCCGAATCGTTCGTCACAAGCGACCGAAGAATCGCCGCACACTCGACCGCCGCGTGGGTCATCAATGCGATCGAGGGGATTCCGTGCAGTCGCACACACCTCTGGTCATAGTCCCTGGATTGCTCCCGTGAGAGGCGGATCGTCACATCCCAAGCGTATCGGCAAAGCAGCGCGATGGAGCCGCGGCGCCGTGAAGGTCACCGCGGGCACAATCGCTAGTCTTCACGAATGATCGGCGTGGTGATTGCAGTGTGGATCGTGGCGGCGCTGTCGGTGCTCGGCGCGATCTACTGGGCGATCGTTGGATGGCGCGTACGCCGCGACGGCGCGAATCGACCGAGTTTGCGGGAAGGGCTTGCGGGATCGCTCGATCGCTGGCCCGCTGTCTCGGTGATCGTCCCAGCGCACAACGAGGAGTCACACGCTCCTGATCTCTTGAAGTCGCTCCTCGCCCAGGACTACGCGGGAGATCTCGAAGTCATCTTTGTTCTGGATCGTTGCACCGATGAGAGCCATGCGATCCTGGCTCGGGTTATCGCGGCCGACGCAGCGGCCAACGTGAGACCATGCCATGTCCGACTGATCGACAACACCCACTGTCCCGATGATTGGGCTGGAAAGTGCTTCGCGGCCCATCAGGGTGCGCAGCAGGCGCAGGGCGAGATCCTGCTCTTCACGGATGCCGACACGACCTTCGACCCAGCTCTAGTTCGCGCCTCGGTTCGGTTGCTTGTCGATCGAAAGCTCGCCCTCTTGTCGGCGCTGAGCACGGTGAGCGTGCGTCATGGATTTGAGGCAATCGTGCAGCCCGCTGCGGCGCTGCAACTGATGAAGCAGTATCCAATCTCGAGGGTGAATGATCCCGATGAACCGCGTCCCTTTGCCAACGGGCAGTTCATGATGTTTACCCGCGAGTCGTATGACGCCCTTGGGGGTCATGGTGCGGTCAAGGATGCGTTGCTTGAAGACCTAGCTTTCGCGCGGCGCATGGTGACCGTCCTCAAGCGCAAGGCTGGGCTCTTCATCGCCGATGGTCTTCTGCGCGTTCGCATGTACGAGAGTTACGAGCAATTCTGCGAGGGTTGGAAGCGCATCTTCATTGAGGCATCGCATCGAAATCCGACACGCCTGGTGCGCTACGGTTGGGAGTGCCTGCTTGTGGGCGCTGGCGTCTCGGCTATCGGTGTGCTCGCAGTGATCTTGGGATTCCTCGGCTGGGTCATGGGCGATTTACCCCTTGGAATTGCTGGGATTCTCACTGGATCAATTGCGCTGCTGATCCAACAGCTTGTCCTGCGGCGGATCTTTCAACTGGTGGGTGTTCCGCGGATCGCGGCGATCGCCTATCCATTCGCGGCGCTCGCCGTGGCGCGCATCCAGTGGCGCGGCGCACACGACCTTCGATCTGGACAACCTGTTCGGTGGGGAGGACGCAGCTATGTCTTGCAGCCGACGCGGCGCTGACTTGGAATCACCCGATACCTTCCACCGCGCCAGCGCACACGCAAACTGAAACTCAGACGAACCGATATGAAACCACAATGAAAATTCTGCTCACCAACGATGATGGCATCACCGCCCCCGGCATCGCCGCACTCTACGACGCGATCGCATCGCTCGGCGAGGTCTTCGTGGTCGCACCGGCCGGTGTGCAATCAGCGATGAGTCATGGGATCACCTTTCACAAGCCGCTGATGACCCGCGAAGTGCAAGTGAATGCCCGCATGCGCGGCATTTCGGTGGAGGGAACTCCCGCCGATTGCGTGAAGCTCGGATTGCGCACGATTTGGGTCGAACGCTTCGGCGCAGATTCGCGCCCTGATCTGGTCATCAGTGGGATGAACGGTGGCGCCAATGTCGGCATCAATGTGATTTATTCAGGAACGGTCGCCGCCGCCATCGAGGCTGCGTTTCTTGGGGTTCCAGCGATCGCAGTGAGTCTGCACCTTGGCGGATCCGCTGCGATTGAATGGGTCCGCGCCGCGCAGATTGCCCGCCACGCCATTGATTGCGTCATCGCCCACCCACTCGATGCCCACCGCGTGATCTCGATCAATGTGCCCCGGACGGAGGGGACCACGGGACCGATGCCACCAATTCGGGTGGTGCGTATGAACACTGCAGCTGGGATTGATCGACACGAGCGGCGGGAGTCGCCAGAAGGGCACGCCTACTACTGGCCCTGCGGAAACGGAATGGATTTTTTTCACACGGCGCAGGGCAGCGATGTTGAAGCGCTCGCCGAGCGCAACATCACCATCACGCCGCTTTGGTACGACTTGACCGACGATGCTTCACTCTCGGCGTGGCAGGAGCGACTGCACGGGCAGTAGCGCGCCGTCTTCTCCGGTGGATTCAACTGGTCAACGCAACGATCATGATCAAGCATGATCAAGCATGATCAAGCATGATCAAGCATGATCAAGACAGTGTGAACGCTGCGGAATCATCTGCTCGGGGCTCAGACAGTCCTCGCCTGAATTCCAGCGCGCCATCCGGCGCGCGCTCAGACAAGCGGCGCAGACTTGCTCGGCTGCGGAACTCGCCCGAGCAGAGATTCCTCCG
>SIAB01000004.1 GCA_009692015.1 Phycisphaerales bacterium
AACGACATCGCTGGGGGCACCATTGTGCGCGACGCTCATGGCGCACCAACCGGGCTCCTCCTCGAGCAATCCGCGTGGAAAATCCTTGTCCCTCGCATCCCCGCACCAAGCCTGCCGATGCGCCGCCAAGCCTGCGCCGATGCGTGCGCGCACTTGCTCTCGGTGGGGATCACAACCGTCGGCGCGATGGAGTATCTCGATGACATCGAACAGGTTCTCGTACCGGCGCGTGACACCGGATCTCTGACGGTGCGTCTCGCCCTCACCGCACTCGATCGCGAGCGACCGCTTCCATTTGCCCGCGCCAACGCCATTCGCGGCGACGACTGGCTGCGGATCATCGGCTTCAAGTCGTTTGCGGATGGCACACTCGGCTCTTCAACTGCGAGCATGCTCGACGATTACTGCGACGCCACGGACTGCGCGGACCGCGCTGGGTCACTCATGGAACACGCCCGCGATGGCACGCTTGCCGACTGGATGCGCGAAGTACTCGCTGCGAATTACTCCCCGAGTGTGCACGCCATCGGCGACCGGGCGCTCGGCGAGGTACTGCGCGCGGCGATCGCGGCGGACCCGCATCTTCGCACCCGCTTCGAGCACGCCCAGACGGTTCATCCAGATTCGATTCCGCAGTACCGAGGCCGGATCATCAGCATGCAACCCTTTCACAAGGCGACCGACGCACCCCTTGCGCGCACCAGACTCGGCGCGCATCGCGCGAGCCGCGTCTTCCAGTTTCGCTCATTTCTCGGGGCAGGCGCGCGGCTGGCATTCGGTTCTGACTGGCCAATCTCATCAGGCAATCCGCTCGAAGGGATGCGCGCTGCGATCACGGGACGGGCGCTCGATGGCAAGATCTACGGTGAAGACCAGAACCTCTCGCCGTATGAAGCGATCGCGGCATACACCACGGGCGCGGCCGCCTGTCTCGGCGACTCGGCGCAACTCGGTCGACTCACTCCCGGCGCGCACGGCGACTTCATCGCGCTGGATCGAAATCCCCTCGAATGCAATTGGATGGATGAAGCGCCGCGGGTCTTGTTGACGGCAGTGGGCGGAGTCGTGCGCTACAACGCGACCGACAGCAGCGAGACCACCAAGCCGACCGCATGAGCCGTCGCGGTTTGAATCTGGTCAACAAGCCAACTTGCGGCATCGGTCCAAAAGAAACAGATGAAGATCGCCAGAAATCCAAACTGCTGCACGGCTGGCTTTGAGAATAATCGCATTGCAGCATCTGAAAATCCCTCCAGGATTTTCGCACCATCGAGGGGCGGTACTGGGATGAGATTGAAGACCATGAGATAGATGTTCAGCCACGCGCCGGTCATCAGAAACATCTGCAGATTCGTCGCAAGCGGCTCACTCTGCGGTCCATATCGAATCGCCAGCGCACACAGCAGAACGCACAGACCGCTCAGCAGCAGGTTCACCGCGGGTCCAGCGGCCGCCACGATGATCCACCCCTTTCGTCGATGCCGAAACCGCGAGGGATCAACCGGCATCAATCCCCAGGCGATCCCAACGATCGCCAGGGCGAACAGACTGAACCATCCCATATGGACGATCGGATTCAGCGTGATGTGACCGGTGTCGCGCGGAGTGTTATCACCCTGCCACATCGCTGCGAACCCGTGCCCGAGTTCGTGCAGAACGATCGAGGCGATGACCCAGGCCAGCCAACTCAGCAGCAAGGCACTCTCGCCCTGTTGGTACAGATCTGCAATCCACCATCCACTCATAAGGTGTTGGAGGGTAGCGGCAACTTTGCTATGCTTCTCGACTCGCAATCAGCCCCCCAAAGGTTTGTCGCACGGCTTCCACTACGACTGGAAACCCAACGGCGAATCCGGCGAGGTCCCGTCCGTTGGACGAACGACTCACCGCGGGAGGCATGTTCTCAAGGGAGTCCCCCCTATGGTCGTTCTTCGCCTCAAACGCTACGGTCGAACCCACTCTCCTTTCTATCGCCTCGCCGCCGCAGACAAACGCTCACCGAGCGATGGTCGGGTGATCGAGGAACTCGGTTGGTTCAGCCCCACCGCCCCCGAGGGTCAACAGTGGAAACTCAAGGGCGAGCGCGCGCTCTACTGGCTCTCGGTCGGCGCACAACCCTCTGAAACTGTGATCTCACTCCTTCGTCGTGCCGGACTCGCCAACACAGTCGGCACCAAGGGCAAGGCATCCATGTCCGCCACACGACAGAAGGCCCGCCGCAACGCACCAAAGAAGGTCAAGGCAGAACCAGCCAAGAGCTGAGCGAACTGCGACAGAAATCCGCCCAGCCGAGTTCCACCACCAGCATGACACTTCGAATCGACATCCTCACCCTCTTCCCCGACATGTTCGCGCCAGTTCTTGGCACGAGTATTGTTGGTCGGGCGATCGCGCAAGGACTCGTGGATGTCCATGTCCATGACATTCGCAAGTGGTCGGTGGGTCGTGATGCAGGCGGTCACAACAAGGTTGATGATCGCCCCTTTGGTGGTGGTCCTGGAATGGTGTTCATGTGCGAACCACTCAGCGCAGCAGTCGAAGCAGTCGATGCCCACGATCCCCGTCCTGCCCGTCGAATCTTGCTCTCGCCCGCTGGCAAGAAGTTCGCCCAGCACGACGCCGCCGTGATCGCCGAGAGCCAGCGAATCATGCTGATTTGTGGCCACTACGAAGGGATCGACCAACGGGCGATCGATGAACTTGCCCTCGAAGAGATTTCGATCGGCGACTTTGTGCTTTCCGGTGGCGAGCTTCCAGCACTCGCAATCGTTGACGCAGTCGCCCGGCTCATTCCAGGCGCACTTGGCCACCAAGATTCTGCAGCGGAAGATTCTTTTTCAAAGACCACCGACGCGGGCGCTCCACTGCTCGATTGTCCGCACTACACACGTCCTCGCGAATGGCGAGGGCACATCGTTCCCGATGTCCTTCTTTCGGGTGACCATCAAGCAATCGCAAGGTGGCGTCTCGAAGAGAGCATCAAACGGACGCGCCAACGCCGTCCGGACCTCGAATCACTCCATGCGCAACCTCTCGAGGGCGAGGCCTCAATGTTGCAAGGCACGGTCGGCCTGTTCCAATCTGGATCATGCTGCACGAGCACAGTCTTACCCGGGCGAAATGCCCACGAGAGGAGTCATACATGAATCGAACCGCCATCATGGAGAGCGTGGAGGCCAAGCATCTCAAGCCTGCCGCGGATGTTCCAACCCTGCGCATCGGAGACACGATCGATGTGCATTATCGCATCGTCGAAGGTGACAAGGAGCGCGTGCAGGTGTTTCAGGGTGTCTTGCTCGCGACCAAAGGTCGTGGAACAAGCCGCACGATCACCGTCCGTCGCATTGTCGCCAACGAAGGTGTCGAGCGCGTCTTTCCATTGCACTCAACGCGGGTCGCAAAGATCGAGGTGATCCGTCACGCCGAAGTGCGCCGAGCAAAGTTGTATTACTTGCGCGGTCTCACAGGCAAGGCCCGACGGCTCAAGGAAATCCGCAAAGATGCCAGCGACGCGAGCTGATTGAAAGGCGAAGCGAGGATCGCATGATGGATCCCCTGGCAACGCTCCCCAATCCGCGCGCAGCCCTGCGCATGATCGACGCACAATCCCAACGCCCGCCCTCATCCGGCGGGTGTTTTCATTGGATCGCTGGCAATCCGCGCCACGAATCCTGGCAAGCAGATTCGAGCCGAGTCGCGGCAGAGTCGAGCGACAACGACATCATCCTCTGCTGGAGCGGCACATTTGGCGCACAACTCTTTGGTGGCGACATTCGAAACTGGACCAAGGCTGGAGCCGTGGCTCTCACGGAGTGGCTCGACGAATCACTCCCGCGACTTGCAGCACCAGCGACCAAGAGATTGCTCGGCATCATCCCCAATCACACCCACCTTCTGAGCGATGTCGCCGGTCAGATGAGACTCTGGCAAGATCGCAGCTCGCAAGGCCTTGCAACCGTGCTCTATCCATCGGGACTCATCGCCCCTTCAATGCTCAAGGACATCGACGATCATCTGATTCGATCGATTTCACATCTCGCCCCGCGCTGCGCGCTGTGCATCCTCGAAGACATTGCACCATGCAGTGAGGGCAGCGCACGTGCAGACTTCCATCGGGTTGCTTGGGGTCGTGGCATCCTGCCGCACGCCAGAATCGAGAGTCTGCTGCGGCAACACCTGCCAGTGACCACGCCAATAATCGTGATGACAAAGCCGCCATTCTTCGCCTGACGCGCACATCGCGAGGGATCTCGCAAGATCGCACCACTTCGGTTGGCGTTCCTTTCTGGTGGAGATAGACTCCATCAGCCGAGGCCGTCCGGTCTCGAAGAGGAGATTGTGTTGACCGCGTTGGTTTCTGGTCTTGACTCGAAAGTTCTGGTCCTCAACAAGGTGTACACCGCTCTTCGGGTGGTCAATGCTCGCCGTGCATTCACGCTTCTGGCCAAGGATGTGGCTGAAGTCATCTCGGTCGAGGCCGGCAATTATGTTTCGTATGACCTCACCACCTGGTTCGATGCGGCTGAGTATCAGCGAGCCCATGAACATGATGTCCACGACTGGGTGACCACCACCCGGCTGGTGATCGCGGTGCCGAAGATCATCCGACTCCTGGGTTACGACCGGTTCCCGCGCGAGCAGGTCAAATTGAATCGGCGCAACATTTATGCGCGCGACGCCAATCAATGCCAGTTCTGCGGCTTGTACTTTTCGACGCGCGAACTCACCCTCGATCATGTAGTTCCCCGGGTCCAAGGCGGCTCGAATGCCTGGACGAACCTGGTCTGTGCCTGCGTGAAGTGCAATGCCCGCAAGGGCGGACGCACGCCATCACAAGCGCGGATGAAGCTGATTCGCCCGGCGATCAAGCCCAAACGCAACCCGGCGATTGCGCTTCGACTCGGCAGTCCCAAGTATCAGTCGTGGAAGGCATTCCTCGACGAGGCATACTGGACGATCGAACTCGAGTAGCGCCGTTTCGCCGCGGGGGTCACCCTCAACTCGCCAGTGCAATATTGATGCAGACGATCAACCCATTGTTGATCCCGTGCGCGACCATGCACGAGATCAGACTGCCGCGCGTTTCGCGTGCTAGGCAAAACGCAAAGGCGAGGGCCCCGAGGATTGGAATGAAGAGAACACCTTGGGGGTGGATCGCCGCAAACATGAGGCTCGATCCAAGTGCCGATGCGACAAATGACGCGCCGCGTCCCCACCCCATCGAGATGTCTCGTAAGTGTCGAAAGAGCACGCCACGAAAGACGATTTCCTCGACAACTGGTGCTGCGACGGCGGCAAGCAGCAAGAGAAGGAGGCGATCCCAGAGCGAACCCTCGGCAATTGCCTGCTGAATGGGATGACTCGCCGAAGCGAATTCTTGGTTGAGCACGAGAGACATCACGAACGCGATCGCAGCGCCGACGATGACCATCGGAATCGCCGTCCCGTAGGTGGTAAAGCCGTAGCCAACTTCCCGCCAAATGCCACGCCCGCGGTGCAGCCCGACATCGCGACAGACTTGGCTCCAGGAGATCGCGGCTGACCCTGCCGCGCTTCTGCGAAGCGGGATCGTGAGCGCCACCAGCGGCGCGAACATCAAGACAACCTGCACGATGAGCGCGAGTCCACCTGACAATCGGTCGGAGCGACTTGCGAAGATCGCAACGCCGACTGCCGACAGGAGACTCAGCCCGAACCACACCGCGAGGATCCACGGAAGACTCGACCCCGACTGGGAGGGTTCTGCGAGTGGGTTAGCCAGGGTGTTCTGTGCCCAGCGAATTGCCAAGACCACCAGCCAAATGCATCCGCTGATCCCGGCGATCCCCGCAACGCAGGCAAAGACCAAGAACGAGATGAAAATTCCAAGCGCGCTCCGGCCGAGCGCCGACTCGAATGCGGGATCGGTCTCTGCCGTCGAGGCGATCAACTGGCCGTACCAGCCGAGATTCTTGGCGAGGGTCTGCTCTTGCTCATCCGTGAGATCCATCGCACCATCGCGATCCTGCACTTCCTGGATCGCTTGTTCGACGAGCGCAGCACTCTCCACGAAACCTGCCGGCGCAAGGTCTGGGTCTTCGGTCACCCGCGCTATCAGGGACCCAACGGTGGTCAGCGCGAGGTCCGCCTCTCCCAGCCGTGCCAGCAGGATTGCGCCGCAGAGGTTGGTCACCGCGCCCGCCGAAGAGAGCAGAAGCGGCTCGATCTGCGCGCGAAACGCCGAACGACCCTGCCCAGTGGTATCGAGCGACACAAGGGTCAACAAAAGCTTGCCCATCAGGACATCCTTGAAACCCTCCATCGGCACAGCAACAGATGACGCGCCATCAACCTCGGCTGCGATGCCGTCGACCGGATTGTCATCCTCTCTGAGGAGCGAATCGAGTGCTATCCAAACGCCAGCGCAACACAAGATGGCGATCCAAGCGGCGACCAATGAGGTTCTGCGAGTCCACATGACTCGGAACGCTATCAGCAAGCCATTCCCTTGACAGTTTCGCGCTTCTCGGTACGCTTTTCGGTCCAACTGAATCGTCAAGACGAGCGCCCGAAGGACTCAACCTCATGCCCCGCCAAACATCATTCATCAAGCCTGGACAACTCCCTGCCACATGGCGCATCGTTGATGCCGACGGCAAAATCCTCGGCCGCCTCGCGACAGAAGTTGCCACCGCGCTCATGGGCAAGCATCGCCCGGAATACACACCGAACATTCTCTGCGGCGACTCGATCATCATCACCAATGCTTCCAAGATTGTGCTGACCGGTCGCAAGGCAGAACTGAAGACACTGCGAAAGTGGAGCGGCTATCCAGGCGGTCTGCGCGTTCGCAACTACGAGACACTTCTGCGCGATGACCCGACTGTGATGGTCACCGAAGCGATTATCCGCATGCTGCCTCGCGGACGGCTCGGTCGACGAATCCAACGCAATCTGCGTGTTTTCGCTGGCGCAGAGCATGATCATCAAGCACAAACGCCAACCCCAATGAAGACCAAGGCCTAACCCATGACAAGTCTGACGAGCGTCATCCAAGACACCGTTGCGCCAAATTTGGCGCATCACCCTATCGGCACCACCAAGGCAGCGCTGCACCGCATCGCTGATTCCAAGGGTTGGTACTGGGGAACGGGTCGGCGCAAGACCGCGACCGCTCGGGTTCGGATCCGCCCCGGCACTGGCGAGTTCCTCATCAACGAGACTCCGCTCGATGAATTCTTTGTTGCGGATCGTGATCGCAAGTCGCTGGAAGGCGTGATGGAAAAGTGCTCGTTGAAGGGCAAGATTGATGTTCGCGTGAATGTCCTCGGCGGCGGCTGCACTGGGCAGGCTGGTGCGGTTTTGATGGGGCTCGCCCGATCACTCTTCGCCTACGACCTCAACCTCGAACCTGTGCTTCGGGACAATGGCTACCTGACTCGCGATTCTCGAAAGGTCGAGCGCAAGAAGTACGGCCAATCCGGCGCGCGCCGACGGTTCCAGTTCTCCAAGCGCTGATTCGGCTCACCGAATTTTTTCGTGCGATTGACGAGCCCAGGCGCTGTCATGCTGTTGTTGCGATGGCTCTCCCAAGCCGCGCTGCGATCACGCTGACCGGTTTTTGTTGCAACGCGGCAATCTCTGCGATCGTCATGGGATGGTTCGCAAACGCGTGCGATCCACGCATTCCGAGTCGGAGCTGCCACAGCGATCGATCTGGGGCATCGTGCGCGATCCGATCGACTCTCGCTTCGATCGTCGATAGCGGAATCTGCCATCGGCACTGTGCATCGAGAGGATCGCACCAGGGCAATGTGGGCCCAGCGCCTGCGGCGTGCTTTGCGTTCGGTCGCGCGACCCCGAGGAGGCGACGATCAAGTTGAAGTGAGACCGCTTGTTCGAGTCGAACGCGAGCACTGGCGATGTGCGCGGGATCCGACTCGCGGACGACGACCAAGAGGGATTCGGCCGCCAGTTCCAGGATTCCCTGGAGCGTGTGTGGCGCGAGGCTGGCGATCTCGCCGTCGCTCCACACGCGAACGCGGGTGACGATCGCGGGCATCGCACTGCCGAGCAGAGAACGCAACAAAAGACGCGCCCACCGCAGATCTGTTTCGATGCGATCCAGAACTGCCTCGCTTGGTCGTGTTGATGGAAGTTGCTCCACCGCAGTCCGCGCGGACCAATGGAGAAATCGAACTGCCATCAATCTGGCGCTCTCACCTTTCGAACTCTCGCCTTTCGCGCCATCGCCCCCCACCCGAGTGCGCTGAACCCTCGCGGATCGAGATCCTTCGATGCTTCGCAGCGCGGTCCACGCCTGGGCATCCTCGATCGGATCGGCGCTGACCAGATTCGATCGCACCGCGAGGGCGCCGAGAATCACCTCGCGCGCATCCGCGCGAAAAAATGTCTTTGGAATCTCAACGAAGTCGGGCGAAATGGCAACCGCATGAATGCGCAGGAACTGCGCGCGGGCGCGGTGGATGAGTCGGTCGGCCGTCTGCTGTGAGCAGGCGAGATTTCGGGCGATCAGAGAAACTCGCATCCCGCGCTGCCAGGCCGCGAGTGCGCTTGCCGCACGCCGCAGATCGCGGGGGCCCCTTCCAATCAGTTTCCCAGCGGTCGCAGCACGATTTCGCACGATCAACGATCGCACCGTTTCCGTGCTCACCCCGACCTCGCCTGCGATTGCGCGCGCTGCATTTGAAACGCGCCGCTCGCCGGTCATCGCGAGAGCGCCAGCTCGCCGCAGAATTTCACGCTGCGCGCCGGTCGTCAATCGCTTGGTGCGCGCAGCGCGCGCGAGGGACTTCGCGTGGGTCGCATAAAACGCGGTCGCATCCGCCGTTCGAATTCCCAGCACGACTCCACCAACCTGGGCAAGGAGTGATCGCCGCATCCAACAGGCTGCGAGCCCGCGCTTTCTCAAACGGTGGATCGTCCGTTCGCTCACACTCCACGATCGAGCCGTTTGCGCAATCGTCTGGGCGTCCGCGGCGCGCTCTGGCGCACGGTGGCTCAGTCGCAGTACCAATTCACAGAGGTCGCGCCGCAGGGACTCTCCAATGACTTGCAATTCACTTTCGGCAGTGCGCCGCTCGGCTCGGAATTGGGTGATCTGCCACACAACATCGCTCCACCCATATAGAGCATCGGGCTCGGTGCGTTCGATCAGAATGCGCGTTGCGGCGAGCTGACGGCGCGCTGTTGCTTCTGAACCAAACGCAAGCTGCTCTGACAAACTGCGCATTTCTTCGAGGATGAACCCGCCCGATCGCGGCATAGGCAAGAGCGTATTGCTCAGCCGGTCATGATGCCCGGCGATTGCCGCGTGATTCGCACATCCGCGCCGACAACTCCGCTGGCCTCGCCAACATAACGGCGTGGGATGCGGGGATTCAAGCGACAGAGCAGTTCGTATGCGTGTGCGCCGATTGCGCCTGCCACGCGCGGCAGATAATTTCGGGCGCTCGGACGGGATCCATACACCTCGGCAGTCATGCCGATGAAACCCTCTCCGTACGCAAGAGATGGTGGGACATCGGTGAGATCAACCACCACCTGATCCATGTTGACCGCGCCCACGACTGGCACTTCCCACGATCGTGTTCCCGCGCTGGTTTCGCTCATCACCCGAATCCAGCGATCATCGCGCGTGTGTGCGGCAACGGGATATCCGTCGAAGTATCCAATCGGAACAACACCGAGTCGCGAGGGGCGGCCGGCCTTCCAAAGCGATCCGTAACCCACAGCGACATCGCGGTCCACTTCCTTCGTGTGGACAATCGACGACTCCCACCGCACAATCGACTCGAGGGATAGTCCGTCGCTCGCACCCGAATCGCTGGGCTCTCCCGCTCCATCTGACAGATGCGCCAAACCCGTCCAAGCCAATCCCGTGCGGATCATGGTGCGGTGAAAGCGCGGATCGCGAAAGACTGCGTGCGAATTGGCGACATGCACGATCGCATCTGCTGGAATGTGCAGCGCGTGATCGCAGAGCAGTCGCTCAAAGAGATCCATCTGATCGTGGGTTCGCACCGCATCGCGACGACTATCCGAAAAATGGGTGAAGACTCCCGCGAGCCGCAGTCTGCGCTCGTCAGCAATGCAGGCGAGCGTGCGACCAGCCTCGTCAACGGTCGCGCCGCCGCGGGACATACCGGTATCGACCTCGAGATGCACCGGGATCGGACCGCCGCCGAGCTGTTCGGCGATGGCGGCAAGTTCGAGCGCGTGTGCCTGCCCGTGAACCACCAGATGCAGCCGCCCTGCCAGGAGAAGTCGGTGGCACTCGCCGCCTGTTTCAATCTCTCGCACCGGCATCAGGATCAACTGCGGTGTCGTCACCCCCGCCGCAGAAATCGCCTCCGCTTGGCCAATGCTGTAGACCGCCAACATGCTCGCGCCGCTCGCCGCAAGTTGCCGGGCGATCCGCGGCGCGCCGAGACCATATCCGTCAGCCTTCACGACGGCGCAGAGATCGCAATGTGGCGATATCAGCCCTCGAATCGCGGTGATGTTGCGGTCGAGCGCCGTGAGATCAATGTTGAGGAAACTCGTACTGCGCATCCTTGCTTCGCTCAAAGTTGTATCGGCATCATTCGCTCGCTATCATCAAGGTTCGTGACAACGAATGAAACCCCTCCCAGCGGTTCCGCTGGACGATCCCTCGACATCTTCGCTCAGGATCAGACATTTGCCTCGCTGGGGCTGACGGAGTCGATCCTTCAAGCCCTCAATGATCGTGGATTCAAGCATCCAACGCAGATTCAGGCTGATCTGATTCCGATCGTTTTGGCGGGCAAAGACTGCTTAGGGCAGGCCAAGACAGGGACTGGAAAGACGGCGGCTTTCGCGCTGCCGGCACTGCAGTTGATCGCGAAAGATGCCGCGCTCTCTGTGCTGATCTTGGTGCCAACGCGCGAACTCGCGATTCAGGTCGCCAAGGAAATCCACGACTTTGCTCGGCACACTGGTCACCATGTCGTCCCGATCTACGGCGGCCAACCGATCTCCACTCAAGTTCAGAAACTTCAGCGCGGACCGGCGATCATCGTTGGAACGCCGGGACGGGTGATGGATTTGCACGAGCGGCGCTTGCTCTCCTATGACAAGGTGCAGTACGCGGTGCTCGACGAAGTCGATCGCATGCTGGATATCGGCTTTCGCGAGGACATCCGCCGCATTCTGGGATCGATGAAGCACCATCCCCAGACGGTCTTTGTCTCGGCGACGATCTCCCCGGACATCGAGAAGTTGGCGCGGCAGTATCTGCGCGACCCAGAGAAGATCGTGACCACGGCAAAGAGCCTGACCGTCTCGCAGGTGCGCCAGTCCTACTTCGCAGTGGAGCGCTGGGACAAGCGGCGGCTCCTGCTGCATCTGCTGCGAAAGGAAGAACCCGCACTCACCCTGGTCTTCTGTCGCATGAAGCGCACCGTCGATGAGGTCACCGCATTCCTTGCCAAGAACAGTATCGATGCGCATCAGATGCACGGCGATATGTATCAGACCAAGCGCGACAAGGTGATGGACAAGTTGCGGGAGGGTGGTCTTTCTGTGCTTGTTGCCAGTGATTTGGCGTCGCGCGGGCTCGATGTCGACGACATCAGCCATGTCATCAATTACGACCTTCCAGAGGATCCCGAGGTGTATGTGCACCGCATCGGTCGCACCGCGCGGGCTGGTCGCGAGGGTGTTGCATGGAGTTTCGTCTGCCCAGATCAGGGCGAGCTGCTCACAGCCATCGAAAGCCTTGCCAACATCGAGATACCGGTGGCGATCTACGACGATTTTGGGCCGGGACCCGTGCCATCCGACATTCATGCCCAGCGCGAGCTGGATGAGATTCGCAAGCAAGCATCGATGGAATCGAAGTCGCGAAATCTGCTTGCCAACAAGCCAGATGCGACCGATCTCACGCGTTTCCCAGGTGGACTTGTGCCAACACAACCTCCCCCAAAGCGGCTTGGCGGACGATTGACAACGCGTCGCCGACATTGATCGCTCGCGCGTGAATCTCCCGCCCGCGCATTCTCCAAAGCTTCCGTGGGCAGCCACCGCTGAGGTTGCAGATGCGCTGCGCGCTGGTCATCCCGTGGTCGCGCTTGAATCAACGGTGCTCACCCACGGAATGCCCCGCGAGCCGCGGGCGATGTCCGCGCAATTTATCGCGGCGCATCCGCTTTGGAACGCAGCGCTCCCTGCGAATCTCGCCGCAGCACAGGCCGCAGAAGCCCGCGTTCGCGCGGCAGGCGCGATCCCCGCAACGATCGCCCTCGTGGATGGCAGAATCTGCGTTGGACTGCGCCGGGAGGAATTGGAGCGACTCTGCGGCGATGCCACTGCAACGAAAGTTTCACTGCGGGACTTTGGATCGGCAATCGCCAGAGGGCGCACCGGCGGAACAACCGTCGCTGCAACTGCAGCGATCGCGGCACAAGCGGGAATCTCTCTCTTCGCCACAGGAGGAATTGGTGGCGTGCATCGCGGATGGATCCAATCGTTCGATCTCTCAGCGGATCTGCTGGCGATCGCCACGCATCCGGTTCTCGTCGTCAGCGCCGGGGTGAAAGTGATCCTCGATCTTCCCGCCACGATGGAAGCACTCGAATCGCTCGGCGTTCCAGTGATTGGATATCGAACAAAGTTTCTTCCACGGTTTACAGCAGCGCCCGACCCCGCGATCCCACTGCCCGACTCTGTCGACGAACCCGCAGAAGCGGCGCGCGTCCTCGCGGCCCACTGGTCTCTGCGGCCCAACTGCGGCGCACTTCTCATGCAGGCATGTCCGACAGAATTCGCGATCGAATCGCAGTACCTGGAAGGCGCCCTCGCTGCTGCGCTCGCCGCGGCAGATTTGCAGGGAGTTCGCGGCGCGGCCACGACTCCATTTCTGCTGGGTCGACTCGCCGCCGCGCAGGGCGGCGCAGCGGTGCTCGAGGCGAATCTTGCTCTTCTCTGTGCGAATGCATCACTCGCCGGAAGCGTCGCTGCGGCGCTCGCTGCCTCGGCTCTGGATCGCTGGCGACTTGACAGCGCGCAGTGAAACGGTTCTAATTCGAGCGTCGAAGTGAAGGACAGTTCGTCTCACCCGACACACACATGAGTACAGTTCGAGGGATTCTCGAATGGGCCAACGGCCCCGAGGGTCGCATCAGACAGTTCAACGATGGCTTGATCGAACATCCAGACGATCCCGTTGTGCCATTGGCACTCGCGAACAGCTACGCGCTGCGTCCTTGCGTGAGCGTGGTCGCTGAGGTTGCTCAGGTTGAGGTCAAGACCCGCCGCGGCCGCTACACCAAGGCGATGGTTGAGCGGCTGGTCGAAATCGAAGGACTTGCTCCCGAGCTCTTTTCGCAGCGAAAGCCCTTTGCGGAACTCACGGCACTCGACCCCTGCCCCCGCATCACACTGGAGTATCCGGGATGCCCTCCGGCGAACAGACTCATCGATCTCTTCTGCCCCATCGGGTACGGAACGCGTGGACTCATCGTGGCTCCGCCGAAGGCTGGCAAGACCATCCTGCTGCAGAATCTTGCCTACGGCATCAAGCACAATCATCCAGAAATCGAATTGGTTGCTCTGCTCATCGACGAGCGCCCCGAAGAGGTGACGGATTTCAAGCGCAATGTTCCTGCGCACGTGCTCGCTTCGAGCAATGATCAGGATGTTGAACGCCACACGGCACTGGGGATTCTCGCCATCGAACGCGCCCGGCGCATGGTCGAGGCCGGTCGCGATGTCGTGGTGCTCTTGGATTCCATCACCCGACTCGGGCGGGCGTTCAACAATTCGCGGCGCTACGGCTCGGGCGGACGCACCATGTCGGGCGGTCTGGACTCGCGGGCGTTGGAGATTCCAAAGCAGCTCTTCGGTGCCGCGCGCAAGGCTGAAGAGGGCGGCTCACTCACGATCATCGCGAGTTGTCTGGTGGATACCGGCAGCCGCGCCGACCAAATCATCTTCGAAGAGTTCAAGGGCACGGGCAATATGGAACTGATTCTCGATCGCTCCATCTCGGAGAAGCGCCTCTTTCCCGCCATCAATCTGGCGGCCAGCGGTACCCGCAAGGAGCACCTGTTGTTGACCGAGCGCGAACTCAAGACAATCACTGCGCTGCGCAGACGACTCATCGCGATGCCACCGCATGTGCAAATCGAACAGCTCCTCGCGGCGCTGAAGCGATTCCCAACCAACGAGGCGCTGATCGGCAGTTCGTGAGTTGGACCGCGAGCGCCGGACCCCGCCCCGTGCCGTCACACCCGAACGGGTACTCTTCCTCGCATGAGTGGACCGAAACTGAAGACGGGCTTCTTTGTCCTGAGTGGCCTCACCTGCTTCGCGCTCGTCGCAATTGTGCTTGCAAAGTTTGATTGGTTCAGCGACGCAAGTCAATACATCGTTCGATTCACGATCAATGACGGGGTGATGGGTCTTGGAAAGGGGTCCGCCGTTCAGGTGGGCGGGCTCTCTCGCGGAAGTGTCGAATCGGTCCACCCGATCTATGACGCCACTGGTGTGATGACATCGCTCGATGTTCACATTTCACTTGAGAACGATGTCACGCTTTACGCCAATGCCCAAGCGATGCGCCTGATGCCACTTCTTGGCACGGTTGCAACGCTCAACTTCGTGTCGATCGGAGATGGAGACAAACGGCTTGCGGCGGGCTCCACCATCAATGCGGTGGCCAGCGGCGGAATACTCGCAACTCTCCTCGGACCGACCAATGCGATGAAGTCCGATCAGATTGTCGAGAACGCGCTTCAATTCAGCGTCTTTCTTGCCAAGGTGCCCGGCGACTACGAAACCAAGGTCGTGCCGATGATCGACAACGCCGCAACGGTCATAGCTGAGTTTCGGACCGATTACAGCGATTGGCGGACGAAAATTGGCGTGACCCTGACCTCCGCGCAAGGCTCGATGCAGAAACTGGATTCCAGCCTGACCGAAGTTCAACAACTTGTGGCCCGCAACGGACCCAAGATCGACACCACCCTTGCAAATCTCGATGTCAGCGTCGCTTCGGCGAAGGACGCGCTGCACCACTTGAATCAGGAGACGATCCCGCTGATCGACAGCACGCTGCGGCACACGGAGAGCGCGGTCGACGAGTTCGGCAAGTCGATTGAACTCGTCCACGCGCTGCTCTTGGAACGGTCGCCTGATATCGCCGAGACGCTGTCGAGCATTCGCACTGCGGCAGGACAAATGAAGTTGGCATCGATGGAGATCCGGCGCAGTCCCTGGAAGATCCTCTACCAACCCAGCAGCGATCAGGTCGCGCACGAGAATCTCTATGAGTCCGCGCGAAGCTTTGCCATGGCCGCTGGCGACCTGCGTGCCGCCGGCGACGCGCTGCGATTGGTCATCGAGCGCGATCCTGGAAAGTACGATGCCGATATGAAATTCCGGGACGCGGTGCAGGCGATGGTGCTCGATGCGATTGCGAAGTATGAATTGGCGCAGCAGCAACTGAACAGCGTGCTGATGGCCCCCGCGCCGGCTGGCGAATCGAAGGCGAAGTAAGTGGTGGTTGCGCCGCGCCCCCCAGAGGCAGACATCAAGGTCGGGGCGATCGTCTGCTTGATCGCAGGGCTGCTCTTTTGCGCGGTGATGGCACTCCCATCCCTTTCAGGACCAAAACAGCGCCGCGTTGTGGTTGAGAGTCAGTTTGTGGATGGTGTTTCCGGCATCGAACAGGGCACGCCCATCATGATGGGTGGACTCCGCGTGGGAGAGGTCGACGCGGTCACCTTGATCCCTGCCAGCGCGGGTACCAACGCGTACTTCCAACTTGAGTGCGCTGTGGATGCTGGGCTGCGCATCCCAAGAACTTCGACGGTCAGGTCGACGCAATCACTCGTAGGTGCTGGAACAATCTTGGAGATCCGCCTTCCCCCCGTTGGCGTTTCGGCGCCACTCATCGCCGGCGAAACACTCCAAAGCACTCCCGCGGATTCGACACTCGCGGCGCTGCTCGGCGACCACCGCGCTGCCGCGCTCGAAGAGGCGTTCGCGAGGATTCACGCCACCGACTTTCGCACCCCATTCGAGTCAGGCCGCGCCCGACTTCAAACACTCGCGCCCGACTTCGCTGCGGTCAAGCAAGAGGTCGCAGCGGATCTCGACGCCTGGAAGATTCAGCGCGATGCGATTTTCGCTGGCGCAGACTCGGCACATTTGAAGCTGAATGAGCTGGTTGCGCTGTTTGGGCCAGATCAATGTCTCGACCTTGCCCGACTTGAACCAGCGTTCGATCGGTTGCGCGCGAATCTTCAGGCGACCGTCGACGGGATCACGGCACTCAAGTCACACTGGAACGAGGAAGTCTGGCCACCACTCTCAGACATCATCGGCCGACTCACGCGGGATCTGGCAACGCTGCAAGGCGATGCTGCACTCGTGACCACGATGCTCAACGACACCAAGGGTGCTTGGAGCGCGACTGCCGCAGATCTGCAGATCACCGGCGGTCAACTCGAACGCGCAGAATCCATGATCACGCTTGCCCCGTGGACCCTTCTCGGCGGTGCCTTCGCAGAGAAGGGCGAGCGCGAACAGTTCACGAAGATTGCGCGCGAGCTCGTGCGCAGCACCACCGAACTTCATCTTGCGGTGACATTTGCCAATGACCTGCTCGTCCATGACCCGAAACTTGCGGCGCGATATCCAGAACTCGTGGCGTTGTTGAAAGAGTGGATGGCACGGGCCCGCGCCGAGCACGAAGTCGCTGGCGAGCAACTGCTGAACCGACTGATCGGCGCTCCCCCTTCAGAGTGAGCTCGGCCGACGCGTCAGCTCTCGTCCTGCATCGACTGCGCAGCACCCGCGGCCATGCCCGCACCGCGAAGAACTGACGGGTCAGAAGCGGGGCGATCGCTCACGCGCTCGATCTTGGCGCCGAGCTGCCGCAGCGTCTCTTCCATACGCTGATAGCCGCGGTCGAGGTGATAGACACGGTTCACCGTTGTTTCGCCATCTGCGGCCAAGCCCGCCAAAACGAGGCTTGCCGATGCACGCAGATCGCTCGCCATCACCTCGGCGCCGACGAGCCGTGATCCACCAGAGATCACGACCGTGGGTCCATGGCGCAGCAGTTGCGCTCCCATGCGAGCCAATTCAGGCACATGCATGAACCGCTCGGGATAGATCTTCTCGGTGATCACAGAATTTCCTTGGGCATAGCAGAGCAGTGCCATGAACTGCGCCTGCAAATCCGTGGGAAAACCAGGATGTGGCTGGGTGGTGATGACGGCGGGCTTCAGCTGCCGCTCGCTGGTCACGCGAACGGTGCAACAGCGGTCGTCGGCATCGGGGGTGATCTTGTGGATGTTGACTCCGATGAGCGACAAACGGTCCACCACTGCCAGCAGCGAATCGAATGGGAAGTCATCGATGATGATCTCACCATTGGTGATCGCCGAGGCGATCGCGTAGGTCCCGGCGACGATCCGATCTGGCATCACGCGATGGGTCGTCCCGCCGAGTTCGTCCACGCCGTCGATGATGATCCGTGGTCCGCCGGCGCCGCGGATCTTGGCTCCCATCGAGATGAGCATGTCGGCGAGATCCACGATTTCCGGCTCGCATGCCGCGCTTTCGATCACCGTGCGACCCTGTGCCAGCGTCGCGGCGCTCATGATGTTGGCCGTTCCTGTGACGGTCGAACCGTAGGGACCGCCAAGGAAAACCGTCGCGCCCTTCAGTCGATCGGCGCTGGCTGTGATGTAGCCATTTTTGAGTTCGATCTTCGCTCCGAGTTTTTCAAGACCCCGCAGATGGAGATCGACCGGCCGATCCCCGAATGCGCACCCGCCCGGCATCGAGAGCACCGCCCTCTTGCGCCGTGCGACCATCGGACCGAGGACGCAAATCGACGCCCGCATCGTGCGAACCTGCTCGTAGGGAGCTTCGATGGCATTGGGATCCTTGGTCTGCATGGAGACCCGGTCATCGCCGAGGTGGGCCTCGACCCCAAGCATGCCGAGCAACTTTCGCATGCTGGCGATGTCGGCGAGACTGGCGACATTCGTCAGCGTGACTTCTTCGTTCGTCAAGAGTGAAGTGGCCATCAACGGCAACGCTGCGTTCTTCGCCCCTTCGACACGCACCCGACCCGATAATCGGTGGCCCCCTTGGATGACGAACTTATCCATAGTGATTCTCCTCAAGCAGGTCGTGCTTCCTTGCGATTCCTCCAGCGACGCACGACGGGTCGAGGAGGAATTGGTGTCGACAACTCGCACCAAACCGTCCATCTATTTCGGCTCTTGGACCCCGCTGGGCTTAGATTTGTCGACGGGCCGGCTTGAACTTCCTAGGATTGCGCCTTGATGACCATTCACTTGAATGATCCCCTTCTGCGTGAGGCTCGCATGCATGTTGTGATGCCGGGAGCCGCTGTCGCTGCCCGCATTGCATCGAGTGAACCCTGCCTGCGCGGAAAGTCTGCAAGTTTCGTGCGGCATATTGGGGTCGATCTCGCTGGCACACCGCTCGCGGGCACCTTCTTGGCCGGCCAATCGTTCGGCGTTGTCGTTCCTGGATTCGATGCCAAAGGACGCCCCCACAAGGTGCGCCTCTACTCGATCGCCAGTCCCTCCTATGGTGAGGATGGATTCGGCGCAGTGATCTCGACAACCTGCAAGCGCACGATCGAGGAGATTCCCGATGAAAACGATCCGGATCGCTGCGATGGACACCCACTCATGCTTGGTGTTTGCAGCAATTGGCTCTGCGATCGGGCCGTCGGTGACGAAGTCCGGGTGTCGGGTCCCAACGGAAAAAGATTCGTGCTCCCCACGGATCCCTCAGCGCACGACTATCTCTTTGTCGCCACGGGAACCGGAATCGCCCCCTTCCGGGGAATGATCCACGAACTGCTTGTCGGTCCTGGCGACAATTCTCCGGCGCGTGAGAGTTGGCCAGGACCCTGCGCGAGTCGAATCCATCTGGTGATGGGATGCCCCTACCGCACCGACCTGCTCTATGACGGTTGGTTTCGCCAAGTCGCCAGCGAGCATCCCAATTTTTCCTATCACACCGTGATCAGCCGCGAGCCTCTCCCGCATGTTGGACATGGGCCGCATACCCACCACTATGTCGATGCGCGGATGGATTTCTTTCGACCGCTCCTCGCTTCGACGCGAACCCTAATTTACGCCTGCGGTCTTGCCGGAATGCAGGTCGGCATTTTTCGCGCCCTCGCGATTGCCGGACTTGGTGCCGGTTATCTGACCGTGCACGAGGAGATTGCCTCCATCCCCCCCACCGAGTGGACCACCGAGCAATTGAAGCGACGGGTTCGCCCAACCCATCGCTGCATGCTCGAGGTCTATTGAGCGAAAATCAGGATGTTTTTCGACACCGTTGTCGATGACTGGCATACTAGAATTCGAAACCCACATGGCAGGAGACTCAAGCGATTGGATCAGTGCAGAAGCTCGCGTTGAACGCGCGCGTGGTTTGTTTCAATCGGGGAAGTTGGAAGAGGCGGCAACGGAACTTCGTCGTGCGCTGGCGAGCGAGCCGGATCGCGGCGACTGGCATCACAATCTTGCAGTCACCTTTGATGCGCAGGGTCGCCATGGCGAAGCACTCGCGACATACGAACGAGCCCTCGAACTCATCCCGGGACATGTGCATGCGCTCCTTGGCGCAGCGCAGGGCTCAATCCGCGCTGGAAAGCTGGAGCAGTGTGTTCGCTACTGTGAGCGCGCCGCGAAGGGCGATCCAAAGATTGAACCGGCCTACTCGCTTCGAATCACAGCGCTGGGACTTCTGCAGCGCTACGAAGACGCAGAGTCTGTTTATTTTCTGGCGCAGCAGTACCTGAAGGAGCTGCCACTCTGCCTCGCCGAGATGGCCAATGTGCTCGCCCAGCAAGCGAGCTTCGAACGCGCGATCTGGTGCTACCGCGAAGCACTGGCGCAAAGCCCCAAGCTGATTGGAGTCAAGACACGACTGGGTGTAGTCCTGCGCCGCGCAGGACAGTTGGAATCTGCCCATCAGGTCTTGGTGCAGGCGATGCGCGAACAACCGGGCGACGCGAACACCATTCTCGCTCTGGGTCGCGTGCTCGAAGATCTCGACCGTGTCGCAGAGGCCGAGGAAAAGTATCGTCGGATCGTCGAATTGGAACCTGCGAATCCGTCAGCGCATATTCGACTTGGCGACATGGCACTGCGCGCGGGACGGCTTGATGAGGCGCGCGCCGCCTACACACTGGTCATCGCTCTGGGCGTTTCAGATATGTCGGTTCGGCTGCGACTGGTCGAGGCACTCACCCGACTCGGTGCAACCGTCGAGGCTGGACGCCTGCTCGAAGAACTCTTTGGACGCGTGAACATCACCACCCGAGCCCCGATCACAGAGGATGCCTCGATCGCCTTGGGAGCGGCCGGTGCCGCTCTTGAGTGCGCGAAACCAAAGATCGCGGCGCGGATCTTGATCGCGACGGCTCGGCGGCACCCCAAGGATGCCCGACTCTGGCTGCGACTCGCTCGCGCTCAGTTTGAATGTGGCGATCGCGCCGGCGCGCGCCGGGCGGCGCGGCGATCGCTTGCCTTCGATCGTGGCTGCGTTGAAACACTGCACAATATCGCGCTCGACGCACTCACCCATGGCGAACTTCGCCGCGCGCGCGCGGCGGTCAACCGCGGACTTCGCCTGCATCCCGCTGAACCAGGACTGCGGCGCATTCGGCTGCGGATCGTCGGCGTGCGCCTGCAACGATCGCTGCGGAGTGCTTGGAGAGCGCTCCCGCAGATCATCGCCCGAATGCGCGACAGAATTAGGACGCGGCGTTCGTAAACGGAAGCAGCGCCATAAAGCGCGCGCGTTTCACGGCTTGACCAAGCATCGACTGATCGCCAGCCGACATCTCGAGCCGCTTTCGCGAGAGAATCTTTCCGTTTTGGGTCATCGCCCGACGCAACTCTTCAACCTGCTTGTAGTCGATAAAGAGGCGACCCTTGGCATCCTTCTGGCGACGAATCACGGGTGGGGGTGGTGCTTGAAATTGAGACATTTTTCATTCCTCGGCATCGGTGTGCCGACCGCGACTCATTCCATCTTGATGATGCGGTTTGGCATCAAGACGCACGCCACGGACCCCGCGAGGGGGCTTCCAGTCCATCTGGAAGCAGCGAGTCAGGTAGGGTATCGAATCTCCCGCACCATGCCAAGCCCATGCCGCGAACACTGATTCTTTCCGACCTTCACTTGGGAATGCCCGAGGTGCCTTGCGGTCGACCGCAGCGGACACCGCAATCACTCGCGCCGCTGCTCGACGAGGCTGACAGGCTCATTCTCAATGGTGATTCGGCTGATATTCACCATAATCACCGCAGAGAACCGGCAGTTCGGATGCTCGAGGAGTTCCTTGCGCTGGCGTCACGGGCGCGCATCTGCGTCACCCAAGTCAACGGCAATCATGACGACGATCCCACGCATGTGGACCATATCGACCTCTTTGATGGCGCAGTCTTCGTGACGCATGGGCACGCCTTTGGCGATTCGATGCTCCCGTGGACTCCGGCGCACAAGGTGATTGGAGAGACGATGCGGATCGCGCGCGCGAGAAACCCAAAGACCATCGAAGGATTCCTGCGCGCCGCTGGCGAGGCCGCGATGGCTCAGTGGAATGATCCAGCGGTTCACAATGAGCCGACTGCACTCATCTCAATTGGGCTCAATCCCTGGCGCGTCGCCCGCGTGCTCACATGGTGGCGCGCCTACCCCCGCGCGGCAGCAGCATTTGTGGATCGATTTCGACCCGAGGCAAAGCTGCTCGTCTGTGGTCACTCCCACCGCGCCGGTTCCTGGATGGTGCGGAATCCCCGAACCGGTGGGGTGCGACACATCTTGAATACCGGTGGATTCACATTTCCCTCGTCGCCGCGGGCGGTCGTCATTGATGACTCCCCCACCACGCTCTCGATTGAGCTGCGCGCGATTCTCCACCGTGGCGGTCGTTACAAACTGGCGCCGCGGGCCAGCGAAAGTTGTTGGCGAATCCAGAGGCCTGCCTCGGCCACGCGCTGAGTGTCCACGCCAGAAACAAATCCCGCACTCTTTGCCGCCGCAACGAGGGACTCGGTCGCCACATTTCCTGGCGCGCCCGGGGCGTATGGGCATCCACCCAATCCTCCCGCGCTTGAATCAAAGGAGCGCACGCCAAGTTCGAGTGCGCGCAATGCGCAGGCGATTGCACGGCCATGTGTGTCGTGCAGGTGCAGGGTTGTTGCGCTTGGTGCAACGAGCGGGAAGAGTCCTTCATAGAGCCGCGCGATCGAATCGCTCGTCGCGGCGCCGATCGTGTCGCCGAGATCGAGTTCATCTACGCCCAATTCAAGAAGCGCCGCGCAGACGCCGCGGACTTGTGCCGGGGAGACCTCCCCCGCGAATGGGCAGCGGATGACGCAACTCACATAACCGCGAACTGGAATCCCCGCCGCGCGGGCGCGCTTGACGACTGGCGCAATTCGCGCCAGCACCTCGGCGATCGATCCATTGGCGTTGCGTTGACTGAACTCCTCGGTTGCCGAGATGAAGACTGCAATCTTGTCGGCGCGCGCCGCGCAGGCGCGGTCGAATCCCTGCTCGTTGGGAACGAGCGCCGAGTAACTCGTTCCGATGCGGCGTTGAATCGCGGCGAATACCTCGGCGGCATCTGCGAGTTGCGGCACCCACTTTGAACTCACGAAACTCGAGACTTCGATCTCGGGGATGCCCGCGGCCGAGAGAAGATCGATGAACTGCACCTTGACGGCGGTCGAGAGGCAGGCGGACTCACTCTGGAGTCCATCGCGCGGTCCAACTTCTGTGATGCGAATCGCGGTCATCGTGTCGACTTGCCCCCGGTCTTTTCTTCGCGAGCTGCCTTGAGGAAAAGCCAAATGCTGAAACCGATCACGGCGAGAGACATCACGGCCGCAGCGATGAAGAGCAGGACATCCGGGGTCCAAGCCCACTCTGGCTCCAGCTGATCTTGCAAACTCATTGGGGGCGATCCTTCGATGACGGCGCCTCTGGAAGCGACCCCAACTCAGCTTGCACAATCGCGCGCGCCGGTAGACCTTCGGCGCTCACCAGCAGCGCGGTCTCTGCCGCAGTGAATGCGTAGCGGATGCTGGCGAAGCCGATGCAGGTTGCACCGAGCATTGGGCTCATGGCGCTGCTGGTCACCACCCCCACCGCATCGCTCGTGCCACCTTCGGCTGTCGGCGCAAACATCTGGGCACCCGAATTCGGCAAGGCATTGGATTCCATCCGAAAGGCACACAACATCTGCTTGGGTTTTCCGAGACTCTCCATCCGCGCGACAATTTCCTGACCGAGATAGCAACCCTTTTTGAACGAAACGCGCTTCGCGAGAATTCCAGTTTCGTGTGGCAAACTTGTTGTTGAAAAGTCGATCTCAAAGAGCGGCGAACCACCCTCGATGCGGGCGATGTTGAAGGCCTGCCAACCACAGGGTCGCGCGCGGCGCTTGCCGCCATCGAGCAGATCGTGCACGCCGAGAAGTGCGCTCCAGAGCGCAATTGCTTGATCGCGGGCGACGAAGATTTCGATCCCAGTGGTTCCGCAGACATCGGCGCGCACCAGCACGCATAACACGCCCGCGATGGTGGTCGCGAGGCACGATCCCGCCTGCCCAAGGCATTCCACCGCCTGCTCGCTCGCCCCGGTAAGCGCCAGAAGATGCAGAGCCTCTGGACCGTGCAGCGCCATCCGATAGTCGCGGCTCGAAACATCGGTGAGTGTCACCTCTTCTGAGAAGACGAACTTGGTGAGTGCCTTTGCGGTCGACTCTGCCGATGCGCCGGCGCAGTCAATCAGCAGGCGATCACCCAACTCGCAGAGCAAGAGGTCTGCATCGATTCGACCCTTTCGATTGAGCAAGAACGATCGCCGCGATTGCCCAGCCGCGAGCCCGTTGAGGTCCTGCGTGCACATGCTCTGCAGAAACGCGATCCGCTGCGCGCCGGTTACTTCAATGGTTCCTCGCTGCGGTTGATCGCAGAGCGCCGCGCCCGAGCGAATGGCCGAATACTCCGTCTCCACGCGATCGAAAACCCCCACGATTTCAGCGGTGCTGCCCCATGGGATCCACTGGATCTCTGGCTTGGGCACCATCCCCCCGATCCCCCGATCCTTCTGCACTTTCGCCGCGCGGCGCGCCGATTCACAGTGTGCAAACGCCTCGTGCTGCGCGCGCAGCAGCGACTCGGCGTGGAACGAAGCGGTAGGCATCATCGAATCATAGACTCGCCGCATGAACTACGACCTCCTGAAGCGGTTGTGCGAGACAGCGGGCGTCGCTGGTCGCGAAGAGCGCGTGCGCGCGCTGGTGCAGAAGGAAATCAAAGGGCTCTTCGATTCTGTCGAGACCGATGCGATGGGATCGCTCATCTGCACGCGCCAGCCTTCCCGATCAAAGAGAGGTGTGAAGCCGACCCGTGTGCTCGTCGCGGCGCACATGGACGAAATCGGTTTCTATGTCAGGCACATTGATGAGCAGGGTTTCCTCTGGCTGAATCCTGCGGGTGGATTTGATCCACGCAATCTCTTTTCGCGGCGCGTGCTGGTGGTGACCGACAGCGGCGACTACGCGGGGGTTCTCAATCCTGGGGGCAAACCGATCCACATTTCAACCGAAGTCGAGCGCACCAAGGTGCCGGGAACCGAGGAGTTTTTCGTTGACCTCGGTCGCGACCCCTCCGAAGTGCGCGCGTTCGCCCAGATCGGCGACTTTGTGGTGATGAACGAACCATTCATCGAAACTCCGCTCAAGGTGATCAGCAAAGCCATCGACAATCGCATGGCTGTCTTCACTGCCATCGAAGCGATCCGTCGCATTGCCAAGGCACGCGCGGGGCACACTTGCGAAATCGTGGTGGCTTTCACGACACAGGAAGAGGTTGGATTGCGCGGCGCGCAAGTTGCAGCGAATGCCTGCGGCGCAGAGATCGGGATCGGGCTTGATGTCAATCTTGCCTGCGATACTCCCGGCATTCCGGACAATCAGCGGGTCACCAAGCAGGGACTCGGCGTTGCGCTCATGGTGCAGGATTCATCGATGATCGCCGACATCACCTTGTTGCGACAGTCGTGCGCGATTGCCAAGAAGAACCGCATTCCACACCAAAGGGCCGTCCTCGGTCGCGGCGGTCAAGATGCCGGCGCGATTCAGCGCGCGGGTCGCGGAGCTCGTTGCGTTGCATTCGGTCCCGGCACGCGGTACATCCACACGGTCACGGAGATGGTCGACAAGGGCGACCTCGAAGCCACGATCGCGCTCTTGACTGCGGTTCTCGGCGAACTTTGATCACGCGCGCGGCGGCGAGGCGCGATGATCCCATCGCTTCATTCAGCGCTGGATCGCTCCACATCACCACCGCTGCGCGGGCAGCGAATCGAGAAGTGCGGGTCTGCTTGCCCAGGGTTCGTGACCGCGTGTTCCCCGATCATGATCTCCGCAACAAGATGGCCCCTCACGCCGTCACGCCGAGAAATACTTCGCCTGCGGATGATGAACGATGATCGCGCTGGTCGACTGCTCTGGTTCAATCTGGAAGTTTTCAGTCAGAACGCATCCGATTCGCTGCGGCTGCAGCAATCGGAAGAGTTTCTCCTGATCGCCTAGGTCAGGACAGGCCGGATAGCCGAAGGAATAGCGGCTGCCACGGTAATGCTGTTGAAAGAGCCGTTCGGTCTTGGGGTCATCCTCGTGTGAGAATCCCAACTCGGCACGCACCCGCTTGTGCCACATTTCTGCCAGCGCCTCTGCACACTCGACACCCATGCCGTGGAGATAGAGGTATTCGGTGTACTCATTTCGTTCGAAGAGCGACCGCGCCCGATTGCTTGCTTCGCTGCCCATCGTGACGCATGAAAGCCCGATCACATCGCGTGACCCACTGGAAACGGGCCGGAAGAAGTCGCTGAGCGAGATTCTCCGACCAGCCTTTTGCCGCGGGAATGTGAAGCGTTCGCGCTCGCGGTCGTGGTCTTCCGCGTCGTAGATGATCAGGTCATCTCCCTCTGACTGACAGGGGAAGTAGCCCCACACCACTGCAGGTCGGAGAATCTTCTCCGCCCGACACTCGTGTTTGAGCCTCTCGAGGATTGGCTCGACTTCATCGCTCAAGAATCGCGCGTAGGCCCGGTCGTCAAGTTCGCCGCGGCGAAATCCCCACTGCCCGCGGAAGAGCGCCGTGCGATTGATGAATGGGTAGATGAGATCCAATTCGATGCGCTCAGTCAGGCGCGTGCCCCAAAATGGTGGATCGGGAATCGCATTGTCGTGGGCGACGCGCGCGCCTGGCAGTGCGCCGGTGGTGTCGGCCGTGGTGTCCGGAAAGAATGGATCGGCGGGCGCAGTGGGCGCGCCGTCAGGGATCGCCGCGTCGCCTCGTGCCGTCGCTTCTCCCGCGCGAAGCGCGCTGGCCTTCACGCGCGCATCGATCGCCGCCCGTTTGGTGAGCCTCGAATCGATTTCGCGGTTGATGACCTCGCGTGATCCCGAGGCGATTGCCTCGCAGACGGCCAGACCCTCGAAAGCATCGCGACCGTAATAGAGCTCGCCGCGGTAAGTGCGGCGCAAGTGACCCTCGGCATAATGCCGGGTGAGCGCTGCGCCACCGAGCATGACCGGAACCCGAATGTCCTGGCGATTCATCTCGCGCAGATTCTCTTCCATCACCGTCACGCTCTTCACCAAGAGTCCGCTCATCCCAATCGCATCGGCGCCAGTAGTTTTCCAGGCCTCCAGAATCTGCGCCAGTGGCTGCTTGATGCCGATATTGTGCACTTTGTAGCCGTTGTTCGAGAGAATGATGTCGACCAGGTTCTTGCCGATGTCATGGACATCGCCCTGGACGGTTGCGAGCACAATCGTCGCCTTGGGCTTCGCGGTGACCCCGACCCGTTCCATATGGGGTTGGAGAAATGCCACGGCCCGCTTCATGATCGACGCGCTCTGCAGCACGAAGGGCAGTTGCATGCTTCCCGATCCGAAGAGGTCGCCCACGGTCTTCATTCCCTCAAGTAGGTGATCATTGATGATCGCCAGCGGGGTGTACTTGGTGAGCGCCTCGTCGAGCGAGGTCTCGAGTGCGTGTTCCTCGCCATCCACGATGTGACGGCGCAGCCGTTCTTCCACGGTCAGTTCTTCGAGCGGCTGCTGCGCGACCGGGGCGGCCCCATCTGGAAAGAGCGAGATGAAGTGCAGAAGTGGATCGAACTTCTCTGGTTGCCCCTCAGGGCGACTCGCTCCGCGGTGATCGAAGATCAACCACTGCGCTGCTTGCCATTGCTCGGGCGGGATGCGACTCTCGGGAAGAATGCGCGAGACATGCACAATCGCAGCGGTCAATCCCCGCGCCCGCGCCTCGTGCAGGTAGACGCTGTTAAGAACCGCCCGTGCGGCTGGCTTGAGCCCGAAGGAAATGTTGGAGAGACCAAGAATGATCGAGCAGCGCGGGAATCGCTCGGCGATGAGACGAATCCCCTCGAGTGTTTCGAGCCCAAGGCGGCGATCATCGTCGTTGCCGGTGGCGATCGTGAATGTCAGTGGATCCCAGAACAAATCTGATTCATCGAGGCCCCACTTCTTGGTGAAGAGATGATGGATTCGCTCGGCAATTTCGAGTTTTCGCGCCGCTGTCTTGGCCATCCCGGCGACGGGATCCTCGTCGATCGTCAGGGCAACGCAGGCCGCGCCATACTTTTTCAGGAGCGGGCAAATGCGATTCATCCGCTCCTCGCCATCCTCGAGGTTGATGGAGTTGACGATGCAGCGACCGGGGGCGTGTTGCAATCCAGCTTCGATCACATCCGCTTGCGTTGAATCGATCATCAGCGGAGCGTTGACCTGCCGAACGAATCGGGCCACTGTCTCGGACATGTCTCGCACACCATCCCGACCAACAAAGTCGACGCAGACATCGAGCACATGCGATCCATCGCGAAGTTCTTCCTTGGCCATCGACGCCAGACCCTCCCAGTCTTCGGCATCAAGGCAGGTCTTGAACTTGCGCGATCCATTGGCATTGGTGCGCTCGGCAACGATCAGAAAGGAATTGTCCTGACGAAACTCTGTCTGGGTGTAGAGGCTCGAACAGGCCGGCGCCGCGACCTCGGCGACACGCGCGGCACGCGAACCCAGCGGCACGGCGGCTCGCAGTGCGGCGATGTGATCTGGGGTTGTTCCACAGCATCCGCCCACGATGCTGGCCCCGAACTCCTCAAGAAAGCGGCGCATGGCGATGGTGAAGTCGCGCGGCTGCAGCGGGTACTCCGTTCGACCTTCGACAAGCACAGGAAGTCCCGCATTGGGAACGACTGAAAAGGGGCGATCCCAGAACTTGCTGAGATAGGCCAAATGCGGCGTCATTTCGACCGGACCCGTTGCACAGTTCAATCCGAGCGAGGCGATCGGCAGCCCCTTGAGCGCGTTGACAACGGCGGCGATGTCCGACCCCAAGAGCATCGTCCCAGTGGTTTCCATAGTCACCGAAACGAGGATGGGAAGATCGCGCGTCGTGCGCTTCGCCGCCTCGATCGCTTCGAGGCATGCCGTCACCGCACACTTGATTTGCAGGAGGTCTTGACAGGTCTCGATCATCAAGCAGTCGACACCACCATCGATGAGCCCTCGGGCTTGCTCGCGGTATGAATCCAACATCCCCGCCCAGGTTGCCTGGCCGAGTGTGATCAGCTTGGTGCCCGGCCCCATCGACCCAGCCACAAATCGCGGGCGCCCTGGCTCGCCATACTTGTCGCACGCCGCACGGGCGATTTGCCCAGCGCGGAGATTCAGCTCGTAGACCCAACTGACCATCTCGGCATCGAACTCTGCGGCGACGAGTCGGTTGGTGCCGAATGTGTCGGTCTCGACAACATCCGCCCCGACAGCAAGAAAACTTTCGTGAATGCGTTGGATCAGATCGGGCCGCGAGCGAACCAGGATGTCGGTGCAGTTATCCCGTCCGAGATAGTCACCGTGGGCACAGTCCGCGCAGGCGTGAATCGAAGTGCCCATCGCTCCGTCAAAGAGCAGGGTGCGTTGATCGAGTTGAGCGAGGAACGTGGTCGGCACGCGCCAAGCCTATCCACCGGCGGGAGGCATTTCAACCGTTCATCCGGATGGACGGATGGACGATCCGCACCTCCCCGCACGCCAGG
Source organism: Phycisphaerales bacterium (assembly GCA_009692015.1). Classification (GTDB taxonomy): domain Bacteria; phylum Planctomycetota; class Phycisphaerae; order Phycisphaerales; family SM1A02; genus F1-60-MAGs104. The sequence continues at coordinate 29,185 of SIAB01000004.1, forward strand.
CGCAAAGGGATGCGATACTGCGCCGCTATGCGTGCACGGCTGGCAATTCTTTTCCTCGCAATCCTCCCGCCGGCCCTGCTCGGATGCCAAACCCATTCGACGACAACCGTGGCGCAGAAGCTTCCAGCGAATCTCCCCGCTGCTCCCCCAGATTCCTCGAACCCAAAGTCAAATGGCGAGGTCTTCGATCAAGTGTGGGAGATCATCTTGAAGTCTCATGTGGGCCCAACCATCGCGAGTGACCAGTGGAGCCAGCGGCACGATCAGTATCGCGAGCGCGCCCGCGAGGCTCGCAGTCAGCACGCGCTTCGCATCGTGCTGAGCGAACTGCTGCAGTCGCTCGATGCAAGTCATTTCGCGATCATCCCACAATCAGCGACTGCTTCGACGGCCCCGTCGGGCGGATGGTCTGGACTCACCCTGCAAGTCTTTGGCGATGAAGTGCTCGTGACCCACATCGCAGAGGAGAGTCCTGCCAAGCGTGCCGGGGTCCACCAGGGATGGCGACTCCTCACCGCCGCGGACCACTCCATGGATGAAGTTGTCAAGTCGTTCGGCACTCCGCAAACCTCGCTCGAGCGGCTCGCGCGCGACCATGCGCTCGTCGCATGCCTTAGCGGTCGGCTCGGCTCGAGCGTCGACGCGCTCTTCGTCGATGCAGAGGGAACAGAGCACGCCGTGGCGATCGCACTTTCGGCGCCACCTGGACAGCTGGTCACGATGGGAAATCTCCCGCCATTCGCGGCGGAGTCCAAGTGGCACTGGCTCAGCGCGGATGAGATTGGGCAACTCGGTGGTGATCCCGCCCGCACCGGTCGCGTTGGTTACTTGCGATTCAGCGTCTGGTTGACCCCGCTCGCCGCGTCGATCGATGAAGCGCTGCGCACCTTTCGCGCCGCGGATGCGGTGGTCATCGACCTTCGTGGCAACCCAGGCGGTCTTGGACTGATGGCCACGGGAGTGGCAGGTCACTTTCTTCCAGCTCCAACATCGCTGGGCACGATGCGTGGTCGCGACATGAAACTTGAGTTTCGAACCAATCCAAGAACGGTCGATCCAGAAGGAAACTTGATCGGCACTTTTTCTGGACCGCTGGCAATTCTGATGGACAGCCACTCCGGAAGCACCTCCGAAATTTTCGCGGCGGGGCTGCTCGACATCAAGAGGGCACAGCCATTCGGGCAGACTTCTGCGGGCGCAGCGCTTCCCGCGACCACGCACAACCTCAAGAACGGCGATGTACTTCTGCATGCAATTGGCGACTTCCGCACACCCTCGGGCGGTCTGGTTGAGGGGATCGGCGTGCGTCAAGTGATCGGCAATCCCCCAACGCGCGCTGACTACACTTCCTCCCCCGATCCAGAGCTTCGCGATGCCCTTCGTTGGATCGCAAGTGAGAGAGTTCCAACAAACGCAACGCCGAGTCCAACACCATGACACATTCTTCGACCCACCTCGTTCACCATCACCTCCGCGCGCTCGCGATCTCCGCCTTCCTTGCCTGCCCGGCGATTTCTTTCGCGCAGGATCCAGCTGCCCCGACGCCACCGCCAACTGTTCCTGCAGCCGCTCCACTTCCAACTGCCACCGAGATTTTCGCCAAGGCGGTCACGGCCGCTGGAGGCGCAGATCTCATTCGCCAACAAACATCCCGCACCTCCACCGGCACGATTGAGATGCCCGCGCAGTCGCTCAAGGGAACGCTGCACACAAAGTCTCTCGCCCCCGACCTGCTGATCGTCGAAACCGAGATCAAAGGCTTCGGAAAGATCATGCAAGGCATCAATGGGAAGGTCGGTTGGTCGAGCGATCCCGTTCGCGGCACGAGCCTGATGGAAGCCGATGCGCTCGAGCGCGAAACGCGCGACTTGAGCATCGAGCAAGAACTCAATCCCGCGCTGGACTGCTCTGAGGTTGTGGTGGTTGGCCGCAGTGACTTCCGCGGAACCGCGTGTTACGAGGTGCGCTTGAAGTGTGGCGCGGATGCCTCAACCCGTTTTTATTCTGTCGACTCTGGTCACCTGGTCGGCCTCGTGCGGCAGGCCAAGACGCCCATGGGAGAACTCGAGGTTGTTGTAGCCTTTCGCGACTTTGCAGCATTTTCTGGAAGGACGCTGGCGAAGGTGCAGGAGATCACGATGATGGGGCAGGTTCAAATCGTTTCAGTGAACAGCGTGGACTTCGCTCCAATCGACCCAAGCGCCTTCAAACTCTCAAAAGAGATTCAGGCGCTCGTCGATGCCGCGACTTCCCAAGCTGCGCCAGCGGGAACTGCCCCCGCCTCATCCACGCCTCCGGCGAGCGCGCCTACGGCAACAACCCCAGCGCCTACGAAGAAGAAATGATCGCAGCGAAATGAACGCCCACGGTGAACCCGCGGTGCTCCTGCAAGGAGTTCGCAAACGATTCGGCAGCGTCGATGCCGTCTCGAATCTCGATCTCTCGGTCGGAGAGGGATCGCTGGTTGGCCTCCTCGGTCCCAACGGCGCCGGCAAGAGCACGGCGATTCGCATGATCATGTCGCTCATCCGCGCCGACAGCGGATCGATTCGCGTGTTCGGCGGCGACGCACTCGACATGAAGGATCGCATCGGCTATCTGCCCGAGGAGCGGGGCGTCTATCGCCGCATGCGCGTCGGCGAATTTCTGGAGTTCATGGGGAGGCTCAAGGGACTGCCCCGCGAGGGACTCAAGTCGCGCGTCGAGCAGTGGCTCGAGCGGGTGGAACTTCCCGGGGTGATCCGCGCGCGCTGTCAGGAACTGAGCAAGGGCATGCAGCAGAAGGTGCAGTTTCTCGCCGCGGTTCTTCACGAACCAGATCTCATTGTCCTCGACGAGCCCTTCTCGGGTCTCGATCCGGTCAATGCCCGCGTGCTCATCGCCACCGTCAAGGAACTGCACCAATCTGGACGCACGATTTTTCTCTCGACCCATCAGATGGCTCAGGCCGAGCAACTCTGCGAGCGGGTGGTGTTGATCAACCGCGGCGAAAAGATTCTGGATGCCCAGACCCGCGAAGTCATCGAGCGATATTCAGCCCGGGCCGTCATCGTTGAACTCGTTGAACGGGCATCGACCGCCATCGGGTCGCTGGGCTCGATCGACGGGGTCGATTCGGCAACCGAACAAGAAGACGGCCGCACGATCTCGCTGGCGCTCACCGACTCGGCCGATGCGCGGCAGGTCATGGCGACCGCACTCGCGGCGATCCCCTGCCGACGAGTCGAATTGTCTCGGGCATCGCTCGACGAAGTGTTCGTTCGCCTGGTCACCGAGCACGGCGGTCATTCCCGCCAACCACTCCAGGGAGCCACGCGATGATCCCAAAGCCAAGTGGATTTCGCCTCGGGCGAATCATGATCGTGGCGCGCCGCGAGTTTCGATCCACGGTCTTCACCAAGGGATTCATTCTCGGAGCCATCGCCTTTCCGCTGGCGATGTTCGTGGTGGTGGCGCTCATTCCGCTGCTTATGTCGGATCACGCTGTGCCCATTCAGGGCACGATCGTGATCGCTGATTCCGACGGCTCGGTTGCCGCAGCGGCCCAGGCGACCTTTGATCGGATGCTCGACGATCCATTGAGCGTTGGCGGATCGGCGCAGGACCTGCTCGATAAAGACTCGCAACCAGCTCTCGACGACCTGCAGTCGCTCGGTGATGCGGGGACGATCGTGAATGTCAAAGTCATCCGCGTTTCGAATACCAGCGATCTCATCGCGCTGCGCGCCGATGTCCAAGCCGAAAGACTGCTCGCGCTGGCAGAAGTTCCGACTGATCTTCTCTCAGCAGACCCGCCCGTCGACTCGGTGATCGCGCTGCTCGTGCCCTCCAACATGTCTCCCAAGTCCACGGCACTTTTCTCGCGCACCATTCGCGATGCCACCGTCGTTGCCCGAGTCGAGAAGACTGGAACGGACTTGAAGAAAGCCCGCGCGCTCGTGCGGCAACCCAAGACCGATGCGGCGCGCATGACCCGCGACGGAACCCAAGCTAGCGAGAGCCTTGAACTTCGCCTCTTTATCCCGGGCGGCTTCATGATTCTCATGTGGATCGCAACCTTCACCAGCGCCAATCAGCTCTGCACGACCACCATCGAAGAAAAGTCGAGCAAGGTGATCGAAGTGCTCCTCTCGGCACTCAGTCCGACTGAATTGCTGGCGGGAAAGATCGTCGGACAGAGTTTCGTGAGCGCCATCATGCTGGCCACCTATGGTTCGGTTGGAATCGCGACCCTCGCCTTTGCGACGATGCTTGATGTGGTGCCACTCTCGGCGATGCTCATGTTCATCGTCTGGTTCGTGCTTGCCTACTTCATGGTGGCATCGATCATGGCCGCGGTCGGCAGCGCGGTGAGCGACCTGCGCGAGGCGCAGTCGCTCATCGGACCCGCTATGTCGGTGATGATGATCCCCCTGCTGGTCTGGCTGCCGATCTCCGAAAACCCAACCGGTTGGCTGGCGACCATCTCGAGTTTCATTCCGCCCATCGGTCCGTTCATCATGGTGCTGCGAACGACCGGCGCAATCGAGCCGATCCCCGCCTGGCAAGTCATCGGCTCGCTGATCGTCAATTTTGCAGCAACATTCCTGCTGATCTGGCTCGCGGGGCGCGTCTTTCGCATCGGCGTGCTCATGCAGGGAAAGCCGCCGACACCACTCGAACTGCTGCGCTGGGCACGCGCCCGATGAGCGCGCAGCACCTTCTACGATCAACGCGATGACACATCAGGATCTTTGGGCACCTTGGCGGATGACTTATCTGCGCGAACTGGAGGCCGCGGAGTCCGACCTGCGCGCTTCGGGCTCTTCGCCCTCCACAAACTTTCTGCGCGCGGCGTGGGATGCCGTCGACAACGCCGCGGCGCATCATGTCGTCTTTCGAAACGACCACGGTCTCATCATGCTCAACCGATATCCCTACGCCAATGGTCATGTTCTGGCGGCACTTGCTGACCCTCGCCCGACCTTGATGGACTATGCCCCGGCCCAACGCGCGCAGCTTTGGATCCTCGTCGACATCGCAGTCGATCTGGTCGACCGCGCCTTTCATCCCCAAGGTGTCAATGTCGGACTCAACCAAGGGCGGGCTGCGGGCGCCGGGCTTCCGGAGCACCTGCATGTGCATGTCGTGCCGCGCTGGAATGGTGACACCAACTTCATGGCCACGGTTGGGGCGATTCGCGTGATCCCCGACTCGCTCGAACAGTCGTGGCAGATCCTGCGCAGCGCGGTCCGTTGATTGCTCTTGATCGGATCCGCCCGTGAAGTTCCCCATCGCTGACTATTTCTTTTCTGCCCTGAACAACTTTGTCGCGGGGTTCCATCCCCGTTCGCTCCCGCCCATGCTTCGGGCGAACTACGCGCGCGAACTGTTTTCATGGCTGCTTCTGCCCTTGATGCTCGGGGCCATCGAGGGTGGAACGATGGCGATCATCGTCAAGAAGATGTTTGAGGGAGCGCCCGGTGTGCACCCAGCGCAACTCGACTTCGCGGTGGCTGCCGTCAGCGCAGCACCAAACATTGCCAACCTCGCCAGTTTTCTTTGGGCAGGCCTCGCCCATGGGCGAACCAAGGTGCCATTCATCAGCCGGCTGCAATTGGCGACTTGCTCCTGCGTGGCGATGATCGCGGTCGTGCCGCTCTCGTCGGGTGGACTCCTCGCGCTCACGATCCTCATTTTCGTCGCCCGCATTCTCTGGACGGGTGTCATCACCATTCGCACCGCGGTCTGGCGCAACAACTATCCCCGCGCCAACCGCGCGCTCATCGCCGGCAAGATGGCCATGGTGCAAGCTGTCATGCTCGCGATCACCGGCCTCGTGATTGGCGAGGCAATGGACATCGCGCCTGGATCCTTTCGATACCTCTTCCCAGCCCTCGCACTGGCGGGCTTCGCGGGAAACGCGATCTACCGAAAGGTGCGACTCCGTGGCCAAAGGCGACTGCAACGGGCGGAACAGGAAGGACGAGCCGCTGGCGCTGCGCGCGTCGATCCGCGGCGACTCTTTTCGCTGCTGCGCGAAGACCGCTTCTACGCCCGATTCATGTGGTGGATGTCCGTCTTTGGTCTCGGCAATCTGATGATGGGACCGCCGCAGGTCATCGTGCTCAACGATGAGTTCCACACCTCATATCTCGAGGGGATCCTGGCCACGACCGTGATTCCCCTCATGGTGATGCCGCTGGCGATACCGGCGTGGTCACGGTTGCTCTCGCGCACCCATGTGATCGCCTTTCGATCCATTCACGGATGGACCTTTGTGCTCGCCTCTGCAGCGATGTGGATCGCAGTCCTCATGCACTCGCTGCCGCTCATGTATTTCGCAAGTGTGCTGCTGGGACTTGGCTTCGCAGGCGGCGCGCTCGCGTGGAATCTCGGTCATCACGACTTCGCCCCAGCGCACCGCGATAGCGAATATATGTCGCTCCATGTGACCCTCAATGGCATCCGGGGTGCCCTCGCCCCCTTTCTCGCCGTGGCAATCTATTTTCCGATGGCTCGCGCGGGATGGGGGGGGTGGTTCTTCTTTCTTTGCTTCCTGATCAACCTCGTTGGGCTCTTCGGCTTCATGTCTATGCGGCGGGACATTCCCCCGCGAAAGCCCGCAGAAATTTGATATATTCACCAACCCGCCACTGAGATGGTCTCAGGGGCAATCGCCTTGCGGTCGAGCATCGTGCTCGTCCGCGCACTTTGGAACGCACCCCCCCCTCCCATGGTTGATTACAACTTAATTGAAGACATCGGACTCGATCAGAACGCCACCGCAGAGCTCTTCCGCGAGGCATTCGGCGATCGACCCATCGCCGACGACTTGACCGACATCATGAACAAGGCCGGAGCCTCGATTGGCTCACCCAACAGTGTCATCAAGGGCATCGTGGTTTCCGTCAGCGGCGATTATGTGATCGTCGATGTCGGGCTGAAGAGCGAGGGACAGATTTCCAAGGAAGAGTTCGAGGACGCTGGTGGAGTTTCTCCCGGCGATGTCGTCGATGTGCTCCTCGAGGAAATCGAAGACGGCGAAGGCAACATCGTCCTCTCCAAGCGCAAGGCCGATCGAATCCGTGGCTGGGAGCAACTGCTGCAATCCAAGAAGGAAGGCGATGTTGTCGAAGGAAAGGTGCTGCGCAAGATCAAGGGTGGACTCTTGGTTGACATCGGAGTTCCAGTCTTCCTCCCCGCATCGCAAGTGGATGTTCGTCGCCCCGGTGATGTGGGCGACTTCGTGGGTCGCACCATTCGGGCTGCGGTGCTCAAGATCGACCTCGAAAGACGAAACATCGTCATCAGCCGTCGCAAGCTCATCGAAGTTGAACGCGAGGATGCGAGACGACACCTGCTCACGCAAGTCAAGGAAGGCGACATCGTCAAGGGAACCGTCACGAATATTGCAGAATTCGGGGCATTCGTGGACCTCGGCGGTATCGATGGGCTCCTGCACATCACCGATATGTCATGGGGTCGGGTCAACCATCCCACCGAGATCGTGAAGGTTGGACAGGAAGTCGAAGTCAAGGTCTTGAACATCGACCGCGAGCGCGAGAAGATCGCCCTCGGTCTGAAGCAGCGCGAGCCAAGCCCCTGGGAAGAAATCGAACAGAAGTATCCCGTCGGGGCGCGCGTTCGTGGTTCCGTGGTCAGCCTGATGTCGTACGGCGCGTTCGTGCGCCTCGAAGATGGCATCGAAGGACTCGTCCATGTGAGCGAAATGTCATGGACCCGCCGCGTCAATCATCCGAGCGAGATTGTCCAGGCCGGACAGGAGATTGATGTCGTGGTGCTCGACTTCAACAAGGACAAGCTCGAGATCTCACTGGGAATGAAGCAGTGTGAATTGAACCCATGGGATCTGGTTGCAGAGCACTACCCACTCGGAACGGTCATCACTGGAAAGGTCCGCAACCTCGCCAACTACGGCGCGTTCATCGAAATCGAAGCTGGCATCGATGGACTCCTGCACATCTCGGATATGTCCTGGACCAAGAAGATCGCCCATCCAAACGAGGCCTTCAAGAAGGGCGAAGAAGTGAAGTGCGTGGTCATCGAAGTCGACCAGGAGAAGCAGCGGGTTGGTCTGGGTGTGAAGCAATTGACCGAGGATCCATGGGTCGAAGCGATCCCTAGTGCGTACCGCCCCGGCATGATCGTGAAGGGCGTGGTCACCAAGATCACCAACTTCGGCGTGTTCGTGGAACTCGAGGAGGGGCTCGAAGGATTGCTGCACATCTCGGAACTCAGCGACCAGAAGGTCGAGAACCCGATGGACATCGTCAAGGCTGGGCAAGAGGTCGATGTGAAGATTCTGCGTGTCGACACCGAAGATCGCAAGATCGGTCTCAGCCTCAAGCGGGCACAGTGGACCGCAGGCGCCGGTGGCTCGGGCGGTCGTGAAGAGACCCCTGCAAGCAGTGAAGACGATGCCTTCATCCTTCCAAAGAAGCCCAAGCCGACCAAGGGTGGTATGGACGACCACGGAGCGCTCGGTACCGACAAGATCAAACTCAACTGAGTGATCCCACTCGACTGAGTCAAAAGATTCGACTGATCGAAGCGCTCGCGAGAACGCGCGATCCAAAAGCAACGACGGCCTGCGAGTTTTCGCAGGCCGTCGCGCTTTTCGGCACATCCTGCGCACGCGCGCTGGGATGTGTCTCCCCATCCGCCCCACCGCCCCCCTCAGGGGGGGTGGTCGTGCCGAAAAAGGCGGTCGTATCAGAGGATTGCGAGAAAGGACAATATCGTGAGCAGCGCAAGACGCTGGCGCGTGACCTCGTATGGAATGATCCGATGAATGAACATCTCAACTCTTTCGCAACAACTCTCGATCAAACAAATGATCGACCCGTACACTCGAAAGATGCCCCGACTTTGGCGAATTGCCAATACTTGTCTTTGTTTTTTGCTCGTTATTCCGCTTTTTGCCCATTCCACGCCACCATCTGCCTCTGACTCACTCGCCGCCTGGACCGCCTGCAGGTCATCTATCGACCGCGGCGCCGTCGCAGAAACGGCGGAGATTCCCGGTTTTTCAGAGGTTTGGAGCGCCGTGGTCATCCTACGCAAGGATGGAAAGGTGCTTGGGGTAGGAGATTCGCACGAGGCGAACCCGATCTTTGGGGCGCTCAAGACGGCGCTGGCCGATGCACGGGTGAGGACTTTCCAAAGTGGAGCGAATCCAGAGTCGATCAAGTGGAATCAGGTCACGCTCGAACTTGAATTGGGATCGAAACCAGAACCACTCGTTGGTGGTACATACGAACAAGCCGCACACTTCATCGAGCCGGCACTCGATGGGATCGCAGTGCGGCGGGGCGGACAATGGGCGGTTGCGCACCCCGCTGTGTTGCAGGCTCTCAACGCCGCAGCGACACCCGATCAATCATTGCTCTCACTGGTGATGCAGTTGGGACTTCCAGCGCGAGAATTCGCGGCGCTCCCCACGACAGAACGCGTCGGACTCTATCGATTCGATGCCACGCGCCTCGTGCAGCCCACCCCGGAGATGGCAGCGACCTTTGTCCACCGCGGTTCTCGCATCGAACCAACACCTGATCCGATCCATGCCGCTACCTCGGCGCACGAAGCCGCGCTGGCCATCTTCGAGTGGTTCGAGCGGTCGTTCATCCGCCCGAGCACGCGCGCTGCCGATGCGTCCATCGGTGAGCAGCAAGCGCTCGAGATGCTCGGACTTCGCGGCAACTATCTGCCTGCCGAGGGAAGGGATGAGTCGATCAATGCCGCACCAGCCGAGCAAGCGCTCGCTGCCTTTGCGATCGCGCGATTTGCAACACTCAACAGTTCCGATGCCGACCTCGCCCGGCGCGCCCGCCTGCTTTCCGTGGACATTCTTGCGGCGCTGCACAAGGTCGCACCCATCGAGCGCGATCCGCTGGCGGATCGGAAGACACTCGCCTGGATCGTGATGACCACCCTCGAGCTTGGGAGTTGCGTTCAAGGCTCCCCCGCCGCAACTGCGCTGGGCGCGAATGCCAAGGATCTGCTGGCCAAGGAAGTGCTTGCGAACGCCAAGGATCCCGAGGGAATCCTGCGCGGCGATCCCTTGGAGCAGGCGCTCACGGCAGCGGCGCTGGCGACCTTCGATCGCGCTGGTCAACCACTCGTCGATCGCGCCGCCCTCGTCGCTGCGATCGATTCACAGTGGACCGGCGATGCGCGCAGCTCACTCGTGGGCGTGATGGGCTGGCTGCTCTGGGCTGATCGACAACTCGGGGCGATTCCAGCCACGCACACCATCATCGCCCGCGCCGCGCGCGCGGCACTCTCGCGAGCTCAACTTGGATTGCAGATCGGGTTGCAATCGCAGTCGAGCGACTCGGGCGAATCACCAACGGCTGCCCGCGTTGCGCCCGACCTGGTTGGCTCGCTCGCACTCGCCGGAATCGGAAGCAAGGGTGCAACGGCTCAGACCGCGCGGCCTGGATACGCGCTGGCACTCATGATGACTGATCCAACACTCACCCTCGTTGGAGAGCAGTACCGCGCGCGCGCCATGCAGATCGGCATCATTCGGTTCCTGCGCCAATTGGGATATGACGAAGTTTCGTGCTACCTCGTGCGCGATTTGGAACGCGCCAGTGGGGCCATCCGCACCGCTCCGTGGGAGAGCAGCGTTGCTGTGGCAGGAAACGCGATGGCGCTCTTGTGTCTCGAAGAGTCTGCATTTTCGGTCAATTCGCTCAATTTGGTGCTAGAGTCTTCCAAGTAGCGACGGTCCAAAAACAGGAGTTCACCAATGTCCGTGAGCAATCCAATCAAGTCAGTTGCAGCGCTCACACTCACGCTTGTCAGCGCCTGCGCCTTCGCACAGTCGAGTGCCGCGCCAGTTCCCGCGCCTGCACCAAAACCTGTGGCGAAAGTTGCGACAGCCCAGGCCGCGACCGCAGCACCGGTCGCACAAGCAACGCCGCGATCGCCCGAAGAGTGGTTCTCAGAGCCACCCGACATGCTGTTCGCGCTTCTGAACACCGAGGTCTCGATCGATTTCGACGAGACGCCAGCCAAGGAGGCGATCGAGTACATCCAGCAGATAGTCGGCGTGCAGATGGTTTCGCGCTGGCTGACAGAGCGCAATCTCTCTGGGATGGATCCCGCGGAACTCATTTCGCTGAAACTGCACCGCGTTGCAGCCGTTGATGCGCTCGACGCGGTGCTCGCGCAACTTTCAACCGAGTCGAGCTGCACTTGGCAACTTCGCAAGGGATTTCTAGAAATTGGAACGAAAGCGAGTTTGTCGCGCGCGGGATCGCGTGAGACAAAGCTCTATCCGATCAAGGATCTGCTTTACGAGGTCCCCTACTTTGACAATGCTCCAGACTTCAACATGGATGCCGCGCTCAACCAAGGCAGCGGCGGAGGAATGGGCGGAGGCGGTGGCGGTATGGGCGGAGGCGGAGGCTTTGGCGGAGGCGGAGGTGGCGGTTCCGGCGGCGGTGGTGGCGGTGGCGGCAGCCTCTTTGGAAATGCTGGAGCGAGTCCAGAGCGAGACACAGACAGCGCCAAGGCCATGCGATTGATTCAGCTGGTCAAGACCCTCGTCGAACCAGAAGCCTGGGAAAACGACTGGGCTTTCATCGATTACACCAAGGACTGCCTCATCGTGCGCGCTCCCGATTTCGTTCATCGTGCGCTTGGCGGATACGCATTTCTGCCACCTTCAAGACTCGAGCGGCAGCGCGGCGCTGGTCGCTATGTTTCGTTCACCGCTCCAATGAGTTTCTCGCAGCTGCAGGGCTTTACACCCGTTCCGGTGGGTGGTGCCGCCGGAAGCAACGGCCGCGGCGGGAGTGGTGGTGGCGGTTCGGGCGGTCCAAATCCTTGAGCGCGACTCGCTCCGCGCCCTCAATTCGACGACCCGCACCCATCGCCAAGACGACTCGATCGACGGCGGTGGTTGCGCTGGCGTGTTCGATTCTTTTCGCTGCGCTCGCGCTGATCGATACAGAGGCGCTCACAAAGTTTTTTACGCATCAGGAACT
>SIAB01000081.1 GCA_009692015.1 Phycisphaerales bacterium
GTGCGACTGCCGCGCAATGCGATGATTGAACTGATCGGCGATCCAAAGCCATGAACCATCGGCTGCGATCCCAGCGGGCTGATTGAAGAGACCAGGAAATGGACCGCGCCCGCCCCATGTTGCCTGCACGATTGATCCATCGCGGTCGTCACCCGTTCCATCGCCGAGTTTGAGAATGAAAATCTGATGATGCTCGGTGGCGCTGACTGCGAGGAGTCCAACACCAACGAACGCAACATGGAAGGGCAAGGCGTGCGAACCATCCAGCATCAGCAGTTGATCGCGCGCGATGCGGCGAATCTCCTTGCCATCATCCGACGCGATCACGATCTCGTGTCGGGCCTCGTCGACAATCGCGACACACTTTTCGCGCGTGATCAGCGCGCCAGTTGCGATCGAAGTGGGTGCGGCCAGCGCGATCTCTGGCGCGAATCGGTCGATCCACACTCCCTGCGCCGAGAAGTGCTCGACGCGACCCCGGCGGCGATCGGTGACAAGGAGCGAACCATCGGGCAACGCCGCCACTCCTGCAGGATCGACGAGTGCCTCTTCTCCCGCTTTCGTCGTTCGCCAGCGAATCGCCCCATCCGCAGCAGAAATCCCGATAAGTTCGCCTGACGCATCCGCGACTGCGACCAGTCCCTCGTGGGTGATTTCGCATGCCACGGGAAAGTGAAGTGCGTTGCACTGCCAGAGATATGTGCCTGCAAGATCACTCGAAGAAGGCGTCGCCACTGGCACCACCTGGGCGAACGCCATCGACACGAACGCACTGAGTACGGGAGCGACCATCACGAGTAGGAGTCTAGTGCGATAGCCTCACAGTGATGGCGGAAGTGCAACCATATTGGCTCCTTGGAGCGCTTCCGTTTGTGGCACTCCTGCTGTGCATCGCAGTCCTTCCGCTCATCCCCTTCACGAGCCACTGGTGGCATCACAACAAGAACAAGGCGATCGTTGCGGGCGGTTGCGGTCTACTCACTTTGCTCTTTGTTTACATGACCGAGGGTGGTGCGCACGCCGGCCATGTGGTCGCACACACCATCTTGGACGAGTACATCCCCTTCATGGCCTTGCTTGGATCGCTCTATGTTGTTGCAGGCGGGATCGTGTTGCGCGGCGATCTTGCGGCAACGCCTCGAACAAACACGCTGATTCTTGGAGTCGGCGCGGTCCTCGCGAGTGTTCTCGGCACGACCGGCGCGAGCATGCTGCTCATCCGACTCTTGCTCGACACCAACCGTGACCGCACGCGCGTTGCGCACACCGTGGTGTTCTTCATCTTCCTCGTCGCCAATGTCGGTGGCACGTTGCTTCCAATCGGTGACCCCCCGCTTTTTCTCGGGTATCTGCGGGGAGTTCCATTCTTTTGGACCCTCCAACTCTGGCAACCGTGGCTATTCACCGTTGGTCTCTTGCTTGCGATCTACTACGCGATTGACTCGTGGATGATGCGCCACGAGCCTGCGCGCGCCGTCGCACTCGAATCGACCGTGCGTCATCCGCTGCACATTGGCGGACGAGTCAACTTTGTGTGGCTTGCAGGAATCCTGGCAGCGGTCATCTTGCTCGTGCCGGGGCAACCGCTCATCGGCACAACGCTGGTGACCCCAGATTACGCGCGCGAAGTGGCGATGATTCTCATGGTGCTGCTAAGCCTCTGGGCAACACCCAGCGCACTGCGAAAGATCAACGCATTTTCTTGGTCGCCGATTGTCGAGGTCGCAGTGCTCTTCATCGGCATCTTTCTTGCGATGCAAGTTCCGCTCGAAGTGCTCGCGCACCGAGGCGCTGATCTAGGCATCACCACACCGACGCAGTTCTTCTGGATCGCCGGCATCCTCTCAAGCGTGCTCGACAACGCACCCACCTATCTCGTGTTTCTGACGACTGCAACTGCGCTGCCAGTCGACCCCCAAACGACGATGATCGCACTGACGGAGGGAGTCGCGGTGAGCGAGCGGGTACTCGTCGCAATCTCACTCGGCGCAGTTTTCATGGGCGCGAACACCTACATCGGAAACGGACCCAACTTCATGGTCAAGGCGATCGCGGAAGGGCGCGGAGTCAAAATGCCCGGTTTTTTTGGGTACATGGGCTGGGCGGCGGTCGTACTGATCCCCGTGTTTGTGCTGGTGAACCTGTTGTTCGTCGGGTGAAAGACCCGCCTACTTCACGACCGTTGCATCGGTCGACTCACCCTTGCGTTTCATCATCGCATAGATGACGCTCTGGACGACGACAGATTCGCCCACAAGCCGTCCGACGCGCTCCCCCGCTTCGCGCACTGATCGAATCTTTCCATCGTCGAACTCTGCCTCGAAATCGCATAGCGAGTTTTCGATCCCCAGCATCATCGATGCGATCACCGCCCATTCGTGGCGCGTGTCGGGCCAATACGCATTCGCCCGCAATGTGTCGACGGGAACGCTCACCCTCCAACCATCTGGCGTCTCGACCATCGTCAGAAGTCCGCCATAGGCCGGTTCGGCGTCGATCAGAATCGCGGCGGTGCCATCCCCAAGATCTTCGACGGTCATCCGCGCCCGTTGTTCGGTGAGAAATCCAAATGGATCGCCGAGCACCCGCTTGGCAAGTTCGCGGTAATCCAATCCCGCCTCCGCCGCGGCCTTGACGCCGCCCTCTGCTTCCTTGGCAAGTTCGCCTGGAAAGCGCGTCTTGATTTTCTTCGAGACCCGCCACAACTGGGCAAGCATGTCGGACATCTTGTCCTTGACATTCTGGATTGCACTCGCCTCGGTCACCCCATCTTCAAAGGTGACATCGCGCGCCTTGATCTCAATCATTTGGGGTAGTCCCTCTGGACGGCCCTCTTCGATCATGCGGGTGATCGCATCGAGTGCCTTCTGCGGCGTACTCGTGTCTTCGGTTGCACTGCCGCAACCTGGCAGCATGATGACCAAGAAAACGGCGAGGGCAAAGAACTTTTCGGTCATGCGATTGTTCACTGCGCTAATCTTACGACTCTTATGCAAATCACCGTGAACGGAAACTCTGAAACTCTTGCGGGACCCTCAACGCTCGAAGAGGTGGTGGTGCGCTTCCGCACCAGCGCAGCCCCCTGCGCGGTTGAAGTGAATGAGCGACTCGTCCCCCACAGCAAGCGCACACAAGTCGAAGTGCGCGATGGCGATCGCATCGAGATTGTCACACTTGTCGGAGGCGGATGAAACCAATGGCTCAACTTCTCGAAACCACAGAAACTCACCCGATTCCGCCTCTGAAGGTTGGATCCTTCACCCTGCACTCGCGGCTCATTGTCGGCACTGGCAAGTACGCCAACGACGAGACCATGAACCGCGCCCTTGCTGCTTGCGGCTGTGATGTCGTGACCGTTGCAGTGCGGCGTGAGCGGCTCATCGATGCGAATGGCAAATCGCTCCTGGACGCCCTGGATACCTCGCGACTGACCATCCTTCCCAACACCGCCGGCTGTTTCACCGCCGCAGATGCCGTGCGGGTCGCTCGGCTCGGGCGGGACATCTTGGAACAGCTCAAGAACCCAGGCGCGCGCTGGGTGAAACTAGAAGTGCTGGGAGATAAACGCACGCTATTGCCCGATCCGGTGGGAACACTCGAAGCCTGCCGTGAACTTGTCGCCGATGGGTTCGAAGTGCTCTGCTATTCGAGTGACGACCCAATCATGGCTGTGCGACTGCGCGATGCTGGCGCGACAAGCGTGATGCCCGCAGGAAGTCCAATTGGATCGGGTCGCGGCATCTCGAATCCAAGTGCGATTTCGATCATCCTCGAACTGCTCAAAGACAAATCGGCGGGTGGCGACCCGAACTATCCGGTCATCGTCGATGCCGGCGTCGGCACGCCAAGCGATGTCACGCTGGCGATGGAACTCGGCGCAGATGGCGTGCTGCTGAACACGGCGATTGCGCATGCGACCGATCCGGTGATGATGGCAAGTGCAATGCGCATGGCCTGCGATTCGGGTTGGATGGGTGCGCACGCGGGGCGGATGCCCAAGCGCAGATACGCGAGCGCGTCGAGCCCTTGGGAGGGCGTGGTCACGCACATTCCGGGCGAGTGAGCCCCGCGCGGGATTTTCGCTGCCCTCAACCCGCCGACTTCAGAAAATTGCCCAGCATCGTCGGACCCTCTTGAGACAAAAAACTCTCGGGATGAAACTGCACCCCTTCAAGCGGCGCGCTCCCGGCGGGCGCTTTCCAGCGAAGTCCCATCACTTCATCGCGGTCGGTCCATGCCGAGATTTCGAAGTCGCTCGTCACACTGGCGCGCTCAACAATGAGTGAGTGATAGCGCGTTGCGGTGGTCGGATTACCAACTCCCGCGAAGAGTCCGCGCCCATCATGAAAAATCGACGAAGTCTTGCCATGCACGGGACGATCATTGCGCACGACCGACATTCCATGCACCGCGCCGATCGCTTGATGGCCGAGACAGACTCCAAGAATTGGAATCTCGCCGCGCAACTTCGCGATGAGTTCGCACGAGATGCCGCTTTCGCGCGGGGTGCAGGGACCGGGGGAAATCACCAGATACTTGGGTCGCAAGGCTGCCGCGGTCGCCGCGTCCATTGCGTCGTTGCGCACCACGCGAATATCGAGCGATCCATCGAGCACCCCAAATGCTTGCACCAGGTTCCAGGTGAACGAGTCATAATTGTCGATGAGCAACAGCATGGGAGGTGGTCGAGGCGCGCACAGGATAAGAGACCGGCGCGAAGAATCGCCCCTTCCCGGCAAAAACCCCGCCAGCGCGGCGGGGTTTTGAAAATGGAGTGGATGAGGATCGAACTCACAACCTCTTGAATGCGATTCAAGCGCTCTCCCAATTGAGCTACCACCCCCAGCGGCGAAAAGTATAACGAACAATTGCGCGGTCGCCGCTCGTTCACGCCGCCGCGCTCGTAGTCTTTCATCCGTGGCGAGCGAGACAATCAAGAGCGAGAAAGATCTACAGCCGCCCAATCGCGATACGCCCGCGATGCGGCAATACCAGCAGTTTCGCCGCCAACATCCTGGGTGCATGCTCTTCTTTCGGATGGGCGACTTCTATGAGATGTTCGACGACGATGCGATTCGCGCCCACAGGTTGCTCGGCATCACGCTGACTGAGCGCACTTCCGGAATCCCGATGGCCGGCGTTCCATTCCACGCCGCCGAGGGATATCTGCGGCGACTCGTCGAGCATGGAGAGCGCGTGGCGGTCTGCGAGCAGATTCAGGATCCCAAGGAAGCCAAGGGAGTCGTTGAACGGGCCGTGGTGCGCGTGGTCACTCCAGGCACGCGCGTCGACGAGGCGCTGCTCGAAGAGGGCGCCCGCAATGTGGTCGCGGCAGTGGCAGTCGTCGATGGTCGCGCCGCCGTTGCCGTCGTCGAGCTTTCAACGGGAGCATTCTCGGTGCTGCCCTGCGCACTTGATTCCCTCGCGGATGAACTCGCGCGCGCTGCTCCAGCAGAAGTTGTCTGCGCAGAAGAGTGCCGCGTCGCAGCCAACACAACCGTCGCCGACGTCGCCCGATCACTGCGCGCATCGGTGACAACGCGCTCACCTTGGTCGATGAGCAGCGACGAAGCCACCAGCGCACTTCGCAAGCACTACGGTGTTCAAGCCCTGAGCGCCTGGTCGCTCGACGGCGCATCACTCTGCGCGGCGGGTGGACTTCTTGGCTATCTCACCGAAACACAGGCGGGACTTGCTGCCGACGGCGCGGCGGGGGTTGCCGCTGGCATCCGCACGCTGGCGCATCTCGAAGCACCCCGCGTTGTCGACCGCGCAACCTCGGTCATCCTCGACGGATTCACGCTGCGCGCGCTCGAAATCGAACGAACATCCCTGGCAGGCACGGTCGAGGGATCGCTCCTCGCCACGCTCACCGCAACACGCACACCGATGGGGCGGCGACTCCTGCGCGAGTGGCTTTGCTTTCCGCTACGCGATCCCCAGGCGATCGCCCAGCGCCACAACGCCGTTGCGGCACTCACCCAAGACCAGCCACTGCGCGATTCGCTCGCCTCGGTCCTCGCCCGCATTCAGGATGTTGCCCGCATTCATGGTCGCGTCGCGATGCGCCGGGCAACTCCGCGCGATCTAGTTGCGCTTGGTCGATCGCTGGCAGCGGCACCAAGCGCGCTGGAGATTCTGGAAGGCACGCCGGCGTTCAACGAGACCGCGGCCCGCCTCGCAAGCTTCAGCGGCGCACTGGCGCAGTTGGGAATGCGCATTGTTCAGTCGTGTGTCGAGTCTCCACCCACGCATCTGCGCGAAGGCGGTCTGCTGCGCGAGGGCATCGATGTTGAACTCGACGAAGCGAAGGGACTGCAACGGGACGCGAGCCTGTGGATCGCGAAGTATCAATCCCAACTCATCCGCGACACGGGCATCGAAACGCTGCGCACCGGATTCAACCGCGTCTTTGGTTACTACATCGAGCTCAGCCATGCGCAGTCGTCGCGGGCACCGGTCACATTCACGCGCCGCCAAACTCTGCGCAATGCCGAGCGGTACATCACCCCCGAACTCAAGGCGTTCGAGGAGCGCGTGCTCACCGCCGAGAGTCGGGCGATCGAGCGAGAGAGGATCCTCTTCGAGCAGCTGCTCGCGGCGGTCACCGAGCAGGCGGGCGCCATCGCCCACTTCGCGCAGATCGTCGCCGAACTCGATTGCCTCTTTTCGTTCGGCGAAAGCGCCGCGCGGTTCGGGTACATCCGCCCCGAAATCGTCGATGAACCGATCTTGATCATCGAAGGCGGACGCCATCCCGTTCTGGATCGTTCGCTCGGCGGGTCGTTTGTTCCAAACGACTGCGCGCTGGGTGGAATACTTGGGACCGATGATGGCGCACTTGGCGCGCAGCGCACCCGGGCGACACTCGCGCTCGTCACGGGTCCCAACATGGCCGGAAAGTCGACCTTCATTCGGCAGAACGCGCTCATCGCGCTTATGGCGCTCGCCGGCAGCTTCGTCCCAGCGACCCGGGCGACCATCGGTCTCTCTGACCGCATCTTCGCCCGCATCGGAGCCGGCGACGAACTGCACGCCGGCCGCTCCACTTTCATGGTCGAAATGACCGAGACTGCCAACATCTTGCATCACGCGACGAATCGCACGATCGTGGTGCTCGATGAGATCGGTCGCGGCACAAGCACCTACGACGGGCTGAGCCTGGCATGGGCGATCACAGAATGGCTCGCCGCGCGCGGCACGCGCACACTCTTCGCAACGCACTATCACGAACTCACGGCACTCGCCGACCGCGACCCGACGATTGCAAATCTGCAGGTCTGCGTGCGCGAATGGAAAGATGAAGTGATCTTTCTGCACCGGATCGCAGCGGGTCGGGCCGACCGCTCCTACGGAATTCATGTTGCCAAGCTCGCTGGACTCCCGGCGAGCGTCGTCGAACGGGCGCGGCGCATATTGGAATCACTCACGGCAGAAAACGCGCCGATCCGAAAGCCCAAGCAGGACGATTCGCAGGGGCTGCTCTTCTCGCCGCCGCCCGAGGTGCCTCAAGAGAATCCAATTGTCGCCGAACTACGCGAACTCTCGCTCGAGGCGATCACCCCGCTTCAAGCCTTCGACTTGCTCCGCACCTGGAAGTCGCGCGATACGGCGTAGCAACTGAACGAGTAGGACGCTGAAGCACATCACCTTTGAGCGTCTCACCGCTTGACCAGAGCCACTTCGCGCACCGGTGCTTTGAGTCCTGCCCGCCCGCCCTGTTACGGGCAAAGCCTTCGTGCGAGTTCAGGGGGTCAACGCAACACTTCGATA
>SIAB01000082.1 GCA_009692015.1 Phycisphaerales bacterium
TGGTGGTCGATGTGGCGACAGCGGGTGGTGATTGATGAGAACCTCTATGCCTGGACTTTCTATCTGCTCACCGCGCTGCATGTCATTCACATCATTGGTGGTCTCTTCGGACTCGGTGTCGTCGCGCGACGGGCGGGGGAGGGGGCGTACTCCGCGGCGAGTCACAACGGCATCGTGGTCTGCGGCATCTACTGGCACTCCCTTGATGTGATCTGGCTCGCGCTTTATGCGACCCTGTGGCTTGGATCACGATAACGGCCGGGCGATCCCCTTGGAAACATCTCTCAGAATCCAGAAAGTTCGGGGGTTCGGTGGCATTTGGATGTGCAGAAAGTAGGTTTCGCTGCCGTGAGATCCGTTCATCCCCTCTGTGCGATCATCGCCACGATTGTGATTCCATTTGGGGTGTCCGCAGCGACCGCGCGAGGGCAGTGCGCTTCTGATATCGATCAACTGAACGGCACCGACTCCATTGATCTTGCCATCCTGCTTGCCACGCACGGCACAGACGGTGGCGAGCATCCACGCGCCGACATCAACGGCGATGGCGTTGTCGACTTCGCAGACCTTGCCCACCTTCTTGCAGGGTGGGGACCCTGTCCGCCGCCGCTTCCGTGGGCTACGACGCTGGAACAAGACCCCGATCCGCTCGTCGTCACCGATAAGGCGATCCGCACGCGAATGATCGAAACCAATTTGCCCTGGCGGGTTCGAGATAACGCGACTGGCATCGAGATGCTCCTTGTTCCACCTGGATCATTCACGATGGGTGCGAGCCCAGGCGATGCGGAAGCCGCTCCAGACGAGCATCCCTCCCACGAGGTCACGCTCACGAGTGCCTTCTACCTCGGAAGAACCGAGGTGACGCAAGCGATCTGGCTGGCCGAGATGGGGAGCAATCCAAGTTACTTCACAGGTGATCTCGACCACCCAGTTGAGTATGTCTCTTGGAATGCGGTTCGAGTGTTCTGCGTGCAGAATGAATTGCAGCTTCCGACCGAGGCTCAGTGGGAGTATGCCTGCCGGGCAGGTGACACGACGCCAAGGTATGGACCCCTCGACGAGATCGCCTGGAACTTTGCGAACTCTGAGCAGATGACACATCCGGTGGCAACCAAGCTGCCAAATGGGTTTGGTTTCTATGGAACGATTGGCAATGTCTCGGAGTGGTGCAGTGACTTTGGCGGTCCCTACTCGGAAGGCAGCGCAACTGATCCAACCGGGCCCGCGACCGGAATCTTCCGCGTGCTGCGTGGCGGAGCTTGGATAAGTCAAAGCTCATCCTGCCGCGCATCATTCCGGGCACAGTCCGCTCAAACGGTGGTCACTCCCGCGAGTGGATTCCGTGTGGCGCGCAATCCCTGAGCGCCCAGTGTTCGCTCACGGGCCGACTTGCTGGATCTCGGCTGCCCGCGTGGGATGAAACGCCTGCCAGGCGAACCACCGGCAGGGAACCATGACGGGCATGAACTCCGATTCCTGCACAAGCGCACCGCGCGCCGGCACGATGCGCCAGTGAATGCGAACTCCCAACATCGCAGAGTTTGACATGAATGTCGAAGTGTCGATGAGCTTGACGAGCGTGGCGAGTGGGATCACCTTCCATCCATGCGGGTACTGCACGGCAATGATGTGGGTCATGTTCCCCATCCCCGAATCAAGCAGTGGCGCAACGGAGGGGGCAACTTCACTGAAGGGAACTGTGCGATCGCCGGCACTGCGCGGCTCAATCGCGACCACTGGGAATGTCACCTTGCCATCCTGCCAATACCGTTCGTAGTCGGTCGCCTTCATTCGCCGCTTGTCGGTCTCTGCCGGCATCGCGATTGTCGTATCTGGATGCAACAGAAACCATGCCGCCCAGGTGCAGACTTGCGTTCCTGGAACGAGCGTGAGCTGCGTCCTCGTCTCGGCAGCCGGTCCGGCGATCGCACAGAAGGCAAGCTGCGAGAAGAGGCTCGGCTTGTGTGTGGGTCGCGCCGCCGTCGAGTCGCCCGGCGAATCTTGCGCACGGTCGTACATCACCAGATTGCTGTTGACCAGCAATCCGCTCACGCCGAATGTGACGACTTTGCCGTTCAGCGTTCTATCGAATATGACGCAACTGTCACAGAGCGGGCTGTAGGTCACCGCGATGGGAACGCCACCAAGGACATCGTTGCAAATCTCGTGCACATTCATCAGCTGCAGCGGATAGGCGCGCGACTCGCCATTGATCGTGATGCCGATGACGCGGTCCATCGAAACCGCATACTTGACCCGCTCGGTGGCGTTGCGCGGCTCGATCGCGTCGCCGCTGAGTGTGGTCGGGTTGTCGAGTGACTTCAGGAAATCGCGGGGATTGCCACTCGCCGCCAGCGATTCGCGGGCAACAGAAAGATTGCTGAGGTCGAACCCATACGTGGCAGGATCATGACCATTACCGATGGGCTTCTCGCCGCGCAGTGGACCGAGAAAGGCAAAAATCACGATGCCGATCACGATGATGAGTGCCAGCAGAATCACCCACCCGCCGGATGCGAATGTCAGTCGTGCCGGTGATCCGGGCTGCGGCGAAGGATTCGCGGCGGTCATTGCGGTGCCTTGGGTTCCGCTGGGATGAACACCGGCGCGTTTCGAAGCGCCGCTTCGGGCGACACCGATCCTCGGTCGAGTACGAGCACGAAGAGGAGCAGCGGCAGATAGATGATGCTCGTCAAGAAAACGCGCCGGGCGCGGCCGTCGGTGCGATCGAGCAGAAATCGAAAACTCTCGAGCGTGATCCAGACTCCCAAGACCAGTGCGGCGAGTGCGAACCACCATCCGGCGATCCCATAAATCGTGGCGAGCAAACCGAGCGGCACCAGGATGAGTGAGGTCAGCACCATGGTTTGCGCCGTGATGCGACCGGTGGGATCAACCACGGGCAACATGATGAACCCGCCGCGGGCGTAGTCCACTCGGTACATCCAGGCCAGTGCCATGAAGTGGGGGAGTTGCCAGACGAAGAGTATTCCTGCGAGCACCCAGGCGCCCGGCGCGAGTGAACCCGTTGCCGCGGTCCATCCAACAAGCGGAGGAATTGCACCGCAGACGGCACCGACCAGTGTGTTGAGTGAAGTGATCGGCTTCAAAGGCGTGTAGATGGCGGCATACACAAGGACATTGCCGGTGGCGAGAGTTGCCGGAATCCATCCGACACTCCACAAGAGGATCGCCCATCCCGCGTAGCCGAGAATGACAGCCATGATGAACACCACGGGTCGGCCGATGTGCTGCCGGGGCAGGGGGCGCATCTCGGTGCGGCGCATCAATCCATCGCGCCGACTCTCGAGGAGTTGGTTGAACATCGCAGCGCTCGCCGCGGATGCCGCGGTTCCCAGAAGTGTCCAAAGCAAGAGCATCCAATTCGGCGCGGTCGGCAACGCAACGATGAATCCGACGCCAGCAGTCACCAGCACCAGCGCGTTGAGCCGAACTTTGGCAAGCGCGCTCAGGGTCGGGAGGATTCGCGCTGATTGAGTGATCGTCGCTGCGTTTTCGATCGAACTAGTATAGATGGCATGATGATGGTCAAACAATTGGATCGCCGCGGAGTTCATCTCGCGCTGGGGTTTGCAACGACGGTTGCGTCGTGGGCGATCGGGTATGTCGCCATGATGCGCCCCGGAGTCGTGGCGGGGGAGATTCTCTTCGGCGCAATGATCATCGTGCTTGGCATCGGCGGATTCTTCGCGGGACGACTCTGCCAATCGCCATCGCGCGCTTCGGGTGCGCGGGCGGGCGCGGCAGTCGGGCTGGTTTCTGCGGTCGTGAACTTGCTGATCGTCGGCAGTCTCTTCGGCCGCGACACCGCGAACTCGATGTGGATCCAACTGGCATTGTGGATCGCGGGTCTCTGCGCGGCGAGCGTGTGTGTCGGCGCGACCGGTGGGGCGATCGGTGCGGGTGGAAGACGGTGGGGTCTTCGATTTCCGGTCACGGCGCTCTTTGCGTGCATCACGGCCGCGACGATCTTTCTCTTGCTCATCACCGGCGGACTCGTCACAGGACTCGAAGCGGGTCTTGCCGTTCCGGATTGGCCAAACTCGTTCGGTCACAACATGCTCCTCTATCCGCTCTCTGAAATGAAGGGAGGCATCTACTACGAACACGCCCACCGACTCTATGGAATGCTGGTGGGAGTGAGCGCGATCACACTCCTGGTTCTCGTCGCCCGCTTCGAAACGGGAAAACTCCTGCGGACATTGGCGATTGTGGGTTTCGTACTTGTTGTTGTTCAAGGTCTCATGGGCGCACTGCGGGTGACCGGGCACTTCACGCTTTCGCAGCAAGCCGCGGACCTTGCGCCCAGCACCGCACTCGCCGTGGTGCACGGAGTCTTCGGGCAGATCGTCTTTGCAACATTCTGCCTGCTCGCAGTTCTGTGTGGCGATCGTTGGAAGAGTCCAGCGACGCAGGTTGCGCGGGACAGCACGACCGGCCGGCGTATGAGCATCATGCTCATCGCCGTACTTCTCGCACAACTCATTTCGGGAGCGCTCTACCGCCACTATCAGATTCCAACAGTCGATGGTCCACCATCAAATCCGAAGTGGGCGATGCACTTGCACCTCACTGGATCGGTGTTCGCCTTCATCGCAACCCTTCTTGTTGGACTGCGGGCGATGCGATTTCCAAAGTCGTTGAGGCCGCTACCGCAACTTGGCCACGGCATCTTGATGCTTGTGGGAGTGCAAGTTGCGCTGGGGATCGCCGCATTCGTCTTTGTCATGGTGCGCAAGTCAGTAGTCATTCCCACTGGCGAACTTGTCTTCACCACGATGCATCAAGCGACCGGCGCGCTGCTCCTCGCAACGAGTGTGATGCTCTCTGCCTGGTGGCACCGGCTTACGGTAGTGCCGTCGTCGGCTTGATCGCCTCTTCGAGTGCCAGCAGGCTGTAGACGGTGCAGAGATCCGCATCCCCCTCTTCCCAGCGCGATACTCCGTTGACCCACGATCCATCAGATTTCTGCCGAGCGACCAGCGCAGCGATGAGTTCGTCGCGCCAATGGTGCCCCACACCCTTGCCGTCGACGACGGTCACTTGCCCAGAGGCCAGCATCGCCCGCGCGATGGCGTGCACAAAGTAGTAGTAGCCCTGTTGCCCGAGCCCGGGGTTCTCTTCGAATGTGAAGTGTCGGCGAATCCAATTGAAGGCAGCCACAACCCGCGGATCATCTTTCGTGAGCCCGGCATAGAGAAGACTCTTGAACCCCGCGTATGTCATCGAGCCGTAGGAGCGGAGGCTGCGCGGTTGACCCACGGGCATCGTCTCGCCGAATCGGCCTTCGCCTGCAGCATCGCTCGCGAAACTCTCGCCACCATTGGCGGGTGAGTAGATGAATCCGCCGTCCTGTGATCCCGACTCTGCCCAGGCGACAGGATTCGACTTGGGCAAGTTCTGGGTGCGGGTGAGAAAGACGAGTGCACGCTGCACCGCGGGATCATCCACAGAAACTTGGGCATCGTGCAGGGCGTCGAGCATCATCTGCGTGTTCGAAAGATCGGGACGACCCCACTTCCCGTATCCGCTGCCGCCGAACCAATCCATCCGCGGCGAAACTCCCTCGCTCTGATCCCACTGGGTTTTCTTGAGCCAGGTGACGGACTCTTCGAGGAGCGGCCGATCGCTCGGATCATCGACGGCCGCAAGTGAACTCACCACTGCGCTTGCGACATAGTTGCCAAGCCCGCCGGCAGGATCTGGATTGAAGAATCCATCGGCGCCGCGCACGCGGGCGCGCACCAGCGCCAGAGCATTCTTCGCAGCGGGGTCGGTCGATGGCGTCGCTCCTGACTGTACAAATGCCTTCAATGCGAGGGCGGTCACAGCCGTCGAAGCAGCCCGCGAAGGTTGCTGCTGATCGGTTCCAAGAGCGGCTTTCTGGACCATCCATCCACCGGATTCATCTTGCGCTCTGCGCAAGTGGGCGAGTCCAAGGTCGATCGCGTGGCGGGCACGCTTCCAAGACTCCGCGCTGCAAGGAACTTCAGTCGCCGCTGTGCTGATTCTGTGGATCGCAGGCAGCGGCTGCGAGATCGCGCCCATCGCTTGCGGTGGATCCTGCTCTGTCACCTTGCTCTTGGACACCCGCGCATCGAGTGGAACGCTGGGTTGGTGCAGAACTCCCTGCTCATCAGTCGCAGTCTGACCGCTCCACGGCGCGGCCCCGAAGAGCAGAGAGGCCAGGATCGAAGTAGTGATCATCGACCAAGTTTAGGGATGTTGATACGCTTTCGCACGAATGATGCTCGATGCCGTCACGCTTACCGTGGCAGCTGCGCTCGCGCAGGCACCGCCTCCAGCAGAGCCGCAGCATGCGCCGCCGCAGAAGCCAGAGGCGGATGAATCACCTCAATCGATCCTGCCACCAGAAACGCCCTCACTCGGCGTGCAGCCAAGTGCCGCACTCGACTTCACTCCCGCGATCGCTGAGGCGCGCCAGGGTCTCGCCGATGCGGGAATCGTTTTCAACTTGAATCTCACGCTCGATAGTGGTTGGAACTTCACGGGCGGTGCGACGGCAGGTGGATTCGTTTCGGGGCTCGTGACCGCGACTGCCCAGCTCGACATGGAGAAACTGGTCAAGTTGAAGGGCGGCTCATTTCTCGTGTCGTGGCAAGACTTCTTCACCACAAACCCAGGTGCCTACGACCGAGTGCCCGACTACTGGGGGTACGAGTCGATTGATTCGGCACTCGGAAACATCAACCAGCTCTCGCAGTGTTACTACAGCCAGTCACTCTTGGATGGTGCTCTCGTGGTGTCGTTTGGAAAACAAGATGCGCTCAACAGTTTCTTGAATCCGCTCGGCGCAACGGGATACTTCATTAGCAACATGGACTGCTATCCCGCCACCATGATTCCATACACGCCGACCTATCCAGATCAAGCGATGGGATTGGTGATCGTTGGTAAGCCAGCAGATTGGCTTGAATTGAAGACGGCATGGTTCGATGGCTCGAATGCCTATCCAGCAGGAGGGATTCCGCCCCCCTCGACCGGCAGTCTTGGTCCAGGAACATTCTTTGACAATCCAGGCTCGTGGTTCTTTCTCAACGAGATTGATGTCAGTTGGAAATGTGATGGAGGTCTCGATGGTTCAGCTTCGATCGGTGGCTGGTGGCAGTCGGGCCAGACTTCGGTCTTCGTCCCCAACGGCCCGGCAGTTCCGAGGATCAGCGATGGAACCGGCGGTTTGTATGCGCAGGTCACCCAGCGGATTTACAACCCCGATCCGACTGCACAAACAGCGCGCGGCGTTCGCCTCTTCGCGCAGTTTGGATGGGGCGATCCATCGAGTAATCCAGCCAACTGGTCACTCGCCGGAGGATTTGCGTGGGATGGTCCACTTCCTGGTCGGGACGCAGACTCTTTTGGAATCGCCGCTGGCTACGCGGGACTGTCGAGCGACCCAGGCGTCTATCAGTCGCAGACGGGTCTTTACAACCTGAATGTCGAAGCCTATTACGCGATCGCACTCACCGATTGGATGACCCTGCAGCCCGATCTGCAGATCATCGTCTCACCCGAGGGCTCGTCTGAAATACCGGTCGCCGTGGTTGGAATGCTTCGCGCATCGATCAACTTCTAGCGGCACGCTGAATAACTCGACTGTCTCGCGCAACACTTCGATAGCTGACTCAACTGCACTTGGATCGGATGTGCCTGGGTGAGACGAGAGACGCATTTCGATCATTTCAAACCGAATCTCT
>SIAB01000083.1 GCA_009692015.1 Phycisphaerales bacterium
TTGCGCACGGTGCCGCGTTGCAGACTCACGACCGCTTCACGAAAAGTCTTGGATGGCAGTGTCCCCGTGTGAACTGATACGCCGCCCACGCCGGGTTGTCGTTCGATGATGGCAACACGCTTCTTGAGCTTCGCCGCTTGAATTGCGGCGTGTTGACCCGCGGGACCGCTGCCGACCACGACGAGATCGAATTCATAGAGAGCGTCCATTGACGGGGAAGGGTATCGAAGGACAGATTGGCTTCTGGGTGGCGGGATGGATACCTTGTGCTCATGTCAAGACCAGCCAAGAACCCGCCCGGGGGAAAATCAGCCATGCGAACTCTGAAGAAACCCTCGAAGAAGTCAGTCAAGAAGTCAGCCAAGAGATTGCCGGCCAAGCCCACACGGAAGCCGATTCGTAAGCCGACGAAGCTCACGCGCAAGCCAACCTCCATCAAGAGTCGATCGATCATCGAGACATCGTCGGTGACCTGGTCTTCCAAAGCGAGTGGACCCTCATTCGATCAGGTTCAAATCGCGGCGTATCACCGCTGGATTGAGTTCGGCGGCGACGAAGTCGAAAACTGGCTCTCAGCCGAGGGCGACTTGCGCAAGCGCATGGGCTCCTGAAACATGTATCCCCTCTCAATCGGCGTGGCGGTGTGTGTCCTGCTGATCGGCAACGCTGAGCAGGCCGAGCGATCTCCAGTGCAGCCACCTGGCGCACCTGCGCCACCCGCAGCGGTGGCGAAAGACTCCGCGTGGATTTCGCTCTTCAACGGCAAGGATCTCACGGGATGGTTTCCATTCTTGGGATCGCCAGGCGACCCAGCAAAAGTCTGGATTGTCCGCGATGGCGTTCTGGTGTGTGAGGGATCGCCAGCCGGGTACATCCGCACGGTTGCCGACTACACAAACTTTGAATTGGAATTGCAGTGGCGATTCGACCCCACGCTCGGCGCGGGAAACTCGGGAGTACTGATGCGTGTGCAGGCGCCGGATCAAGTTTGGCCTCGGTCGATCGAAGCACAATTGCAAAGCGGCAGCGCCGGAGACATCTGGAACATTGGCGAGTTTCCGATGAAGGCCGATGCGAGCCGCACCGCAGGCCGACATACCACCAAAGCCAACCCCACCAACGAGAAACCGCTCGGCGGCTGGAACACCTATCACATCCGACTCGACCACGGACTCCTCGAGCTGCGCGTCAACGGTGAACTGCAGAATGTCGCCACCGATTGCGCCATCCTGGCAGGAAAGATCGGCCTGCAAGCCGAAGGCGCCCACATCGAGTTTCGCGATATTCGACTGCGGCAACTTCCTTAGACTGCCACCGTGTCGCCCGCGCTCGCAGAGTTCCTGGCCACCTTCCTGGCGCTGATAGCGATCATCGATCCGCTGGGCAATGTCAGCATTCTGCTCTCGATCACCGACGGTGACTCCGACCGCAAGCGCACGAAGCAAGTTCGACTCGGACATCTCTACGCCATCATTCTCCTAGTGATTTTCTACCTCATCGGCGGACAGATCATGAGCTTCTTTCACATCACGATCGATGCTGTGCGTGTGGCGGGGGGGCTCATACTTCTCAAGATCGGCTTCGATCTGCTCTCGATGCGCGAGGAGACCCGCTCGACACGCGAAGAACAACTCGCAGACCGCGCCCGAGCGGATGTCGCATTCTTTCCACTCGCAATGCCGCTCATCGCAGGTCCTGGAGCGCTCACCCTCGTTCTCACCAAGGCGGGGGATGCATCGCACGGCATGCTTCCGCTCGCGCTGGCCGATCTTTTGGCGATTGTCGTGGCAGTCGCAGCGTCGTGCCTGGTGCTCTCCAGCACCAAGTGGTTTCTTCGCGTCCTGGGCGTGAGCGGGATGGCCGCCATCAGCCGGATCATGGGATTCCTCCTCGTCTGCATCAGTGTGCAGATGGTGATCTGGGGAGTCCAAGGTGTGATCGCGCAGGGCGCACTCGCAGCGACCCAGCCCTGAAATCAGCCGTTTCGGCGGATGAAATCACGCATAAAACTAGCGAGCGCCTCGGCGCCTTCGTGTGGCATCGCGTTGTACATCGAGGCGCGAATGCCACCGGCATCGCGGTGACCTGCGAGCCCGTCGAGTTCGGCGCGGGCGGCTTCCCCGATGAACTTCTGGTCGAGCACTTCGGTCGGCAATCGAAAGGAGACATTGATCGGACTGCGACAGGCGAGCCGACTGATCCCTCTGTAAAAACCACCCGATCCATCAATGATGCCATAAATCAGCGCAGCTTTGGCGTCATTGCGCCGCTCGAATTCGCGCACGCCACCTTGTTGAATCATCCAGCGGAACATCAAGCCGGCGGTGTGAATCGCAAATGTCGGCGGGGTGTTGATGCGGCTCTCGTACTTCGCATGGGCGCCGTACAAAAACATCGATGGCAGATGCCGGACGGGCTTGTTGATCATCTCGCGCCGGGCGATCACCAAAGACATCGCCGCGACACCCAGATGCTTCTGCGCAGCGGCGTAGACCAGCGCATGCTTCGACCAATCCATCGGCCGTCCAAAGATTTCACTGCTGGCATCGCAGACCAGTGGAACCCCAGGCGCCGCCTTCGGTGGGTTGTGAAATCGGGTTCCATGCACCGTGTTGTTCGAGCAGTAGTGCAAGTATGCGGCCCCCGGTGTCGGCGTCATCTCTCCCGCCTCGGGCACATGGTCGTAGCCAAACTCCTTCCCAGCGAATGGCACAGCGATCGTCGCGGATGGGACCGCATCGCGGGCTTCAATGATGGCCTTCGCAGACCACACTTCAGTATCGGGATAGTCCGCCGTCGCGCCATCGGCCAGGAAGTTCAGCGGGATGAGCGAGAACTGGTTGGTCGCGCCGCCGCTGACAAAGAGGATCTCAAACTCCTCGGGAATCTCGCCGAGCGCCCGGCATGACCGCCCGGCTTCTGCGAGCAATCGGTCGTAGGTGGCACCGCGGTGGCTGTGCTCGAGAATGCCAACACCCGTGCCGTCGAGGTCGATGAGGTCTTCACGAAGTTGGGTGAGCACGGCCAGCGGAATCGTGGAAGGACCCGCCGAGAAGTTCCAGATTCGGTGCGGTGATTGTGTCGTGCTCATCGTCCGCTCGGCGTGGCACCAATCGATCGATTGACAGCCTGCACCGTGACGCCAAGCACATGTGCTGCCTGGCGAATGGTCGCCAGGGCGCCCTCGGTTGGCGGCGCGTTGAGGTGGATTCGAGCAATCGCAGCGTCGCCGCCAGCGCAAATCACATTCTCCATCTCTTCCACATTGATACCGGCCTTGCCGATCACTTCAAAGATGGTGGCCAGCACTCCCGGACGATTGAGATGCCGAACATGGATCAAAGTCACCGCACCGCTATCCAGAGTGCGATTGACGCATCCCGTCACGATGCCGTTCTGAAGCCAGTGGCGAATGACCCGAACGACTTCTTGATCGACAGCATCGCGGGCCTGGGCAGTCATCGCACCGGATTGCATCGTGCCATACACCCCTGGTTCTTTGAGGAGTTCTCCAAGCGCCGCCTGATCAGCCTCCGAATCGGCGTAGGCATGCAGGTCGATCCCAGCACGAATCCCCTTGGCGCGAACGGCGTTGAGCAGGGCGCGCACATCGACAACACCGCCAAGACTGGTATTGATGACTGTTGCTCCCGGTCGCAGTGCGTGGAAGAACTTCTCGCCGAGGAGTCCGACTGATTCTTCGCTCGCCGTGACGCTCACGCTGACCACATCCGACAACTTTGCAAGATTGACCAGATTGGCGCAGAAGTCGATGCCTAGCGCGTCGCACCGTTCTTCGGTGATGTTGCGACTCCAGGCCACGATATGCATCCCAAACGCGGCACCGCGCTTAGCAATCTCCTGCCCAACTTGTCCAAGTCCAACGATCCCGAGGGTTCGCCCAGCCATTCCCGCCGACTCCGCGGTGGGAGCGCCCTTCCATATGCCGCCCCGTAACGCAATCACCTGATCCGGCAACTGCCGATCACATCCAAGAATGAGCGTCCAAGCCAATTCAGCCACGGCGCAGGCGCTTCGTCCCGGGCAGTGCGCAACAAATATTCCACGGGCGCTCGCAGCATCGACATCGACATGCGCAGTGTTGGCGCCGGTGCAAATGATCAATCCCAGCCGTTCGCTCGCATGGAGTACCGCGCTTGAAATCTTCGTCGATCGCGCCACGAGAATGTCAGGTTCCAGGTCGCACACGGCGCGCTCCATCGTGGCAGAGGAGAGCAGGGGATTGAAGATCGCATCACAGCCAGCAGAGCGCAGTCCGTCCATCCCCTGTTGACCGAAGTGGTCAACCACCAGCACCCGCGAGGCAAGGGCCAGCGGAGTCGCGAAGGATTCTGGATCGGTACCGGTCATCGTTGGGATAGTAACCCGCCTGCGCTGGACGATGCGAATGGGTGCAGGAAGAGACCGCTGCAGATCTTTGGGTCAAACCAGGTCGACTTCGGCGGCATGATGAGATTCGCACTCGCAACCAAGAGCAATTCAGAGATCGAGGTCGGGTGCATGGCAAAGGCGATGTCAGAGGAGCCATCCAACACGGTCTGGGCGAGTCGATCTGTCGAGCAACCTCCCAGGAATGAGATTCGCGGGTTGGTTCGCTCCTCGTTGATTCCCAGAATTGGCGCCAGCACGGTGTGAGTCAGACGTACGACATCGAGTTGATCGAGCGGCGATTCGCTCGTCACGGCTGGCAACCGAAAACGGAGCCACTTGCCGCCGAGAAACACGCCAATTTCGCCGCGCTTTGCCGGTGCCGGATCGGCGCCATCCAAGATCGGTTCGAGTGAACCAGCCTTGGCGAGCGCGTGGTGCACCGATTCAGACGATTGCCCCGATGCGAATCGAGCCAGTCGGTGGTAGGCAAGAATCACAAGTTCCTCGGCAGGAAAAATAACCGCCGGAAACCGCCCGGACTCTGCATCATCTCCAGACGACTCTGATGCGCCGAGCTGCTCCGCCACCCGCGCGGCCGCGGCACAGCGATGATGTCCATCCGCGATGTACGCCCGCTCGATGCCCTTGAAAATTCCGTGATACGCCTCGGCATCTTGCACCGCCCACAGTGTGTGGGTGACGCCATCCCGTGCCAAGAAATGAAAGAGCGGTCGGTGATTCATATCTCGACCCAACTGCCGAACGAAATCCAATTCGCCCGTCACCGTCAGCAGCACGGGCTCGCAGTGCGCACCAACAGTGAGCATGTGTTGAGTTCGATCGAGTTCCTTGTCTGGACGGGTCAACTCGTGCTTGCGAATCTCGCCGCGAAGGTAGGCGTCGACACCGACGCAGCAGGCGAGGCCAGCCTGCTTTCGCCCCCCGCGCGCCTGTCGATAGACATACATCACAGGAGAAGGCTCTCGAACCAGAAAGCCCCGCCCGATGAGTGCGTGCAGGTTGTCAAGCCCGCGCTCATAGACCTCGGCAGCGTGGGGATCCTGATCGGCTGCGAAGTCAACTTCGGGTCGAATGACACGCATGAAACTGTTGGGTCGCGCCGAGGCGATGGCGGTCGCTTCGGCCAGACTGACCACGTCGTAGGGGGGGCAGGAAACCTCGGAAACCCGATGGGCTGGCGATCGAATGGCCGCAAAGGGGTGAATCTGCATTGGGGGGGGAACGGGGGGAGGGGAGTGTATGCAGAAAGTGGGAAAAACCCTCAGATTGCCTGAAGTGGCGGGGTGGGGGCGTCGACATGAGTGGCGAAATGGAAGATTCGTCGCCAGTCATGTTCCTGTCTGCTCTCATCGAGGCGAAAGAATCGGATTCCACAGGGCATTGCACCCGAGTTGCAACGCTCGCGGCAGAGTTGGCGGTGGCGATTGGACTCGAGCCGGGCCAGGTCGAGTCCATTCGCACCACCGCCCAAGTTCACGACCTCGGAAAGATCAGAATCCCGGACGAGATCTTGTGCAAGCCCTCGCGGCTGACTGTGCTGGAGTTCGCTCTGATTCAACGCCATCCCGATGTCGGACAAAGACTTCTCTGCGCATTCCCCGAGCTCGAATTCGCTCGCGCCGGTGTGCACGCTCACCATGAGAGATGGGACGGCCACGGCTATCCAGCACGGCTCGCAGGCGAAGACATTCCTCTCGCCTCACGCATCATCGCCATCGCTGACAGCTTTGACGCGATGTGCACCGATCGCCCCTACTCTGAAGCCCGCGCTCCACGCGATGCGGTGCATGAGATTGTCCGATGCGCCGGAACCCAATTCGACCCGAACCTCGCAATCGCCTTTGCAGACAGCTTCTGCACCGGCGACCGGTCGATCACAATCCAAGAAAAAACGGCGAGCAGTGTGGACAGTCGCTTTGTTGGTGGTACTCTCACGAGCGTAGTGGCGACGGATAGCCAAGGGGGCTTCCGAGAGCGCAACGGTGCAAGGAGATGGCACATGCTTGAAAAGTCAGCACCTTTAGTCAGTTTGGTAGCTCGAAGTTTGTCGAGTTCCGAACGGCTTGTTCTGGAATTGCATTACTTGGACCGACTTCCGTGTCCCGAAATCGCAGAGATTCTTGAGACCACGGAAAATCACATCACCCAGATTCTCGCGGATGTGAGCCGCAGAATTACAGGGGTTCGGCGCTCGTTCGTCGATGTCCTGTGTGAGTCGGCCTGAAGTTGTGATGGAGACACCCCACCGCTGAAGTGAAGAGCGTCGCAATTGATACCGGCTGGAACGCAGGGAGGTCCAGTTTCGACAGTCAATTGCGACGCAGCGCGGGTGGGCGGCTTCGCGGGCGACTACTCGTCGCTCTCGCGCAGCTTTGCCAGGATTGTGAAATCCTCAAGCGTTGTTGTGTCTTGGGTGGAGTCCTTGCCCGCTGCGATGTCACGCAGCAGTCGCCGCATGATCTTTCCCGAGCGGGTCTTTGGCAGCATGGCGGTGAAGCGAATCACGTCGGGGCGGGCGATCGCGCCAATCTCCTTGGTGACATGCTCAGCGAGCTTCTTGCGGAGTGAATCGTCGGCAGCGCCGGTGAAACTTGGCGCGAGTGTCACGAAGGCCGCGATGCCGGTCCCCTTGATTTCGTGTGGCATCCCAACCACTGCAGCTTCAACGACCGCCTCATGCGACACCAGCGCACTCTCGACTTCCATCGTCCCAAGTCGGTGGCCGCTGACATTGATCACATCATCGATCCGACCCATGATCCAGAAATATCCGCGTGCGTCGCGGCGGGCTCCATCACCGGCGACATACATGCCTGGAACTTTCGACCAGTAGGTCTCGATGAATCGCGCGCGGTCGCCATGAATACCGCGCAGCATGCCCGGCCAGGGATTGCGAATCACCAGCAATCCCCCTTGATTTGGGGCAAGTTCTTGGCCGCGCTCGTCGACGATTGCTGCGTCAATGCCGAAGAATGGCAGCGTGCAGGATCCCGGAACAGTTGGCACACAGCCCGGCAAGGGGGTGATGATGTGACCGCCTGTCTCGGTCTGCCACATGGTGTCAACAATCGGACAGCGCGAGGCGCCGATGTTCTGGTGATACCAAATCCATGCCTCTGGATTGATCGGTTCGCCAACCGTGCCGAGCAGCAGCAGGCTCGAAAGATCATGTTTCTTGGGGTGCTCGTCTCCCCACTTCATGAAGGCGCGGATCGCCGTCGGCGCCGTGTA
>SIAB01000005.1 GCA_009692015.1 Phycisphaerales bacterium
AGTGTCCTCGCCCACCGAACCTGCGTCAAGTCTCTTCTTCAATTGCGCTTGCAGAATCGGGGGCTTTCTGGCATAATGCCCACCGACGTTTTTTTGGAATCGCGTGTGCGGTCCGCGTCGTTTTTGCGAGGAACACGACGTGCCAAATTCAGAATCGGCTAAGAAACGAGTCAGACAAAATGTTGAGCGGAGCGCCCGAAATCGATGGCGCCGAACCAAGGTCAAGGATCAGACGAAGGTGTTCCTCAAGGCCATTCATGACGGCGACAAGAGTGCGGCCCAGAAGTCGCTCAACTTGCTCTCGGGAATGTTGGATCGATTCGCGCTCACGCCAACGATGCACCGCAACACAGCGGCGCGTCGCAAGAGCCGGCTCGCGCTGCGACTCAACAAGTTGACCGCCGCCAAGTCTGCCTGAGCAGATGGCGGCTCGGCGAGCTGAAGTGTCTTCCAAGACGCGTCGCGCAGTTGCGACGACTTACTTTGATCGTTCGCGGCAGCCGCTTGAGATCTTGCTGTTCCTCGCGCCCTTCGTGGTCTTCTACGAGATCGGCTTGGAACTTGCGCTGCGCGGATCGCAAGGCACCTGGACCAATGGCGCGCATGAGCGGCTCTTTCGGCTCTTCGCGAACTTTGGCGTCGATGCCACGCGGCTGAGTCTGCCAGCGCTGGCGCTGCCGGCACTCGCGCTGCTGGTCGTCCTCCTCGTCTGGCAGATGCTGCTGCGAAAGCCCTGGACCGTTCACCTGCCCACCGTTGTCGGGATGTTTGCGGAGAGCGTGCTCTTCGCCCTGGCGCTCTTGGTGATCGCGCAGCTGATCACGCGGGCATTCATCCCGGCCGCGCCAGAAACAATTCAAGAACTCAGCACGATCGGCAGGATTGCCATGAGTGTCGGAGCGGGTCTCTATGAGGAATTGATTTTTCGGATGGCCATGCTCTCACTCTTGCACACCGTGTTTGTGGATCTCCTGCGAATTCCAGAAAGGTGGGGGATCGCCATCGCCATCGCGATTTCAGCAGTGCTCTTCGCGTGGTATCACCCGCTCTGGAACGCCACGGGCGCGCTGGACCTCCGCCGGGCGACCTTCTTTGTTGTGGCGGGTCTCTTCTTTGGTGTGCTTTATGTCGTTCGCGGATTCGGCATCGTCGTGGGAGCCCATGCCTTCTATGACATCGCTGCGGTTGTTCTGCTGGCGGGGGATTGAGTCGCCGCGCGATATACACTTCAAACGCTCCATGAATGT
This sequence comes from Phycisphaerales bacterium, assembly GCA_009692015.1. Lineage (GTDB taxonomy): Bacteria > Planctomycetota > Phycisphaerae > Phycisphaerales > SM1A02 > F1-60-MAGs104. The sequence goes on from SIAB01000005.1 coordinate 1,248, forward strand.
TCGCACGTCACGCATCTTGGTCGTAGCTCTCTCCGTTGTGATTGGGTTGGGGATCCTCTTCGCGGCCTGGAAGTTTGATCTCAATCTTCCGCCGTCGAAGCGAGATCGAACGGTGCCGATCGATGAGCTGGTTGCCCCGAGCCCACTCTCTGCGCAGGAGCGGGCGGCCGTCGAGGCGCGCAAGGGCTTTGGAACCACGGTGCAACTCGATCAGGGTGCTTGGGTGCAGGTTGCCGGGAAGGACGGTCGGATCGCGCAGCAATACACGGCCGAGCGAATCGATCCACAGCCTGGGGCGTTTATGGGCATGGTCGAGCCGCGCACCGTCTTTTACCTTGATGATGGCCGTGTGGCGACGCTTCGCGCCAATGCGGGTCGCGTGCATGTGCCCAATCGTTCGCTTGAGTCCGGCACTTTCACGGGCAATGTGGTCATTCGTGTTTATCGTCCGGCGCCCGGCGCGGCGGTTGATCTTGTTCGTGACAGTCCAGCGATGATCTTGGAATCCGAACAACTGGACTTCGATCAGGTGCTCGGTCAGGTTAGTTGTGAGAGCGCATTTCGCCTCACCACCGACATACTGACCTTTGATGGCGAGGGGCTCGATCTGCTTCTCGGCCGAGATGGCAAGACGATTGAGCGATTGACCGTCGCGCATCCACTCGGCCCCATCGTGATTGATCGCGGGCGCCAGAGTCGTCAGCGGGTGAGTGCGCCGCCACGAACGGCGCCAATGGAGAGGGTTTCGTGGCGACCCAACGCGCCGGTCCACACCCAACCATTCACGGCTTCGCAGGAGGCGCCACCCCCCACGGCGCAGCCCGAAGCAGAGGATCATTCCTTCTACCGACTCGAGTTGCATGATGATGTTGAGGTGTTGCGATATGCGGGCGCCGATCGGGCGTGGACCAAGGGCGACTTGCTGGTGGCGATCTTTACGCTCAAGAATGATCTCATTGCGCGAGAAATGGTGCTGGATTCTCCGCGAGATTCGGGGAGGATGCCGCCGATGGGAGTTCGAGCGCGCCTCGCGCTTGCGGCGATGGCCGCGCAGCAGGAACCAGAGGGAGATCTGCTGGTGGTTCGGTTCACTGGGCAACTGAAGTTTGAACCTGCCCCCGCCGGGCAGACGCTTCCGGCGCGACCAGAGGACATGCGGGTGGAGATCGACGGTGAAGAAGTCGAGATCGCCAATCATGTTGGTCTAGCACTTCGCGCCAAGGATGTTGATCTCGATTTGGCGCGAGACACGGCCGGTCGAACTGCTCCGAAACTTCTGATCGCCAAGGGAGCCGTAGAAGCAACGGATGTGGCGCAAACGCTCTGGTGCGATTCGCTGCGGGCAGAGTTTGAGAGCACCGAGGTCAGCGCGCCGGCTCGCACCGCGACTTCGGGCGATCCAGCGCTCGGTCCTGCCGAGGCAACCCGCGTCGACGCCGACCACGGTGTGCAGATTCAACTCAAGGATGGGGCGCGCATCTTTGGTGAGGGGATGATTGCATTTCCTCCGACTGGACGGGCCGATCTTCGCGGACCCGGTCTCTCAATCTTTCGCGGCGGTGTGCTCATTGACGGTCTCGAATCGTTGGCAGTTGATGATCGCGCCCGCACGGCCCAGTCGCCGCGCGGCGGACGGGCGCGGAGTTGGTCCGATCCCATTTTTGACCCTGATCTTCGCGGAAAACTCGCCGCACCTGAACTTCCAACGGCCAAGCCAGAGATGGATGCGCAGTGGAAGGGAGAGATGACCTACACCGATCGCGCCGCCGGCGGCGCCGTTCTGGAACTCTCCCAGACAGTCAAGATTCGCGCGCAGCCTCGCGCTGAGGAATTCGACGCGCTCGATGCCGAGCATGTGCATCTTGAACTGGATCGGCGTCCCTCTGCGGATAGATCTCTCGCGAGCAATGCGACTGCGACGGCGCTCTCACCAACGGGTGGCGAAGTGCGACCGCGACGACTCATCGCCACGGGCGATGCGCGCATCGAGAACCAGCTGTGGCTCGATGCTGCGCGCACCGGCGAGCCGCGACTCTTTCAAGTGCGCGGTCAACGGATCGACTACGACGCGATCACCGGTGAGGCGTCCGTGCCGGGCGCGGGGAGTGTGCTCGTCAATGTTCCATCCGGCGGTGCGCGCGATACCAAAGCCCAGCAGACGCGCGCCCGCGATCAGACCGTGGCCGGCGGTGGCGTGGAGGGTGTGAGCCGATTCCGATGGGGCGCGGCGATGAATCTCAAGCACCTCGTCGATCAACAGTTCCTCATGACCATGGACCAGTCGGTCGAATTGGTGCGCGCCGGACCAGAAACGAGTGAAACGATGACGCTGACCTGTGATCGTCTCGAGGCGACGCTCGAGCGCACCGCGACGGCTCCGGATGATTCTGCCGAGGGGTCCACTGCCTTCAATATGGGCGGCTCTTCAGAACTTCAGCGGGTTCGCGGCATAGGTCGCTGCTTCATCCGCACCCCGGATTACGATGTGGAGTGCGAGGAGTTTGACTACAGCGTGGTCACGCAGATTGCGCAGCTTCGCGCCCGTCCTGGGCGACTCGTCAATGTGCTTCCCAAGGGACAAGGCACTCCACTGCGGGCCGCGGCGATGACCTGGGATATGACCACGGGTCGAATTCAGATTCGATCGGGCTCTGGCGCGCTGGGACAGTGAACGCTTCGACAGAGAACGCCAAAGTCAGATTCGATCGCGGATCGTCCAGAGATCTGTGAAGAGTGGCGTGAAGAGCGTGGCGCGCAGATAGGCAGCGCCAGGGGATCCGCCAGTTCCCAAACGGGCTCCAATCGTTCGCTCGACCATCTTCACATGGCGATAGCGCCACTCTTGAATCCCCTCATCGAGGTCAACCAGCAGTTCGCAAAGCATGCGATCACTGGGGTGTTTGTGATAAATGTTCAGCAGCGTCTCTTGCAGAACGGGATCGCTCTCTGGAAGTGCTTGCAGCGGAGCTGCCAGGAGCGCATCCGGAATCGTGTGTCCGCCGCTCTTGAGCCGACGCAGGAAGGACTGCCAGAGTGTGAACTCGCCGAGGCGGGCGACGAGTGTGGCGCGCTCTGGGCTTCCCTCTGGATAGCGCTCGACAGCAGCCGCCTTGCGATTGCCAACGATGAATTCGAATTCGCGAAACTGCGCCGACTGGAATCCACTGGCATTGGAAAGCAGTGATCGGAAGGAGAGGAACGAGACGGGGCTCATCGTTTCGAGTACATCGATTTGTCCAACCATGGTCTTGAGGATGGTCAGCATGCGCTTGAGCGTGGCCAGCGCGGTGGGATCGTCGGCAGCTTCGAGCGCCCGCTGCAGGAACAGCGCCTCGTGAATCTGCTGCTTGAACCAGAGTTCGTAGACCTGATGAATGATGATGAAGAGCGTCTCGTCGTGATCGCGTCCGCCCGAAAGTGGGTGCTGAAGCGAGAGCAGTTCGGGCACGCGCAGATATTGGCCGTAGGTCATTGTCACGGCGGCGAGGATAGAGGCTGACCAGCGATCACCTTGGGCGGCGGCGGAACCGCAGTCTGCATCAGCACCATGTTCTGATACTTCTCACTGGCGACCATCAGGTGGGCATGACTTCCCGCCGCAGTGATTTCACCCTTCTCAAGCACCAAAATCAAGTCGGCGTGTTGGATGGTGCTCAGTCGGTGGGCGATCACGAATGTGGTGCGATCCTGCACCAAAGTGAAGAGCGCCGACTGAATGAGCCGCTCGCTCTGCGAGTCGAGGCTGCTGGTGGCTTCGTCGAGGATGAGAATCCGCGGATCGGCCAGGATCGCCCGAGCGATGGCGAGCCGTTGGCGCTGTCCACCCGAGAGCCGCACGCCGCGCTCGCCAATACGCGTGTCGAGGCCCTGGGGAAGTTGATCGATGAACTCGAGCGCATTGGCAAGTTCTGCAGCGCGCCGCACGCGCGCTGGCAGTGCCGCGCGGTCGCCATAGCGGATGTTGTCTGCCACGGTGCCGTCAAAGAGAAACACATCCTGTTCGACAATTCCCAGTGCGCCGCGCCATGAGTCGAGGGTGATGTCACGCAGATTGCGGCCATCGACTGTGATCGATCCGTGGGTGGCATCAAAGAATCGGGCAACCAAATTGCAAAGCGTGGTCTTTCCACTGCCCGATGGACCGACCAGCGCGATGGTCTGCCCAGCACGGGCATCGAATGAAATGTTTCGGAGCACATCGTCAAGTGCGCCGGGGTATCGATAGGCGACATCCCGAAAGCCAACATCGCCCACGATCTCGCGCTTGTGCAAGCGGATGGCACTCGGATGGTCGGGCATCTCCGGCTTCTCGCCGAGCAAGTCGAGAATGCGGTCCAACCCCGCCAGATTCGCTTGGAATGCTGTGGCGCTCGACGCCAGCATCTGAATGGGGATGAGCAGCATCATCACATAGGTCAGAAAGAGCACCAGATCGCCGGCCGTGAGCGTTCCGCGCAGCACCTGCGTGCCGCCATACCAAAGCAGTGCGGCCGATGCCACGGGAATGAAGAGCGCCCACGCCAGGTCGATGCCGCGCGACCACCACCAGACGAGGAGTTCCTGTCTGGCCATCAAGTGACTGCCCTCGGTGTAGCGCAATGACTCGGTGCGCGATCGCCCGAAGCCGCGCACCACGCGCATTCCACCAAAGACCTCGGTGGCATGGGCATCGATGCCATCGCGGGTGACCTTGATGTCGCGGTACATCGGACGGATTCGTCCGATCCAGGTGCGGTGGGTGAGCACGATCACCGGCAGCAGCACCAGCGCGCCGAGCAAGAGTCTCCAATCTGTGATGGCCAGTACCGCCAGACTGCCGACCAGTTGGATGAGCGCTCGCCAAGGGTTGTAGAGCATGCTGAAGACGAGATCTCCAACGCCACCACCATCTTCGCGCAGCGTGGCCACGAATCCGCCGGTGCGCATCTGTTGAATGCGCGCCAGGGGCAAGCGCATGGCCTGCGAAAAGACCAATCGCCGCACCCGATTCTGCACGCGCTTGACTGTGCGCGTCGCGAGCCAGCGACCAATGAGTCCGAAGAAGACAGCAACAAAAGCAATCACAACAATCGCGATCGCGAGTACAGCCAGCAATTCGCTGGGCGATTTGGGAAGCGACTGCGCGTTTGGGATCCACCGCGCGAGTGCTGCGGGCAGCGGCAGCCCCGAGAAGACATTGTCAATCGCAATCTTGGTTGCAGCCGGGGGGAGCAGCTCGAGGATCGCGGCAATCGATGCGCAGAAGAGGGCGACGAGCACACTGCGCCAGTCGCGGCGGACAAATCGGGCGAAGGCGCGCAGCAGCGGTCCGATTGCCCGCGAGCGTCTGGCACTCACTTCGGTTCCATGGCGGGTGACCAGAGTTTGTTCGGAGCGACTCTTCTTTCGGCGCAATTCGCGGGCGATCTGATATTCGTTGAATCGATGTCGGCTCGACCAGACTGGCATCTTCGGATGGTAGGAAGTTAGTATCCAAGGATGACACTCCTCAACTGCCTCGGCCGTGGATCGCTCGCACTCGCCGTGACCCTTGCGCTCGGCGCTTCACCACTTCCGCAGAACGCGCCAGAATCCAAGAAGCAAACCCAGACGAAGCAAACCCAGCAGAAGGAAGCCAAGCCGAAGGAAACCCAGCAGAAGGAAGCCAAGCCGAAGCGCGGCCCTGGTCCGCGATTTGGAATTGTGGATCCGCCGAAGAAGACCGCGGGTGCGGTGCGCATCGCGGCCTACAACCTGGCGAACATGTTCGATCATGTCGATGATCCGACGCTTGACAACAAGTGGGAAGAGGCGAAGTTGCAAATCAAGGATGATCGCGCCAAGGCACTCGCCAAGGCGATCGTGCGCTTGGATGCCGATGTGCTCTTTCTCGAGGAGATCGAGTCGAAGGAGGCACTGATCTGGTTTCGAGATACCTATCTCAAGGACTCGGGTTACACCTTTGTGGAGAGTCTTGATGCTGGCTACTACCGCGGTGTCGAGCAGTCGGTGCTCTCACGATTTCCCCTGAAGAACGCGCGGGTTTTTTTGGATGCCAAGTTGCGTGGCGAAGCGCCCGCTGCCGCAGAGCCTGGCGCAACCCCGAATGATCCAACGAAATTCCAGCGTAGCCCGCTGGCGGTCGACATCGAATTCCCAGGTGGTTACAGCCTCACGGCGTATGCGATCCATCACAAGGCTGGTGGCAAGGACTTCGAGGGTCATCGCGCGGCTGAGGCAGAGAAGATTCTCGAGTTCGTTCAAGCAGACCTCGCCAAGGATCCCGATCGAAATCTGGTGATCGTTGGTGACTTCAACACCACGCCGCTCTCAGACATCGCCAAGGCGTATCGCGCCACCGGGCTGGCGACTGGCTATGACTATCGTCCCGCCGCAGATCAACCCAAGAAGGGCGAGAAGATGCCCGATGCAGTCTGGGACGCGCTGCGCGAGAAGTACACCACGCACGAGTCGGGCCGGCCCATCGATTACATCTTGATGTCTGCGGGCTTCGCCAAAGATGTTGTCCCGGGATCATTCTTTGTGCTCTCGACATTGCATCCCGGCGACGACTACGACTGGAAGACTGACGAGCCGCCGGCGGGATACGCCAGCGATCACTATCCAATCGCGCTTGAATTCATGCCGAAGGATGCTGGGAAGCCAGCGACAAAAGACGCATCGCCTCATTGACATCCTTGTCGCCGCGACCTGAGATGTTGATCACCAGCAGCGCCGACTTGGGCATCGATCGAGCCATCTCGACCGCGTGCCAGACAGCGTGGGCAGTCTCGAGCGCGGGGATGATCCCCTCATGCTCTGCCAGGAGTTGAAACCCCGCTAGTGCCTGCGCGTCTGTGACTGCGCAGTACTTCACCCGCCCCAAGTCGCGCCAGTAGGAATGCTCGGGACCGACCCCTGGATAATCCAGTCCAGCGCTGCATGAGTGCACGGCGGCTGTCTGTCCCTCGAGAGTTTGCAGAACATACGAGTAGGAGCCGTGGAGCACGCCGGGCGATCCAAAGGAAAGCGGCGCAGCATGGTCGCCCGGTGAATTGCCGCGCCCACCGGCCTCGACTCCCACGAGCGCAACGGCGGGGTCATTGATAAAGGGGGCGAAGATTCCAGCTGCATTCGATCCGCCGCCAACGCAGGCGACGATGGCGCTCGGCAGCATCCCAAACTGCTCGAGGGATTGCGCCCGGCACTCGCGACCGATGACGCTTTGAAAATCCCGCACCATGGTTGGGAAGGGGTGCGGTCCCACCACGCTTCCAAGAATGTAATGGGTGTCGCCCACGGAACCCATCCAGTCGCGCATCGCTTGGTTGGTTGCATCCTTGAGGGTGCACGATCCTGAGGTCACTTCGTTGACCTTTGCCCCGAGCAGTTTCATGCGAAAGACATTCAAGGACTGGCGGCGAATGTCCTCAGATCCCATATAGATCTCGCAGGGAATTCCGTAGTGCGCGCAAGCCGTCGCGGTGGCGACACCGTGCTGTCCGGCACCGGTCTCGGCGATGACCCGCTTCTTTCCCATGCGCTTGGCGAGCAGTCCTTGACCGATGGTGTTGTTGATCTTGTGTGCGCCGGTGTGGGCGAGGTCCTCGCGCTTGAGGGCAATGCGCGCGCCGCCGGCGAAGCGCGACAGTCGCAGGGCATCGGTGAGTGGTGTCGCCCGACCCACGAAGTGTTTGAGCAGCGCATCCACTTCAGCGGTGAAAGATGGGTCGGCGCGGGCAGCGATGTAGGCACTCTCCAGTTCTTCGAGAGCCTGCACAAGTGTCTCTGGGACATAGCGCCCGCCAAAGGCGCCGAAGCGATCGGGGAGTTGTGTTGGGGTCGCGACGGGACTCATCGGGATCTCATCGCAGATTCGTCGGTGAACGCTCGTCTCGCGCGGCAGCGGCGCCGCGTGACTGAAATCTGTGCATCAATCTTCGCACCGGTCCCGAGAGCGCGTAGATCGTGAAGCACGCGGCGAGCCCAACTTGGAACCACCACACCGCAAAAGCGAGCGGCAGCATCATCCAAGCGACGAATGCGAAGGGCTGTCGTCCGCGCAGATAGCGATTGACGATGTGGGCGTAGGGAAGCCGTGAGATCATCGCCGCCGAGACCAAGAGGGTGATGAGTGGCAGTGCGAGCGCCGATGTTCGCTCGAAGCCATCCGGTGGAACTTCGTGAAAGCGAACCAGCGCCAGGTGTTGATGCAGCAATGTCAAACTCGCCACGGCGCCGGCAGCGCCTGGCGAGGGCAATCCGCGGAAAAATCTATGGTCAGCTTCGTCTGTTGAGGTCGTTTCAGCATTGAACCGCGCCAAGCGCAGCGCCGTGCAGCAGATGTAAAACGCGGCGATCCCCCACATGATCTTTCCGTAGGCGTTGTCTGCATCTGGACCGAGAATTCCGGTGTAGTGGTCTGGACCACCGTAGTAGTAACTCACCAGGCGCAGGACCATGTAGGCCGGTGCCACCCCGAAGGTGACCATGTCCGCCATCGAATCGAGTTGCGCGCCGAACTCGCTGGCCGAGCGGGTAAGTCGGGCAGCAAATCCGTCGAGTGCATCGAAGAGCATGCCAATGAAAACCAGCGTTCCCGCGATTGTCAGGGTGCTCCATCCCAGGACAGTGCTTGGTCCGATCGGCTTGCTCGCATAGTGAATCGCGGCGAAACCGCAGACCAGATTTCCCAGAGTAAGCAGGGTCGGTACCACAGAAATGGAGAGGAGTCGCCGCCGATGGCGGGCGATATCGACTTCTTCTGGTTGCGGAGAGCGTGGTGAGTCCATCTATGGTTCTGGTGCGGCGGGCGATTCTACGGGCGGGGAATCCGGAAAGTGCCGGGCGGAAACAAGCGGGATCACCACCACGATGGGGTGCAGGCGAAGTGCCGAGGATTCCGTGTTGCCATTGGTCAAGAGCAATTCGCCCAGAGTCGGCGGCGGCGAGACGGGTGGTCCCGCCGATGGTCCGCGCGTGGACGCCGCGTCACCCATTCCAGGCGGGAGTCCGGTGATGAGCAGCGCACTGCCCCTCGGAAGTGCCGCAAAGATCCCAGCCGAAGAAAAGAGTTCTCGCTGGGTGGCCCGGGCACCGGGAACGCTCCCACCACCCAGAAAGGCCGGCAGAATCTCGATGTCGGTTGCCGCTCCCGTTTCAAGCGGCACGGTCCAACCGCGCAGCAGCAGTTGGAGCGTGCCGGCCGCGAGCCTGCGCGTGCTGCCGTCGACCACGACTGCCAAGGATCCACGAATCTGGAGCGATCCAAGCTGGTTCCAATTCGTTGCTTGTCCAAGCCATACCCGGACATTCGCGTAGGTGCCGCCGAGTTCGTCCAGTGCCGTGGGAAGGTCGGCGTAGGCAATTTGCGCGACGCGAATTCCGTTGCGCGCCAAGGCTTCCTGCGACTGCCGTGAGGTCTCCGTGAACGGGTGTGCTTGAAAAAAATCCGAAATCACCGCGGGCGCATCGATGACCTGCCACTGAATGATCGCAATGCCGTCGGTCACCCCATCGTCAACCGGCAGCGTGACGCGCTTGAGTGGCCCGCTCGAGATGGGCTGCGACGGGTCGTTGGCGGATCCATCGGCGCTGCCGGCAAGCGGCTCGGAGAGTGCACACCCGCCCACGACTGCCGATGCCACAGATGCCATGACGATCGTCGCGATGATCTTCATTTCGCGGCGATCTGTGGCATCTCGTTGATCCGATCGATCAGGCGACGAACCAGTCCTATGTACTTTCGATTGTGACGGAACCACAGACGCGGCGTGCCAGCAGGAGCGTCGTCGCCATCGAGGTCATTGCCCTGCTCGAAACTGCCGCTGGCGAGCAAGCCGCCGAAATCGCGCTCGAAAACCGCGCAGGCATTCGGTGGCAGCGGCGCGTCAAGTCGGATGACAAAGCGATCGTCCACATATCGACTCGATCGATAACGCAAATAGAACTGAGTGACAATGTTGGCGGCGTCGATTGGCGACGCAGCGAGGCGATAGAGGCTCTCGTCCTCTGGACTGATCCATCCCGTGGCATGCATCGAATCTCGCACGAAGCGATCCCAGTTTTTCCAGTAGCCCAGTGGTTGCCCATCGCCGCTGTGCCCCTCGACGAGCACGATTGGGATGATGGCGTTGCGACCAGTTTGCACCAGAGTGAGCGCTTCGAAGAGTTCATCTTGTGTTCCGAATCCACCCGGAAATGCCGCGACGGCATCTGCGTTTCCCATGAATGCCAGCTTGCGGGTGAAGAAGTAGCGAAAAGTGAGCAACTTGGGATCGTTGGCGATCACCGGATTTGGCTTGTCTTCAAAGGGCAGGCGAATGCTCAATCCAAAGGCGTGTTCGGGAGTCGGTCCCTCGATGCCGGCCTGCATGATCCCGGGACCCGCGCCGGTGATCGCCATCCAGCCGCGCGAGGCGAGCAGCCTTGAAAACGCGACGGCCGCCACATAATCCGGATGCTCGCGCGGTGTTCGCGCGCTGCCGAAGACGGCGATCTTGCGCAGCGCGCGATAGCGGTTGAACATGGTGAATCCCGCGCGCATTTCTCGCAGTGCCTGCCGCGCGAGTCGAAGTTCGCCCGTGGTGAGTCCATCGTCGAAGAGGCGCAGCGAAGTTGCCACCATCTCGGCGACCAGCAATCGGCGCTGGGCATGACCCGGGTCGCTAGTGCCGGTGGGTGCGGCGAGGTCGACGATTGCATCGATGGCGCTGCGGATGTGCGGCGCGAGGCGGGTGTTTCGATCGTTCATTGTGAAGCGCTCGCAATCGGTCCTGCGCGATTCAGTTCGGGAGCTGGGATGAGTCCTGGAAGTGGAGCGATCGAGCCCCGTGGTTCTTGAAGCGTTCCGCGCACATCGATTTGGAAGAGCTGATTGGTAACGCCTCCTAGCAGATCGCTGAGGATGGGAAGCGTGCCGCGATTTCTCAAGCGCAGCGCGAGTTCAGTTGTCTCTGTGTTCAGCCAGCCGTCGCCAGAGAGCACGACGTCGCGGCAGGCAATCTTGAACTCGTCGAAGTGCAGGCGATCCTGATCAATCGTGAACTCGAAATCACCCTCGGTGACCACTGTGTCGAGCGCCAGGCTCAATTGGGCGACTTGCAGGATGGCCAGCGCGATCGGCAGCCGCGCGAGTTCGGCCTCCTTGATCGATGCCGAACCTCTCCCACGGCGGGATCCAACGCCGCTGGCATCTCCGCCCAGACCGATTCGCGCGCTCACCAGACCGGGTTCTCCCGCTGGAGTCGGTAGCGATGGATCGACCCCGTCGCGGGGCAGCGCCAGCGCAGCGATTGGCACCCCCATGAGCGTGAAATCCATTTCGAACCGATGGGGCGCCGCCAGCTCAACGCGCGCATCGCCCGCGATCGAACCGGTCCCCATCGAGCCGTGAAATCGTTCGATGAAGAACTCTGGGTTCGTTTCGTGCTTGTGAAGCATGGTCGAGAAATTGTTGATCTCCCGCCCCGCAAGAATTGCCCGACCGTTGGTGACTTCGCCGACCAACGATGTGGCCTCAGCGTCGCTGGCGATCGTCAGTCCCACATTGGCGCTGAACTGCGACATATGTGGGCTCATCGCCAGCGACGCTCCATGGATTGAAATGTCGCTGGCGACATCGGTGCGAACCAATTCCCCGCGCGGGCTGAGCCGGATGGTCGTCGCCGCGCGCAGAATGTCCGGGCAGGAAAAACCGATTTGGGTTAGGGGATCGCGCGCCGCCGCTGGCAGCGCTGCAATGACATCGGCGCCTGTTCCGAGCGCCAGGAGATCAAAAGAGAACTCGCCCGCGTTGATCGCTCCGGCGCCATCGCTTGCGAGCCATCCGCATCCATCGATCGAGCCACCTGGGAAACTCGCTCGAAAGGGCAAGATGCGGAGCGCCAGGTCGGTGCTGTGGATGTGCAAAGGAGTTGTGAATCCAAGCGAGAGCCGCGCCGCATCACTGCCGAGCGAGAGGTCGTTGATCCACCCGTCAAGTTCGAAGGAGTCTCCGCCGCGACCCGGCTGCATGGAACAGGAAAATTGCGCGTCATAGCGACCCTCTGGTTTGAACTCTTGCATGAACGACTTCGCCGCGTGTTCGCCGAGCAACTTGACCAACTCAGCGATGAGCGGGCCGTGAATCAGCCCGTTCTGGATCGACCCACTGAGATCGAGCTGCCCAGTCGCCTCGCCGTAGCTCCCGTCGATGCAGATGGCGGTGGGCAAACCACCAACCGGGCTGAGTGTTCCCGTGAGCGCATCGCAGCGCACCACCTGCTGCTCGACATGCAGTGTTCCCGAGTCGAAGCGGGCCTCGATTGGGCCGCCCCCGAAGGTGAGTCCGAATGTTCGCGGCGTCACCGCGAGTCGACTCTCGACCGGACCGCCCGCGCGTGGAGTCGTCAAGACGATGTCAGCGTCGAATTGACCAGTCGGTTGATAGCGATCCCACAGTGCGGCGGCATTCTCGCGCTCGTCGAAGGGAAGGAGGTTGATCGCATAATCCGCGAGTTCCATGGCGCGAAGTTTGATGGTGAGGTCGGTGGCCGTTCCATCGAGCGAGACCTGACCGATGGCTTCAATCTCGCCGCCCCGGCGAAATCCAGAAAAGGAGTTCACGACCACGGTGTCATCTGTCAAACGAAATGAACCAGTGCAGTCATCGAGCCCAAAGCCGACGGGCCAACTGAGACCCTCATCGGCGATGATCTGCCCAGTCGCGACAGTCGGATGGATCGATCCGCCGCGCAGCTCGATGTCGCAACCAACTGCGAGTTCGCCATCCGCGGCGATGCTGATCTGGCCGCGGAGTGAAAAAATGCCGCGCGGGTCGAGCTGTGAGAGCGTTGTTCCGCCACGCGAAAGTCGCGCGCCCGGCCAGCCCACCTGACTCGCGGTTGCATCGGGCGGAATCGCCAAGAAGAGGAGCGGATTCAACTGATCGTCAGTCAGGGTGAACGCGAGTTGGGTGGGATCCCTGCCGACCTGTTGCGTATCGCCGAGCTGAATGTGTCCGTTGAATAATCCCTCGGCGCCATCGAGGGTGCGAAAGGGGATCCCCACTCCGAAGTCCAGGCGTTCGTCTCGAATGGTGATGACGCCGCTGCTGGCCCTGATCGGATAGGGGAAGGTGGTGGTGAGGATGTCGGCATGCATCAAGCGGATCTCCCCGGCGACATCGACCTTCGCCCCTTCAGTCTCGGCGCGCGAGACTCGAAACTCGAAAGCCAGCCGACCGCCGGGCGTGAATGCGCCATGGTCGATGATTCGTTGCAGTTGCCCAGCGCGCGTGGCAAGTTCAGCAATTTTCGACGCTTCCTCATTGCCCTGGTCGGATTGGGTCATCACCGTCAATCGGCTCTCGCAGCTCTTCAATTCGGTCACGGCATCGGCGACTTGGGCTGCATCGAAAAGCACTCCGGCCGATTGCAGCGAGCGAAAACCCTCTTGCCAGAAGAGCCCCGCGAGAAGGTCGCGCTCCCGCGCAGGAAAACTGTCGAAGAGTGTCTGGTCAATGGAGGCAGAGGGTGCGGCGATCACGAGGGTCACCCCAGCGTTCGATCCGATGTTGGTGATCGCTCCATGAATGGTCACACCTTCGCCGTCGGGTCCCACACCGGTCAGCGAAGTGATGTCGGCACGCGATCCAGAAAAAAGCACGGTGGATCGAATGTCGTGCACTGGGTAGGCGAAGTCCTCGAACGCACCGCGACCATCGGTGATGGACAGGGTGCCTGAGGTGGTCACCGGCATCGACGCGAACGAACCGTCGGCAGCCTCGACGCTGGTAGCCCGTGACGCGGTCACCTGCAATGAAAACTCAAGTTCGGTCACTTGGAAGGTCTTCATGAATTCGGCGGCCAAGCGGGGCACTTCGATGGCGGTTTCCTGCGCCGTTTGTCCAAGCGAAAACTTTGGAACCATCAGGCTCAGATCGAAGGGTGCGAAGGCGCGGATCTTGTCGATCCACTTGGAACGGTCGCCCCACTCGAACGCCTCGATCTTCAGGGTTGCGAGGTCCATCGTCAGCGTGGCACGAACGGGGAGCGTCGCCACGCGACCATCTGCCGCAGTATTGACGAGTTCAAAGTCAAGATCGCGAAAGTCGAGTTGTGATCCAGTGACTTCAACCGTTCCCGATCGGAGTTGCACTTGAAGAAAGCCGCGCGCAGGTGAAATGGTCTGGTTCTCGTATCGCACCCACTCCTCAAATCCACCAGCCGGAAGTGTCGCCCGAAAGTCTGCGAGTTCAACAATCCCATGCACTTCGGTCCCCGGGCTCATGCGCAGCCGCGCCGACTTCACTGTTCCTGTTGCCTCAGCTTGGGCAACCAGCGCGCGAAAATTCCGCGGCATAATCAGACTCAGGTCTTGGCCAATCGAGATTCCGGCCACGGCGAGATCGAACCCAAGCGTGGTCTGGTTGAACGAGCCCGACACCTGGATCGGTCCCTCGACTTGATTGAACGAGACGAGCGAAAGCGACTGGTCGTCGGGCGAAGGTCGCACGGCGGCCGTTGCGAGAAAACTCATGAGTTCGACGGGGCCGCCGTGGTCGAGGCGCTGGATCGATACGGCGATGCTGTTCAAAGTCGCTCGCTCCACAATCACCGGATTCTCCGCGGGCGCCCCGGCCTGCTTTCTGTCAAGCGTCTGAAAGTTGTAGAGGCTGCCGCCGCTGGGATCTTCAACGGCGGTCAACTGAAGGCCATCCACCACAAGGCTTCGGATGGTCGTGTTGCCCCAGACAAGTGAGAACACGGCCACCTCGATCTGCACGCGATCGATGTGGGCGATTTCGCTGCCTGGCCCAGACCAGTTTGGGGTGCTCAGGCGAACGCCACGGATCTCAGCCGACCCCCAACCCGTCCAGCGAAACGAATCGAGAGTCACAATGCCGCCCGCGGTGTCGCTCAAACGACTGGCAACGAACGAGCCAACGATTCGCGGGTTCAAGAGCACCACCAGCGCCGTCGCAACGACGAGCATGACGGCACAGACTGCGATGGCGCGCGACTTTCCGAGGCGGCTCCCACGCGCAGTGGTCGCGGGTGTGTTCGACCGCGGTGTGATTGGTGGGGCTTGCGCTGGCATTGGCTTGGGTTGGGCGATGGTAATACTCAGCGCATGAATGGTGAGCGAGGCAACAGTTCCAGCGAGAAGTCTGGCCGTCGCCCGCGGACGCTGGTGACTGGGGCAGCCCTGCGAGTTGGACTCGCCACGGCGCTCGAGTTCGCGTCGCGGGGACATGCCATCGTGCTTGCGGTGCGCCGGATCGACGATCGCTCTCAGGCCGCTCTTCTCGCGGTGCAACAGGCAGCGCGCGCGGCTGGACACGCAGACGCGCCCATTGAAGTGCACGCCGCTGATTTGGATGATGTGGTCGCGGTGCAGGCGCTGGGGGTCGCGGTCGCGCAGGGGCCGCTCGATGTTGTTGTGCACTGCGCAGCGCGGTATCGGGCGCAGCCGATTGGCTCGATCGAGCCAGATCAAGCGCTCAGTGATTATCGAGTGAATGCGCTCGCGCCGCTCCTGTTGACACAGGCGCTCGCGCCACGGCTCGCCAAGAGCATCCTTCCAGCCGGGGGCGCCGTGGTGTGCTTCACCGACATGCATGTGGAGGGACGGCTCTACAGCTCGCACGCCGCATACTTTGCATCGAAGGGAGCAGTGAGCGCGCTGGTTCAAGCGATGGCAGTCGAACTCGCGCCGCTTGTTCGCGTGAATGGGATCGCGCCTGGAGTTGTGGCGTGGCCAGAGGGGGCCGACGAGGAATTCAAGAAGCGATACATCGCAAAGACCCCGCTCGGGCGCGCGGGGAGTCCAGACGAAGCCGCCAAGTGTGCGGCATGGTTGGCGCTCGATGCCTCATTCCTGACGGGCGTGGTTATTCGACTCGATGGCGGGCGCTGGTTGAAGGGGTGAGGATCACCTCGCGCGCGCTTGGCAAGCAAACACCAGCTGAATACGTGGCAACATGCGAAGTATCTGCACCGCGAAGGCAGGTGGAATGAAGGCCAGTAACAGCCAACACACGAAAGGCGGCACCGATCGTGATCGCCGAAACCTCATGAGGGGTGGCTCTGCAGTCGGGAACCGGATACCCCCCCTCAGGAGGCATTCTGCCAACGAGTATCTCAGTGGAGTCATTTTCGAATTGCGCCATCAGATGGCCTTGTTCTTGTACAACTACTTTCGGTTTACCGTTCGGGCATACACCCTGGATCGCCGATCCGATTACACCAACGGCCCCAGGCATGGGCGACTCAACGACTTGTCATTACAAGCGCACCTACAGCCAAACTTGGACGAACACGGGAGAGCATTGGTACTGCTCAAGTTGTGTCGCTAGAGGAACACAAGTTGTTACGCCGACTGGCAGGACCCAGGCGTTTCTAGGTGATCCATGCCTGCCGCCGCCGACATAAAGATCATGCGGTCCACTCACCAACTACTGGGGATGGGTTGCTACGCCCGCAGCAGCAGATTGATGATGTGGGCCGTTGTGAGCGGGGCGGCGCTGACCGTTGTCGTCGCCTAGTGGTCGGGACTTTATGAAGACTGCTTCGAAGGCACTGCTCGCCAGATCGTCACTTCCACGGTTGGTCCCGCCTGGCAGGGTGGGCTGTTTGCAAATGGTTCTACGGCAAGTGGCGTGCTGAGTTTCGCGATTGAGGCAGAGCCGTCAAAAGTGGCACAGTCCGTAGTTGAGGGGCCTGCATGGAGCCGAATTCGAATCAAGCCAACTCGCGAGCAGATCGACAGTTGTCATGCTCTCTTTGAAGATGCGCGAGGATGGCCGTTCCCTGCGTTGATGGCTTTGCATTCGAGCGATACGACCTTCGAGGTGTGGAAAACAAGCTGGGGATTCCCACTTACCGGCTACCAGGGGAATCATCGCGCGCCATACGCGCTGCCCTTGCGTCCGATCATCGGTGGATTTCTGGTGAACTGGATCGTGTTCGCTGTCGTGTCCTACCTCGTTCTTTATCGCATCTCCTAGGCACGACGCGACGTCCTTCTTCGACGAAAACGCTGCGGCGCGTGCGGCTATCCCACCGGCAAGTCGCCCATATGCACCGAGTGCAGCACAGAGTGCGGCAAAGATGGATAGGAATGAGCCTTTCGAGCAGGTGACCTTCCCCCTCAAACCAGACCAGCAGAAACCTTCGCATTCGGCGCAATTCGGGAGGTCAGTTGATGGCACTCAAGCGCACGGGTCGCGCCCCGTTCACCGCGCTCCGCGTTGGCGCGCCACCATGCTCCAAGTCTGTGCCTGAATCGGATCCTTGGCCAGAGTCCATCTGCGCGCCGCGTCGAGTGCTGATTCGGCTGTGCCACAAAATTCCGCCCACTTGGCCCAGGCCTCTGCCGCAGCAGTGGGATCACCCATCGATTCATGCGCCGCCGCGATTTCCCACGCGATCGCCTCGGTGAGACGGGCTCGCTCGGGGAGTGCCAAGAGCAGCGTCAGCACTTCCTGATGCCGAGCGAGTTTTCGCAGCGCCTTGGCCTCGGCGATGCGAAGCTCATCGCTTCGTGGATCGAGCAGGCGCGCCTCGCGCGCCAGTTCAAGTGCCCGTGGCGCGTCGCCCTGTTGAAGCGCGAGACCAGAGAGCGCCGCGACCACCCACGGCGACTGCGGGTCGAGAGCTCGCGCGCGCGCAAGCGACACTCCCGCCGCGTCGAACTGGCTCATCTGCATGAGCGCCAATCCTTGAAAGAGCGGGTGCTGCGGATTGGTTGGATCGAGCTCGCGCGCGCGCGCGAAGAATCCGACTGCTCCCGCGAGATCGTCCGCAGACTGGGCGGCAACTCCCGCGGCGTTGAGCAAGCCCGCACTCGGCGCGCAGAGTTCGACGGCGCGCTTGTACGCCGCCGCCGCCGCATTTCGCGCTGTTTGCTGGGCGAGCGGCGCGCGGGCATCGAGCGAGAGTGCGATCTCAACGCGGCCGAGCAACTCGAACGCCTCGCAACTCTGCGGAGCGACTTCCGTCAAGCGGGTGGCGATGCGAAGTGCCTCTGAAAAGCGCGCCGATTGAAGAGATGACTCGATGGCGGTGATCGTCGCCCGCATCGCGATGGGATCATCTGGATTCAACTGCGGGGCATCCGCGGCGCGATCGCATCCACTGGTCGTGCCTGTGGCGACAATCAACCCCAGCATTGTCGATCTGTAGACTTGATTCGATATGACCGAGATCACGCAGGCGAAATCCTACTCACCGAGTGATCACGAGCCAGTCATCCTTGCACGGTGGTCTGCCGCGGGATGCTTTCACGCCGAGCCGACGAGTTCGGGCGCGCCCTATTCCGTTTTCATTCCTCCACCCAATGTGACTGCGGCGCTGCACTTGGGTCATGCCCTCAACAACACGCTGCAGGATGTTCTCGTTCGCGTGGCGCGCATGCGGGGGTTGAACACGATGTGGATGCCGGGCACCGATCATGCTGGGATCGCCACGCAGACGGTGGTTGAGAAGCGGCTGCTCATGCAGGGAAAGCGCCGCACCGATTTCACGCGCGAAGAGTTTGTGGCGAAAGTGCAGGCGTGGAAGGACGAGTACGAGGCCGTAATCCTGGCGCAGCTACGGGAGATGGGGGCTTCATGCGACGAGGCGCGCACCCGCTTCACGATGGATCCCGTTTGCACGGCGGCGGTGCGCGAGGCCTTCTTTCGACTCTTCCAGGATGGTCTGATCGAACGGGGAAAACGGTTGGTGAACTGGGATCCCGCCTCGCAGACCGCGCTCGCCGACGACGAAGTTGAGATGGAAGAGGTCGATGGCTTCTTCTGGTACTTGCGCTATCCACTCGCCGATGGATCGGGTTTCGTCACGGTCGCAACAACGCGCCCCGAAACGATGCTCGGCGACACGGCGGTGGGTGTGAATCCCAAAGACCCGCGTGCCGCTGCACTTCGCGGCAAGCAGGTGCGCTTGCCGATTGTTGATCGCGTGATCCCAATCATCGAAGACGATTATGTCGTGAGGCCAGTCGAACTCGGTGGCGATCCACTCGATGGCAAGGCGAAGTTTGCGAGCGGGTTTCTGAAGGTAACCCCCGCGCATGATCCAAACGATTGGGAACTCGGTCGCCGGCACAATCTGCAGGCGATCAACATCATGGCTCCCGATGGATCGATTAGTGATCGACATGGTTGGACCGATGTCTCAGCGGCCGCGCGCGCATTCGTGGGCATGTCGCGCGAGGAGGCGCGCGTAGCAGTTGTCGCCTGGTTCAAGACCAATGGACTGCTCGAGAAGGTCATTCCCTATCGCCACACTGTTGGTCACAGTTACCGAAGTCATGTTCCAGTGGAACCCTACCTCTCGGATCAGTGGTACGTGCGCGTCACGGACGATCGCTTGTGCGGCAGTGCGCTGCGGGCGATGGATGAGGCGCAGTATGAGGGCGAGCGCCCGGCTTCTGCGCCGGCGGCACGCCTGGGCGATGGCGGTCTGAAGTTCTTTCCGGCGCGCTACGCCAAAACATTTCAGCACTGGCACGAGGGGATCCGCGACTGGTGCATCTCTCGTCAATTGTGGTGGGGGCATCGCATACCCGTCTGGTCGAAGTCGTTCGCGGTCGCGGATGCCCCAGAAGCGAATGCCTGGACCGACCGCGGCGCGTGCGAAATGCGTCGCGAACTTTCGGATGGTCGAATCGAACTCTTTGTCTGTTTGCCAGAGGCGCTCGATGCAACCCTCGGCGCCCAACTCACCGCCGCAGGTTTCGTGCAAGACCCCGATGTACTCGACACCTGGTTCTCGAGTGCGCTCTGGCCGATGAGCACGCTCGGGTGGCCCAATCCAGCACGATTTGAGCTGGATGGCATGCTCGAGACATTCAATCCCAGTGCGGTGCTCTCGACTGCCCGTGAGATCATCACCCTCTGGGTGAGTCGCATGGTGATGTTCAATCGCTATTTCTTGAAGGGTCGCTTGCCCTTCCATTCTGTCTTCATTCACAGCGTTGTGCAGGATGGATTCGGGCAGAAAATGTCGAAGTCGCTTGGCAATGGTGTGGATCCCCGCGACATCATTGCCACGCATGGCGCCGACGCGATGCGATTCGTGTTGACCCAGATTTCAACACCGACTCAGGATGTGCGCTTGCCGATCGACATGCTCTGTCCCTTCACCCAAGCAGCATTCGCACCCAAGACGATCACCACCGCATCAGGTCATGTCGTTTCTGCGCCGACCCAGCTCTGCCCGACAGATCCGAAGAAGCAGATGGTGACTGCCTATGGGGTGAGCGCTGGATTGGTCAGCGCGACCCCGGAAACACCGCTGGCCCGCAACACTTCGAGTCGCTTCGATGGCGGCCGCAACTTCGTCACAAAGTTGTGGAACGCCGCTCGGTTCGCGCGGGCGCAGTGCGCGGGCTCGACGCCGTCGAGCGATCCCGTCACGGCAGTCGCGCTGCCCGATCGCTGGATCTTGGCACGATTCGCGCTTACGGTCGAAAGCATCGATCGCGCCCTTGGTGACTACCAGTTCAATCAGGTGGCAGATGCGCTCTACGAGTTTGTCTGGAGAGACTTCTGCGATTGGTATCTCGAAGCGATCAAGCCAACGGTGCAGGGCGATCCCGTTCAACAGGCTGTTCTGCGCGCAGTGCTCGATGGCATCTTGCGGATCATGCATCCGGTGATGCCATTCGTGACTGAAGTTCTCTGGGAGCCGGTGCGGTCGATGTCGACTGCGCCGGTGCGCGGTCTCGACCTGCCCAGCGCGTCGTTGCTCACAGTCGCGCGGTGGCCGACTCCGGCGGCTGAGCTCCATGATGCGCGCGCGATCGAGTCATTCGAGCGTGTGCAGACGCTGGTGACCGCGATTCGAAATGTTCGCGGCGAGCGCCAAGTCAATGACAAGCGGCGCATCACGCTGCACGCGCCAAAGGAGATTATTGAATCCATCGCAGCGGGGGGTGGCGCTGTCGAAACACTCGCTGGTCTTTCGCGCGCAGAGCAGGTGGATCCAGAGAATCGACCGGCCGATGCGGTGGCCTTTCCATTCCAGGGATTTGAACTCTTGGTGAGCGGACTGGTCGACGCCGTCGATGTGGGGGCGGAGCGCAAGCGCCTCGAACAAACCATCGCCGATCGAACCCGGGCCGCGAGTGGATTTCAGGGGAAGCTCAACAACGCCGGATACCTCGCCAAGGCCAGGCCAGAAGTGATCGAAGAAACGCGGCGTATGCTCTCTCAGGTGCAGGCGGATCTCGTGGCCGCCCAGCGCACACTCGAAACGCTCTCGACGACTGTGTGATTCGTACTGATGTTCCTCGAACCGCTCTCTTTGCCACTCGATTCACCCGCCGCGCGCCGCATCATCCCGCAAGGGAAGGCGATCGCGCTGTCGATTCTCTTGGCGATGGCAGGCAGCGGTTGCGCGCGCACCACCGCAACTTCGCAGCGTGCCACGGCGGCGAACGCGCTGGGGACAACCGCGCGCGCGCGCGACAATGATCCGACCGACGCCCCCGCCCCCGCAGCAACTGCGCCACTAGTAAGTGCGCCGGTTGGATCTGCCATCGGGGACGGGGGGGCCGGGGCGATGCAGCGGCGGTTGTCCGTGCCACGGGTGAATCCGTGGAAGAGCGCGACGCGCGACGGCCACCAGATTGACACCGATCACTTCACGCTTCGCACCACGATTCGCAATGGCGACCTGCGACGCTTCCTGCCAAATTTCAGCGAGCGCGCGCTCACCCAGTACACCACGGCCATCGTTCCGCTGCCCGCGCCTTCGCGCAAGTTGGAGTCCTTCATCTTTGGGACGCGCGACGAATGGGTGAAATTCACACAGGATCGACTCGGCGAGGATGCGGGCGCGTACCTGGGACTCGGTCGCGGTGGTTACACATCAAAGTCCGTGGCGATCCTCTATGACATTGGCCCAACCGACACGCTGACGATTCTCGCCCATGAAGGTTGGCATCAGTATTCGCAGGCTGTTTTTCAGCAGGAATTGCCGGTGTGGCTTGAAGAGGGTGTGGCGACTTTCATGGAGGGGTATCGCGTCGATAGCGAAGGGCAGCCCCTCTTCGCAGCGTGGCGCAACTTCGAGCGATTCGGTGAATTGCGCGACGCGGTCCGCCGTGAAGAGCTCATTCCCCTTGCAGAGTTGTTGGATGGCACCCCGCAACAGTTTCTCGCTGATGGTCGTGATCGGCTCTTGACCTACTACGCGCAGGTGTGGGCGCTGACCCACTTCTTCGCCGAGGGTGCCAATGGAAAGTACCGCGCAGCGCTTGCCGAGCTTCTCACGGATGCGGTTACTGGTCAGATTTCACAGACGCTCGAGGAACGGATGTCGACCAATGCTGATCGACGCACGGTTCAACGGTTGATGAGTCGCGGAGGAATTCGCGGACTCCCTGGCACGCTGGTCGCCCGTGGATACTTCTCGGAAAACTTTGCCGAATTCGCAGCCGAGTACGACGCGTTCGTCCGACAAATCTGCGGTCGTGGATCAGGCGAGTTCATTTGGCGCGGTGTGAGTCCGATTCCGCGCGTGTTGGCGGAGCCTATGCCGGCGCACGATGCGAACGAGCAGGACGCTGAACAGAACGACCCCTGACCCAGGCCTGAACAAGCCCTGCGCGTGGGCGGTGCGTGGGGGGATGTGATTGTGGATGGGATGATCCGGCAAGCGCGCGCCAATGATGAGTGAACTTGGCAGCAGCGACGGACTGGGAATTCAGAAAAATCGAAGAGGGAGGTAAAGAGGAAAGATGGTGGAGGGAATCACGGAGTCCTTAGACACGGAAACCGAGGCTGTCGTTGGCGGCGATCGGGTTGTTGTTCCTGTAGCCGAACGATTTGGGCGCAGCGACGATCTCGATCCCGCCAAGCGAATGAGCAACGGTTGCATCGTCTCGGAACGCATGTACTGGGGCTCAGACATGCTGCGCGGAGCGGCGCAGACTTGCGCGACTCGCAAACTCGCCCAGCACTTGGTTCCGAGCCGATGCACTAGGGCGCACACAATGCGGCGGTTTGAGTCCCCACTGCGCGCACCATGTGGCCATTTCTTTCCTCCGGCACACGCACTTCCGACCGCGCTTGTGCCATCGCCGCGGGACAAGTTCGCCCCTCGGGGTTACGGGCAAACCCATCGCTTTCACCAGCAGATTCTGCCCCGTAACCGTGGGGTACTGCACGAGAAGGACCAACGCCCAACAAGCGCAGGCGATCAAGCGGTGATGCGAGAAACAGAAGAGTCTGTCAGCGTCCTGTTAGCTGAAACCCCCAACGCACTTGGACACAAACGCAGTGCCGCGATCCTTGGCATCGCTGGCCATCCTGCCAAACCCCATGTGCTCGTGGGGCGCACCAGTTTCGGTGTACGCGTGCATCTCAATTCTCTCTGGTGATGAAGAGCGCCCACGCAAGGCGTCGAGAAATCGGCGCTGTCCCTCAATGGGCACCCACCCATCGAGCTCGGAGTGAATCGCCAGCAGAGGAATGTCCCGCCAGGCATTCAAGTGCGTGATGGGATTGAATGCGTCGACGAGTTCCTGCTGATACATCGCCCGCTGCCGCTGACTCTCCCAATCACCTGTGGTTGATTCGAGCAGCATTCCGCAGAACGGATGCGCCGAGCATCCGCGCACCATCGCCGTCATTCCACCAGCGCTCATGCCACCGATGACTGCCCGCGTGATATCGAATCCGCCAAGCGCCTCGAGGTCGCGCATCATCTGGTCAATCTCCGCAGCGGCTTGAGTCACCACCCGCAGCGTCTGGGCGCCGTCGTGCATCGCAAGGTCGAGCCGCTCTCCATGACCAGGCAGATCAACAGCAACGCAGGCGATCCCAGAGCGAATGAGTCGCAAGTAACGACCTGGGTCGAGTTCCTTGGTCACGGTTCGTCCGTGAAACCACAAGAGGAAGGGCAGTGCCTCGTCACGGCGCTCGACCGGTCGCATGATGACCACAGGCACCGTGCCATCCACCAGTCGCCGCCAATGACTCGCGCGCATCAGCTGCGATGGGAACCCATCGGAAGGCGATGGCATCGATCACTCCACCGGCGCGGTCTTGGCGGGCGCGTAGAGCAAGATGTGTTGCTCGGGGCCATAGTCGTACGCTTCGGGACCGCTGAACCCTTCGATCGCAAAGTCGAGATCCGCGTAATAGGTCGGCGCGCGCAGGATCACGAATGATTTCTCTGCCAGCGTGGGCTTCAAGTTCGCGATGTGTCCGAGTACGCGCGCCTTGCCCCCCGGATCGTTCATCAATTCAAAGGGTGGATCGACAAAGACAATGTCGACCGGCGCCGGCGCGCAGGCAATCGCCCCGGGGCCCAGTGCATCGGTCTGAATCCACTGCACACGATCGCCACAACCGAGCGTCAGAATGTTGGCGCGCAGATACTCGCCAACCTGTCGATTCTGTTCGACACAGACAACGCGACTGGCACCGAGGCTGGCGGCCTCGATCCCCATGGTTCCAACCCCGGCGAAGAGATCAAGCACCCGCGCACCCTCGAACCATCCGCGCAGAATGTTGAAGACCGCTGACTTGGTGCGCGAACCCATCGGGCGCGTCTGCGTGCCGTCTGGGATTTGGAGTTGTCGTGAGCGATACTCACCAGAGAGAATCCGAAGCATAGAGCCGATCGTAGGGATTTTGCCGGTCGGCGCGCGAGTCGGCGGCGGGCGGCGTGCGGCGGGCGGCGTGCGGCGGTCGGCGGGCGGCGCGGGCGCCGCGCTCCACCGCGCGGGGTGTGCCACACCCGACCTGTACCGTAGCACCCATGATCATCTCGCTTTGTGTGGCACTCCTTTTCATCGTTCGCCCCGCTCCAACTGCAGAGCAACTTGCCCAGGCCGTGCAGGGGGCCGTCGACAGCATGGTGCTGATGCAAGAGGGACCCAGTCGCGGCGAGTGGCCCTACGAGGGTGTCTATCGAGTTGGCGGAAAGATTCCATTCGGATACCGAATTGGCGGGACCGCCATCGTGGCCGAGGCGATCCTTCGCGCGCCGGGTTACGCAGATCATCCAGAGCGGCAAGATGCAGTTCGCCGCGCGACGCAGTTTGTCTGCAGCGGAATCACCGAGCCGCTCTTGCAGGTTTCGACCTACGAGGGGGGTTACGATGTCCGCGCCTGGGCATCCTGCTACGGCGCTCGATTCCTGCTGGCACTCGAGGAGTACAAGGCAGTGCCGCCAGAGCTCGCGGGCGAAGTGAAGCAGGCACTCGGCTGGTATCTCAGCGCGCTCCAACAGTTCGAGATTCCAGTAACCGGCGGATGGAACTACGCGCGCGACGCAGGCGCAGAGACTCCCAGCGCGACCAGCGGGTTCATGACGCCGGTCTGCCTGCAGACGCTCTATCAAGCCAAGGCACAGGGATATCCAGTCGACTCTGCGGTCGTCACGCGGGCACTCGAGGCGCTCGCCCGTTGCCGTACGCCGGATGGAAATGTGGCATATTCAGCGATGAAACAGGCAAGAATGCAGAGCAAGATGATCCCCGGAGCCGTGGGTCGAATGGTGGCATCCGAAGCGGCGCTGGCACTTGCTGGTCGCACCGACAACGCGCAAGTCAGCCGCGCAGTTCAGGCCTTCATCGACTACTGGATCGAACTCGAGAGGCGCCGCGCCAAGAACGGCACGCACACGCCGCCCTATGGAGTTGCGCCCTACTACTTCTGGTTTGCCCACTACCACGCGGCGCAAGCGGTGGAGTTGTTGCCCGCACACGATCGCCCCGCACTTCGCGCGAGGTTGAATTGGCTGCTCTGGCAGACTCGGGCAGCGGATGGAACTTGGAACGACCGAGTCTTTCCCCGCTCGGCCGCGTACGGTTCGGCGATGGCTGTGATGTCGGCGACGATGCCAGAATCTTTCCCGCCAAAGAGTTGGAATTGACAAGTCGAGCGTTGTAGTATTTGCGCCAACGATGGCACCAACAAAGACTGCAGACGCTCCCACTCCAACGCCTCCAACAATTCGCGGATCCGCCATCGTGGTCAACGAACCGATCAAGCCCAAGGCGGGTCAGGCTTCGCTCGAAGGTCGTTGGACAATCGATGACTCCGCAGAGATCTTTCAGACGCGGCTGTGGGGCAAGGGATTCTTCGACATCAACGCCAAGGGACATGTGGTGGTTCGTCCCACGCGGGTGCTCGGTCATGAGATCGATCTCTTCGAAGTCGTGAATGGGATGCGCGAGCGCGGTCTGAACACGCCGGTGCTCCTGCATTTCAGCGACTTGCTCGAGCGGCGGATGCGCGACATGCGCGAGGCATTCGCAGCGGCGATCGCCGAGAACAATTACCAGGGTTCATATTTCGGCGTCTATCCGATCAAGGTGAATCAGCAGCGGCGCGTGGTCGAGGAAGTTCGCCGCAACGGAGTCGAGCTGGGATTCGGTCTTGAAGTCGGGTCGAAACCAGAGTTGCTCGCGGTCATGGGTCTCACCACTGACTCGCCCGATCGACTCATCATCTGCAACGGCTTCAAGGAAGAGAAGTACATCGAGTTCGTGACCCTCGCTGCAAAGCTCGGGCGCAACATCATCCCGGTTATCGAGAATGTTGGCGAGCTCAAGTTGATCGTGGAGTACGCCAAGCGACTCGGCGTGCGCCCCCAGATCGGCGTGCGCATGAACCTCGCGACTCCGGGTGCTGGAAGGTGGCGGCATTCATCGGGCGTGAAGGCGAAGTTCGGTCTCTCGCTGACCGAAGTGCTCGAGACTCTGAACTATCTCAAGGACCGCGGCATGGCAGATTGCTTGCAATTGCTGCACTGCCACATGGGCAGCCAGATTCACGACATTCGTCAGGTCAATGCTGGCGTGAACGAACTCGCGCGCATTTATGTCGAGCTAGTGAAGATGGGTGCGGGCCTCAAGTATCTCGATGTCGGCGGCGGCATGGGAATCGACTACGACGGAAGCCAGACCGCCTTCGAGTTCTCAACGAATTATTCGCTGCAGGAGTATGCCAGCAGCGTGGTCTACAAGGCGATGAGCGTCTGCGACGAAGAAGGCGTGGCGCACCCAATCATCGTCACGGAATCGGGCCGGGCGATGGTGGCCCAACAGTCGGTGTTGATCTTCGATGTGCTGGGTACCAATCGTCCGGATCGATCGCCACCACCCGCCACGCTCGCGGGGCTTCCACTGGTTGATGGCGAGTTGCCCCGTCCGCTGATCGATCTCTGGGAGTTGCATCAGAGCATCAGCGAGCGTCGGTTGCTCGAGCAGTACCACGATGCGCTCGAGGCGCGCGAAGAGGCGATGCGGCTCTTTTCAGTGGGTTATCTCACTCTGGAGCACCGGGCGGTCATTGACCAGCTCTTCTGGTCGATCAGTGCGCGCATTCGCGACAAGTCCAAGGACATGGGCGCGCATATGCCCGAAGAATTGGCGGATCTCGATTCAACCCTCAGCGATACCTACTTCTGCAATCTCTCGATCTTTCAGAGCCTGCCCGATATCTGGGCGATCAATCAGCTCTTTCCGATCATGCCGCTGCATCGACTGGATGAGCGTCCGACTCGCAAGGCGACGATCGCCGACATCACCTGCGACTCAGACGGCAAGGTGGATCGATTCGTGGATGATCACGACATCAAGAAGTTTGTTGAGTTGCACGAGTACGAAGAGGGATCGACCTATTTGCTCGGTGCGTTCCTGGTGGGTGCTTATCAAGAAACCCTGGGCGATCTGCACAACCTCTTTGGCGACACCCATGTGGCGCACATCAAGCTCGACGAGAACGGACAGTGGTGGGTTGATGAAATTGTCGAGGGGGACTCAATCACCGAAGTGCTGAAATATGTGCAGTTTGACGCGGCGCAACTGGCGGCCGAGATCCGCCGCGAATGCGAACGCGCCGTGCGGAAGAAGCAACTCTCACCCAAGGAGAGCAAGCTCTTCATGAAGATCTATGAGGGCGGACTCGCGGGGTACACATACCTCGAGCCCAATCGCACCACACTCGAGTCATGAGGGACGCAGGGAACTAGGTCGCCAGATCCGCGGGTTCTGCCGTCACAACGCTTTCAGGCTCGGGACTCAGCTGCAGCAATTCGATGTCGATCTCCGCGTCGCCGTCTTCCTGACGAACCGCAACCTGTTGCTGGCGCGCCAACTCGAGGAGTGCCAAGAAGAGTCCAATCATCTCGCTGCGCGAGCGACCATCGAAAATCTGTCGCATGCTCAGCCGTCGGCGGTCGGCGTGGGCGAGTCGATCCACCAAATCGGCTTGATGCAGGCTGATCGGTGTATCGTCATATTCGACGCGGTGGTCGCCCAGCCGCGAGATGTCGACCGACTGCATGATGCGCTCGAATGACTCCACGAGATCGAGCACATGGGCATCCTCGATCTCGACTGAAAACTCGTGCTCGTCGGGATCCGCAGGCATTTGACCGCCGTGCGATCCCGCAACATATCTGCGCGCGCTCTCTTGGCGCAGTCGATCAAGCGTTCCCGCCGCCGTACGAAACTGCTGATAGGCCAGCAATTGCTGCACGAGCTCGAAGCGCGGATCGGCGGAACTCGAACGACGCTCGTCCGAGTCTGTGGTCTCGCGGGTTGGGTTTGGCGCCAGCGTGCGCGACTTGATCTCGACCAGTGTCGCGGCCATCACCAGGAACTCGCCGGCGAGCTCAACATCAATACGGTGAATATTCTTGAGAAAACCAAAGTACTGCTCGGTGATGTGCGCAATCGGAATATCCGAGATATCGACTTCGCTCCTGCGAACTAGGAACAAGAGAAGATCGAGCGGTCCCTGGAAACTCGAGAGCCTTACTTCGTACTCATCCTGCGTGGGCATCGGCACAGGCTATCCGCTACCCTTCTGCGAATGAAAGCGCCAGCCGCCACAACCGAGTTGATTTTCATGGCTGAGGTGATCGAAGCCGAATCGACTGCGCTCGCCGCGATGGCGCGCGCGCTGCGCGCGAGCAGCGATGGCGCGAGCGGGTGGACCAAGGCACTCGATCTCCTCGAGCCTTGCACCGGGCATGTGGTGGTCAGCGGTCTGGGAAAGTCTGGGTTCATCGGTGCGAAGATCTCGGCAACTTTGGCGAGTTTGGGACAGCCATCGCATTTCATTCACCCGGCGGAGGCGGTCCACGGCGACTTGGGTCGCATGCGCGAGGGGGATGTCGCCCTCTTGCTCTCGTACAGCGGCGAAACGGCCGAAGTTGTCGATCTCGCGCTCCATCTCAAGGCCGATGGCGTAGCGCGCATTGCCATTTCCTGCCGACCTTCGACCCAACTCGCGCGCCTTTGCGACGCGCATATTGCCGTTGGCGACATCGTCGAAGCCTGCCCGCTCAACCTCGCCCCGACGGCGAGCACGACTGCGATGCTGGCAGCGGGTGATGCGCTGGCGCTCGCCCTCGCGCGGCGCCGCAATTTTCAGGCCGATGATTTTCACCGCCATCATCCCGGGGGAATGCTGGGCGCGGGTCTGCGGCAGATCACCGATGTCCTGCGCTTTCGGGTTGGTCAGAATGTGACGGTGGTTTCAGATGCGCTCACGGTCCGGCAGGCTCTCGCCGCGGCAGGCGCGGGTCGTCGCGCCGGAGCCATTATGCTCATCGATGGCACGGGTCGTCTCTCTGGCATTTTCACCGACGGCGATCTGCGAAGGCTGGTCAACCTGCAGGGCGCAGAAGGCGCAGTTGGGATCGATGTGCCGGTTGCGTCGGTCATGACCGCGCGCCCCATTTCGCTGACCGTCGATGCGCTGGTGCGGGATGCGGTGCGCCTGGTGCAGGAGAAGCGGCTCGATGAAGTGCCGGTGGTGGATGCCCATGGCAAGCCCGTTGGACTCGTTGATGTTCAGGACCTGATCGCGATGCGCGTTGTCGAAGGTTGAGCGCATGGAACTCTACGCAATCGAAGTCTTCGGCGACCTGCTTGTTCTGCGGGCCGATGGTGGCCTCAACACCGGTACTTCGAGCCAACTCTCCGATCAGGTTACGACCCTGGTGCAGGGCGGGGTCCAGAAGATCGTGGTGGATTGCACGAAACTCGAAATCATCTCCAGCCTGGGGCTGAGTTCACTGTTGATGCTGCACACCCGAATCAAGCGCGTCGGTGGCGAGGTGAAACTCTGTGGATTGAAGGGGGCAATCGTGCAAGTGCTGGCCATCACAAAACTCGACAAGGTCTTTGAGTTGTACCCAGATGTCGAGTCTGCCCGACTCGCCTTTCGCCCCGCGGCGAAGGCGTGAGCGCGCGCAGCGCTAACCGCCAATTGCCGGACGACTTCGCTCTCCGATCGCATCGGCGATGAGCTTGGCGACGCGATCCTGCAATTTCTTTGCCTTGCCGACCGACTCAACCTCAGAGAGATTGTTGGCAAGCACGCTGAAGGCATACCGCGTGCCATCGCGCGCGGTGACGAATCCACTCAGACAACTCACCTTGTCGATGTATCCCGTCTTGCACTGCACGGTGGCCAGGTCTTGATCGATGTCCCTCATCCGATTGCGCACGGTGCCAGACTTTCCGGCCACCGCGAGACTTTCCACGAACAGTGGTCCAACCGTCGGGTCTTGTGCAAGCGTCGTAAGCCAAGCGGTCATGCCGTCAGCAGTCACGCGATTGCCCCGGGAGAGTCCGCTGCCATCCGAGATCACGAATCCAGTCGCATGCGCGCCAAGTCGCGACGCGAGCGCGGTCGAAACGGCAACCGCTCCATTGTTCCAACTTCCCGGCGCGCCGGTTGACTTTGCCCCAAGGCGCTTGAGCAGACTCTCGGCGTAGAGGTTCTGACTCTCAACATTGCAGCGGGTAACGACGGTGGCTATGGGTGTCTGCAACACCGGTCCCACCGCAGCGCCAGTCGAGAGGGGTTCATTCGCTCCTGCAATGCGCGCGCTTTCGACGGGAATGCCAGCCACGCCGAGACGATGCGCGATGCACTGGCCAAGAAAACTCGCGGGATCGCCAATCGATACAGCGATGGGCGAAACATAGGCAGTCTTCACATTTCCGAAGATGGTCAACTCGCCACGCGCGGGCTCGCGGGCAATCCACATGGTGTTGCGATCATTCTTGCCAGCGCGGCTGGTGCCCTTGTTGACAATCTTGAGCCAGGGCGATGCCGGACTCACGCTGGTGATTGTGGGGGCGTGCCCAGGATTCGGCGCGGCCGTCACATGCAGGGCATTGCCATGAAAGTTCACCCCAAAGGGTGGCGAGCAGTACTCCGCGTCGAGCTGATCCTTGGGCCAGAGTGAATGCGCGCCCTCGCGAGCGAAGATGCGGTCATCGATCACCAGTTCGCTCACCCGCGTCATCCCCGTTGCCTTGATCGCATCCACCCAGGCCGCGAGAAGATGCTCGATCGTCAAACCGGTGTGCACGAATCCATCGGCATCAACATAGTTGGACTGCGCGAGAAGTTCTGGATCGCCCAGCGCTGGATCTCCATCGCCCAGGATGATGAGCCGATCGCCATCGCGCAAGAGCCTTGTCCGAAAGACGAAGTCGCCGCCGAGACCCAGGAGTGCCGCACCGGTTGTGAGCAATTTCATATTGCTCGCGGGGACCAGCGGCTCGCTTCCCCGCAGCGACACGACGCACGCGCCGGAAGACACATCGCGAACGCTGACTCCGATGACTGCCTTCTTGAGTCCCAGTGCCGCGATCTCGGCTCGAATCGATCCAGCAAGATCGGGTTTCGCCGCCCAAGGGAGGGCGCCGCTCACCGCGGAGGGGCTGAGACAGAGGGCGAGGAGCGCGACGGCGGGGAAGGAGAAATGACGAACGGAAGGTCGATCCATAAGAATCCAACTCATCGGCACTCGGCGATCATCTAGGAAAGAAAAAAGCCACGCGACTTGCGTGGCCTTTGCTTTCAGTTTGCGAGCGACTCGATCGCGGGCGGGATCAGCCCCCAACGCGCATGCGCACGAAGGCCTTGATGACCACCCCCTTGGGAAGAATCTCGCGGACGCTCTTCTTGTCATCCTTCACGAACTTCTGTCCCAGCAGCGTGGTCTCTTCGAAGAACTTACGCACCTTGCCCTCAGCCATCTTCTCTGCGATTTGAGCTGGCTTGCCAGATTCTGCAGCTTCCTTGATCGCTTCGGCGCGTTTGGCTTCGACAATATCGGCTGGAAGCCCATGCTGATCCACCGCCATTGGAGTTGGAACGGCTGCCGCGATGTGCTGGCAGACACCCGTTGAGATCTCTGCCGGCATTTCGCCTTCGAACTGCAGGAGCACGCCAACCTTGCCATCGTGATGCGTGTACGAACCGAACGATCCGCCATCGAGGCGCGAACCGCGGGCGAAGGAGATGTTTTCGCCAGTCTTGGCGCGCAATCGATCGATTGCTGCCGTCATCTCGGCACTCATCGAGATCGCGCCCGCTGCCGCGGCGAGCGACTTCGCGGCGAGTTCCTTGGCAAGCGCCCGAAACTCATCGTTCTTCGCGGTGAAATCCGTCTCCGAACGAACTTCGAGAATCGCCGCCTTCGCGCCGTCAGTCACAATCGCGATGCAGCCCTCACCAGCGGCGCGATCCGATCGCGTGTCCATCTTGCCCTTGAGCCGCTCCCGCAGCAGGGCCTCTGCCTTGCCGAGATCGGCTCCAGTTTCGAGGAGCGCCTTTCGGCAATCACCAAAGCCCAGCCCCGTGGCGGTGCGCAGTGCCATCACCAATTTTGCATCAATGTCTGCAGTGGTCATCTGTTTTCCTTTCTGCCAAACCAGATCAGGCAACATCAGCCGGTGCAACCGCGATGGCAGGAGCCGGCGCAACCTCAACCGCTGGACCATCGGCAACACCACTGGCAGTTTCGTCCACCCGGAATCGACTCCGAACGCTGCGGCGCCGTGGTTCTGGCGCGTCTGCCGAATCAACAACCGCATTTCCTGCCGGAGCAGAGGTCTGCCGCTGGGTCTTGCCTTCCATGACCGAAGCGGTCAATTCGCGCAGGATCAGATCAATCGAACGCATCGAATCATCGTTGCCTGGAATCGGAATGTCGGCGTAATCCGGATCACCGTCAGTATCGATGAGGCAAATGGTTGGAATGCCGAGATTCTTGGCCTCGCGCACGGCATTCATCTCCCGGTTGACATCGACCACCACCAGGGCAGCCGGAAGCCGCGACATCGCCCGCACACCGTTGAGATTGCGGTAAATCTTCTTGTGCTCGCGGGTGAGTTGCGATTCCATCTTCTTGGAATAACTCTTGATGCCGCCGCTGGCGACAAGCGCTTCGAGTTCCTCAAGGCGCTTGAGTCGATCGCGCACGGTTCGGAAGTTGGTGAGCAATCCACCGAGCCACCGTTCGGTGATGTATGGCATCTGGCAGGCCGCGCAGTGTGTCTCGATCGCGCCGCGCGCCTGGCGCTTGGTGCCGACGAAGAGCACATCCTTGCCTTCGGTCACGGTCTTGGTGATGAATTTCTTCGCCAAGAGCAGACCCTTGATGGTCTCGCGAATGTCGATGATGTGAATCTGGTTCTTGACTCCCTGGATATAGGGAGCCATCTTTGGATTCCAATTGGATCGGCGCTGGCCGAAGTGGATTCCTGCTTCAATGAGTTCGTTGACAAGTGACATTGGGGGATCCTTCTGAATCAAACTCCGCGAACGGAGTCAGCGACACCCGAGTGATCGGCCGGTGAGCCTTGCGGCGCCGCGCACTCGATAGGGCGCTTGGCGTGACGAACGAAGAGAAGTCCCATACTCACCGAAGCAGGGGACTGTTTCCACCCTGACCGAATACAAACTCGGTCAGAAGTAGCGGATCGGTAGTGTAAACAAGTCCTTCATGATTTGGCAACTACTATCTCGCGCATGCTCGAAAAGGTTTTCAAGGCGTATGACATCCGGGCGACTTATCCCGCGCCGCTCGATGAGGCGACTGCGTGGCGAATTGGCTATGGGACTGCCCGCTGGTTGACTGAGCGAGCCGGGCAGGATGGTTGGGACCATCCCAAAATGCGTCACATCGTGGTTGGCAGGGACATGCGAAAGAGTTCGCCATCGCTCGCGGCGGCGTTGAAGCGCGGCATTCGAGATTTCGGCGCGCATGTTGTCGATGTGGGCATGGTCGATACACCGATGACTTATTTCGCCATCAATCATCTTGGATGTGCGGGTGGGATTGAGGTCACTGCGAGTCACAATCCAGCCCACTACAACGGATTCAAGGTCAGTCGCGTGCGCGCCAAGCCGGTGGGAACGGGCAGTGGTCTCGAGGTCATTCGCGCCTATGCCGAGGCGTGCGAAGAGGGAAAGGTCGAGTCGCGTGCCGGGCGCGAGGAGTCGATGGATTTGTGGAGTGCATATCGCGATCACCTGCTGCGCCTCTTGGATTCGTCGGTGCTTGATGGCAGCGTGCGATTGCGGGTTGCAATCGATGCGAGCAATGGGATGGCTGGAACGATGGTCCCCAAGGTGCTCGACGGAGTCGCGGGTCTTGAGATTCAGCAGATCAATTTCGACAATCGCTCCGGCGAATTCGTGCATGAGCCCAATCCGCTGGTCGAAGCGAATTTGGAATCGGTGCGCACTGCAGTCATTGCCGGCAAGATGGATTTCGGTGTCTGCTTCGATGGCGATGCGGATCGCTGCGTGATTATCGATGAGCAGGGCAAGACCCTCGGGTGCGATCTCTTGCTTGCTGCGCTCGCTGGCGATGTGCTCAAGAGTGCTCCAGGGGCGGCGGTGGTCTATGACTTGCGATCATCGCGCAGCGTGCGCGAGGCGATCATCGAAGCGGGGGGAGTGCCGGTCGAGAGTCGGGTGGGTCATGTGTTCATGAAAGCCAAGCTCGCCGACACCGGCGCACCGATTGGCGGCGAGCTTTCTGGGCACTTCTATTTCGCTGACATGTTCAATGCGGATAGCGGCATTCGCGCGTTCATCGCGGTGGCGAGTTTGGTCGCAACCCATCGCAAGCCACTCTCGCAGATCATCGCGCCGTTTCGGCGCTACCAACAATCGGGTGAGATCAATTTTCAGATCGAGGACAAGTTGGGCGCGCTCGCTGCACTGCGCGCGGCGTATCCCACTGGAAAGTTCACCGAACTCGATGGACTGAGTCTCGATGCGGGAGAGTGGTGGTGCAATGTGCGGATGAGCAACACAGAGCCGCTGCTGCGCCTCAATCTCGAAGCGAAGGAGCGTGCAACGGTGGATCGACAGGTTGCCGCGCTCACGCCGCTGCTTGGCGTGCGGGTGGAGCATTGAGGGGGGGTAGATGGTTGCTTGGGGTGGTCTTTCTTGACCTCGGTTCTTGTCGGGGTAGGTTTTGAGTTGATCGGGTTCCTAGGTTTGGTGGCAGTTCTCCCGGAGGTTTCACATGATGTCTCAACGAATGTCGGCAAGAGAGATTCGAACCAATGTCCATGCGTCGGTTGCGATTGCGTTGGCTGCTGTGGTCGTCTGCGGAAGGCGCCGCGACTGTTCCGATGGATGTTTTCAACAGCGGAATCCCTCCCAACGGATCGGTGACGCTGCGATTTGAGGCCTCGATTGCAGTTGATCCTAATGTTTGCCTTGCAGGGTCTTGGGTCGAGGCAACGCTTGAGTATTCAAGCAGCACTCCCGCCGACTGCAACGCCAACGGACTGCTCGATACATGTGAAATCGACGAAGGACTCGGCGCGGATCTGAACAACAATGGCATCT
Source organism: Phycisphaerales bacterium (assembly GCA_009692015.1). GTDB lineage: Bacteria > Planctomycetota > Phycisphaerae > Phycisphaerales > SM1A02 > F1-60-MAGs104. The sequence goes on from SIAB01000005.1 coordinate 36,859, forward strand.
TGGATGAGTGCGAGAATCCTGTGACGACCTGCCCCCCCGACTTCAATGGTGATGGATTCGTCGACGGCCTTGATCTGGTTGCCTTGCTCGCGGCCTGGGGCAGCACAACAATGCCCGCGCTTGACCTCAATCAGGATGGCGTGATCAACGCGTCAGATCTGGCATATGTGCTCGCCGGGTGGGGCGTCTGCGCGCCCAATTGAATCGAGTCCTCCGATCGCTATCCTTCAAACCCAATGGAAAGCACTCAGACTGATACCGCCTGCGTCGTCCTTGAGTCCGTGAGTGATGCGCGCGTTGTCGTGGCAATACCACGGACGAGTTATCGACTCGACCTTGTGAACGCCGCACCAGCGGGGAGCACTCCAAGATTGTCAGCAGAGGTCGGTCGACACATTCATGGAGTGGTGCATGCCCGCGCTCTCAAGATGCACCGTGCCACTGCCGGCGGTGTGTTCATCGAGCCCGTTGATGGACATCCGCGGAGTGTGCAGGGTCGTGTACTCGCCACCGACACCGCGCGCAACCAAATCTTGGCGCATGTTGTGATTCCGATGTGGATCGCCGTGCCTGCTGGTCAGGCCGCAGCTGATTTTTCAACTGGCGAATTGCTCAACTTCTATGTCGAGAGCGGGACGGCGTTCACGATCGCGTCGTGAGTTGAGAGCGGGTCAGGCCGCCGTTGTCTCGCGCACTCACGGCGCCGCTGTCGCACTCAACACTCGCTTGCGGGTTCCTGGTCCGTCATAGACCGCAACTTCCCCTGCGCCGATTCGATCGACGCCCAGGCGCACGATTTGTGATCCAGTGCCACTGCGAATGCTGATTGCGCCACCATCTGCATCACTCGCGGCTCCTGCCACGACCACGGCCCTGCCATCAGGTTTGGCAAGATTGAGCAGTCCGCCGCTGACCGATGACCCAAGCCCAGCGACGCGCGTTCCATTCTCGAAGAATGCGATGATTCCCGTGTTGTCGTCATTGGCTTCGAGAACGGCTGCGGGAAGGTGATTGGGACCAAAGAGTGAGAGGCGCGGGCTTGTTTCGCTGCGGGAGATCGCTGTGATTGCCGCAGATCC
>SIAB01000006.1 GCA_009692015.1 Phycisphaerales bacterium
TGCCCTGCGGAGTTCTTCGGGTGCCTGCGGGCGGGTAGCCTTTCGGAATGCTCTCACTTTTCGTTACCGTCGCAAGCGCCGCGCTCTTGGGTCCTCCCGTTCCGACGATCCGCGAAACCGCGGTCCTTGATGCGACTTCGCCCACGGTGTCGCCGACCTTCGGCATGAATGTTGCAATCTCGGGCGATCGCGTGACGGCAACGGGACCCGATCCATCACGGACCGGCGGATCCATCGGACAGATCGCGACCTTTCAGATGCAACCAACGGGTGCCTGGACCGCCTTCCGCGAGATGCAATCCTGTGATCAGGTGCGCCAGGGCGATCTGGTGCTTGGACGAATGGTGATGTCAGGCGATGTCATGCTTGTTTCCGAAGATCGGCGCGATGGTCGCAGCAGCGATGTCATCGCCTTTGAGAGCAGCGACGCGAACTCGGGCTGGAAGCAGGTGATGCGCCTCGAGCCGCCGAGTGCTTCCATCGAACCTGCCTTCGGCGGCGTGATTGCAACCGATGGTGTTCTCGCCGCGATTTCAACGGTCGATATGCGCGTGCTGGGTGAGAAGGCCCGAACAGTGCAAGCGTCACCCCGTGTGTTTCTGTTCAAGCGCGGCGCAGAAGGGTGGGCGGGTATCGGATTTCTCCAGCGCGACGAGGCGCAGAAACCAACTTTTTTCGGTGCGTCACTGGCGATGACACCAGGACAGATCGTCATCGGCTGCCCCAAGGCGATCATGGCTGCCCCCCATCAGGATCTCGTGGTTGGAGGCGATGCGGTGGTGGTGGTCTATCGCCTGAATGCGGCGGGTTCTTGGGCGATCGATGGCGAGCTGCGACCACCTGCTGAGAGTTTGGACTTTCTTGGATTTGGTTCAATCGTTGCTGCGGACGAATCGACAATCGCAGTACGAATGTCAAAGGTCACCGTGGCGACCGCCAGTGTCTTGGTGTATCGCCGAGCCCAGACCGGATGGGTGTACGACGGCCAACTGACCCCGCTCATCGATGTCACCCCGGGAGTGGGCTGGGGCGTTGCCCTGGCGATCGCGGATGGTCGAATCATCGTTGGCGATCCGACCGCGCTCAACGGCGATCAACCACCGGGATATGTCGGCGCGTTTGCACGGGGCAAGGACGGAAACTGGGCTGAGTCGGTGCGACTGCAACCATCGGTCAAGGTCATGACTGCACGCTGGGGAGTCGCGGTGCGCGCGGATGGTCGGCGCGTCGTCGTGGCGCGACCACAAAGTGAACGGGAGGGGATCATGCCGGGTGGCGCATTGGTGTTCACACTTCCAGCTGCTGACCAAGTGCCGCCGCCCACTGCGATCCAGTCAGTGCCCGCATCAACGACGCCACTGATTGCACCGCCGACGCCGACCCCGAAGTAGTGCAAGCAGGGCGTCCGCCGCAGCGACTCACTCCCAGTTTCGCACCACGCAGGCCGCGCAGAGCACGCCGCAGACGATGTTGAATGGTCCCACGGCGTCCGGTGGCCACTGAATCGGTGCCAGCACATTGAGCGCGACAGCCATCGCTCCAAAGATCGCGGCCCACGCCGGGAGTTTCAAAGTGACCAGCCAGACCGCACTCACAAACGCCGCAATCGATAGTGCCCACGCGACGATGGCGCGCAACTGTTCAGCCTCGAGCGGCGCAAACTTTGCCGCGCGTGCGAAGAGAAGAGCGCCGATGCAACCGATGATGATGAGCAGGATCTTCACGCCGCAGAGCCTACCCGTTGGGTTACTCTGCAACCCATGACCCCAGCGCAACGCGATCTTGCGCAGCGACTTTTCGAAGAGGCGATTCGCGAGGGAACCCCCGATCCCTCCGCATGGATTGCCACGAAGACACTCGACTCAACCGTGTGCGCCGAGGTCAAGCGAATGCTCGCTGTGCACGGCGCGCGCCCCACCCACGCCGAGTCGACCAGCGATCGCACGGCGACGCGCTTAGCTGACTCACTCTTGGGATGCGTCTTGGGCGGTTACCGCATCGATCGCTTGATCGGCACCGGAGGGATGGGGCGGGTTTACCTCGCCGTGAGTACGACCGATCCAGCCAACGAGGTCGCGATGAAAGTCTTAGGTCGCTCGGTGACTGGCGCGGTCGCTCTCTCTCGCTTCGCACGCGAGGCAGAGGTGATGGCGCGCTTGAAGCATCCCGGCATCGCGGCTTTCTTCGGTGGAGGCATGTACGACGATGGTCAAGGTGCGGTGCCTTGGTTTGCCATGGAGCACATTGCCAATGCCACCGAACTCGCTGATTGGTGTGACAAGCGCGATGTGAATCTTCGCGGTCGCTTGAGCCTCGTTGCCGAGATCAGCGATGCCATCGGTCACGCGCACCGCGCCGGCATCATCCACCGCGATCTCAAGCCGGCCAACATCCTGATCACTTCATCCGGCGAACCGAAGGTGATCGATTTCGGGGTTGCCCGATGTGTGGGTTCCGATTCGGGTGTCGGTGCGGTGCAGACGCAAACTGGGCAACTCCTCGGGACCCTGCAGTACATGAGCCCCGAACAGTTCGCGGGAGATCCTCGCAAGATCGACCAGCGCGCCGATGTGTATGCGCTGGGAGTGATTCTGTTTGAACTCATCACCGGGAGTTATCCGCACGATGTTCGCGCAGTTTCAGTCACCGAAGCGGCGCGCATTGTCTGTCAGGAGGATGCCCCCGACATGCGCGGCGCGGCCGCCGACATCGATGATGCGCTTGCTGCGATCGTCGCCAAGTGCCTCCGTCGCGAACGATCCGAACGATTCGATGATGCCCGCGAATTGAGCCAGATTCTGCGCAACTGGCTGCGCGGCGAGACCGATGCGGAACCAATGCCAATCTTGGATACCAAGGGTTCGCCGTTGGCGACTGGATCGAAGGCTTCGACCACCACGAAGCCACCCGCCCGTGCCAAGAGTGCGGCGCATCCACTTGAATCACAAAGCATTCAACGATCCAGCGGATGGCTCGTGCCGACGCTCTCGGTCCTCTTGGTTGCGGTGGTGGCGCTGGTGGCAACGGGCGTGATTTCCCCCAAGAGTCTGGCCCAGTGGTGGCGGGCGCTGTCGAGTGGTGTTGCGGATGTGACAGCGAGAGACAGCGCCGCGATCGTGGAAGCGATTTCGATTGACAGCGATCCTGTCGGCGCACGGGTCACCATTGACGGCCGTGATGTCGGCGTCACTCCGGTGCGCTCTTCGATCGCTTGGCAACCAACAAGCCAGGGAGCCACCATTTCCATTTCGATGGGGGGCTACAAGTCTCAGACGCACGTGATTTCTGCGGCGCCTCGGGGCGGGCGCACCGCACCTCTGCAGATGCGCGTGCGCCTCGACCCCGCGGCCGAAACCCCTTCGCCCTGATCCTTCGCCAACCGCGCGAACGCGATGGCTGGTCTCGAAGACCTCCACGAAGATCAGGAATGAATGGCCTTGCTCAATCCAAAGATCGGTAGCAACATTGCCGCTGCAATGCCACCGACCACCACACCCATACCAAGAATCATGATCGGTTCGATCAAGCTCGTCGCCGCCTTGATGGCAGAGTCGAGCTCGTCTTCAGCGAACTGCGCTGCGTAGTCGAGGGTTTCAGAGAGCCGTCCGCTGCGTTCGCCGGCGTTGATCATGGCCGAGACTGGGCGCGGGACGAGTGGAGAGTTCAGAAACGCCGTGGACATGTCCTGCCCGCGATTGACGCGATCCTCGAGTTCGTCCCAGAGTTGTTTGTACAGCGCATTGCCCGTGACCGTGCGAAGAATCCTGATGACGTCGAGCAGACTCACGCCCGCGGCGAGCAAGACGCCCATCGTTCCAGCGAATCGCACGGTGTAAAGCTGCAGGAACATGGTGCGAATCACTGGAACATTCAACCGCGCCCAATCGAGCGCCAGCCTTCCGGGTGTTGAACGGCTCCACAAGACGGATCCGATGACGACCGCAGCAATTGTGGCGATCCAAATCATCCAGTGCGCGTGCAGACTGTCGGCGATCGCCATCAGCACGCGCGTCAGCATCGGCAGACGATCGCCCTGCGCCGCAAAGAGGGGCTTGAACTTTGGCAAGACGAAGGTCATGATGATCGCCACCGCCGTCACCGCCACAAAGAGCATGATGCCTGGATAGGCCATCGCACCCTTGACCTGCTTGGTGAATTTGCGTTGCTTGGCGAGATCCTTTGAGATTCGCGCCAGCATCTGATCGAGCATGCCCGTGGCCTCGGCAGCCTTGAGCAAGGCGATCATGACCGCTGGGAAGACGCGCGGCCACTTCGCCATCGCAGTCGAAAGATCTTCGCCCTCGCAGACATCGTCCCGGATTCGATTGATGACCGCCGCAGCCTCTTTGCTAGGGGTTTGTGCGGCGTATGTTTCGAGTCCCTCAACCAGTGAGACGCCAGTCTTCATCATCACCGAGAGTTGTGTGCAGAGCGAGAGCACTTCGTCGCGCTTGAATCGGGCGCTGAGCGATCGATCGCCAGGCGTGGCCCGGGCGACTGGTTTCGCATCCAGCGCGGCGCGGGCGATCGAAATGACCGCGAGTCCTTGACGATGCAATTCACGCACGACTCCCGCGTGGTTCGCGCACTCCATCACACCGCGGAGCGGTGCGCCGTCGGCACGGCGGGCGCGCCAATCGAAACGTGGGGTGACGAGTTGTTCAGCGACGGCAAGCGCCATGGACTTCCTCCAGTGTGGTCAATCCGGCAAGCACCTTGTGCATGCCATCATCCCACAAGGTCTCAAATCCCTGCTTCGAAAGCAAATCGCGGATCGCACTCAGATCAACTTTCGCCGAAATTGCATCAAGAATCCTGCTGTCGGGAACGAGGAGTTCATAGAGTCCGATGCGTCCAGAGCAGCCGCGCTCCTTGCACCTGCGACATCCAATTCCCTTGCGAAGTTCTGTGACCGTCTCGCCGTACTTGCCCATGCTCGCGCGCTCGTGCCCATCTGGAACATAGGTGGTGCGGCAGTGCACGCAAGTCTTCCGCACCAGCCGTTGGGCCAGCACGCCGCGCAGACTTGCCGCCACCAGGAAGGGTTCCACGCCGAGGTTGGTGAGTCGCGTCACGGCGCTCGGCGCATCATTTGTATGCAGCGTGGAGAGCACGAGATGACCGGTCAGCGCCGCTTGCACGGCAGTCTGAGCCGTTTCACCATCGCGGATTTCTCCGACCATGAGGATGTCGGGGTCTTGTCGCAATAGTGATCGAAGCGCGCCGGAGAAGGTGAGTCCAGCCTTCACATTCACCTGCGTCTGATGGACGCCAGGAAGATTGCTCTCAACTGGATCCTCAACCGTCGAGACATTCAGGCACTCGGTGTCAAAGCCAGCGAGAACCGAGTAAAGCGTGGTGGACTTTCCGCTGCCGGTGGGACCAGTGACGAGCACCACGCCATGGGGCTCGTCGATGACCTTGCGGAAAGTTGCTTCGGTCGAGGCGCGAAAGCCAAGTTGCTCGAGTCCGATCCGTGTCCCGCCAACATCGATGACGCGCATGACGACCTTTTCGCCAAACTTGCCCGGAAGGGTCGAGACGCGAAGGTCGATTGGCCGACCATTGACGCGCACGCTGATTTCGCCATCCTGCGGGATGCGCCGCTCCGAGATGTCCAGCCGCGCCATGATTTTGATGCGACTGGCGATCGCCGAATGCATGCGATAGGGCGGACGAACGCGAACATGGAGGACCCCATCGACCCGCAGGCGCACGCGAAGTTGGGCATCGTCTGGTTCGATGTGGATGTCCGAGGCACCCTCGGCGACCGCACAGGCAATGATGTGATTCACCAATCGGACCACAGGGCCGCTCGACGCTTCATCGGGACTCCCCGACATTTCTGCGGTCGCCGGCTCAGAGACCGCGCCGACAACATCATCCAGATTGTCGAGAAGTTCGGCAACGATCTCTTGGGTGTCGGCTCCGGAGCGATCGGTCGACGATTCGACCTCGGGAAGCACCATCGCAAGCGCGGTCTCAAGAGCTTCCTGGGTGCTGACCGTCACGCGCACATGGAATCCAGTCATGCGCGCGAGGTGCTCGCAGACGACGAAATCGTCTGGGTTGGAGGTGCAGACGACCAGTTCGCCATCGGCGAGTGAGAGTGGCACCACCAGGTGCTCATGTCGGATCGACTCAGGAATCAGAGCCCGAACTCCAGGGTCGGCGACCTCGCTGGGGTTCTCAATGAATTCCATCGACTTCGCGTTCGCGAGTGCGCGAAGCAATTGCTCCTGCGAAACAAATCCGCGTTCGATCAGAATCTCGCCGAGCATCTTGCGACGCGAATCAGAGGACTGCGCGAGCAGTGCATCGCGCAGTTGTTCGGCGGTCAAGAGACCGGAGTCCATCAAGACCTGGCCGAGTGAGACAGAGATTGGACGGGGATGTTCAGCCATCGAGCGCGATCTCAAAGACATGTGATCCACAGCGAATTCGGGCGTGTCGGTCGCCAACTTCAATGAGTTGGAAAGATCGCTTGCTCTTCGCGTCGGTCCAGGTCTGACCCACGCGGAGAGTCTTGCCATTGATGACCGCAAGTGAGCGGTCGAGCGTGGCTTGGAGGTCGAGGTCGGGTCCCGCCGACGAACCAGAATGTTCCGCCGCGGCCGTGGTGAGGTCGAGGGCGGGATTCATGTCGGCAGGCGAAGCAAAGGGGCTTCGCGCAGGCAATCGCGCAAGGTCCCAGTGCGGAGTCGCGATGAGGAGCGATTCAGGAATCAGGGCAACCGCAGGTTCCGCGGGCTTGGCGATAACAGCTGCGGCAACAGGTGCCGCTTCGGCACTCTTGGGGGCGAAGGCGAGTTTCGCGCCGAAGATTCCGACGGTCGCGAAAAGCGACGCGAGCAAGAGTGCCAATTGGCGGGGCGATGTCCCCAGCCGGGCTGCAAACGCACCCCATTTTACTTGGAACGACATTAGCGTTGACCCTCCGCAGAGAGGAAGTATTCGTCGATGCCGACAATTGCCTGGACCTGCGCGCCGCTGCGACGAATGTCGATCGACCGCACTCGCGTCATACCCGCTTCACTCTCGGCCGTTTTTACGGTCGAGAACAGGGCCTCAAAAGACCCCGTGAGTTGCACGTCAATGGTCCTCCGATCGATCGCGATCCCAGCTGGTCGCACGGTCAGCGCCTCCCGATCGCCAATGCGAATCGATTGGTCGAGTACTTCCTGGCCATCAATTTGTCGGGTCAGCGATGGGATGAGTTTGCTCTCATTGAGATCGCTGCGAAGTGCGTGCCCACTCTCATCGCGCTGCGTGCGTAGGTGATCGACATCTGCACGAAGGCGATCAAAGTCATCGCGTTGAACGAGGTATTGGTCGGTTGCCTTCGAAAGATTGCGGCTGTCGGCGCGCATCGTTCGCGCCGCGCTGAAATTCGGAATCGCCATCGCGCCGATCACGGCCGCGCACACGAAGGATGGAACGAGTATCCACTTCCACGAGAGAGAGAGTTTCATTGCACGCCACCCCCCTCGACAGATGCGGCATGCGCGGTGACTGCGGGAGCCCAGGGTCGTGTCGCGGCTGCAGGCGCGCTGGCCGCGGCAGTGGGATCGATCCGCGCGCGCATCACGAACTGCTGCTCAGATCCTCCGCTGGTTCGAGCTGCCGCGCGCTGTTCAAGCACGGTGACCGCAGTGAACGGCGGGGTCTTTCGCAGACTGGACGCGAGTTCTTGCACAGACTCTGGTGTCGGAGCAATGCCATTCATCAGGATGAGATACGCGGGGCGCGCCGATATGGCACCCTTGGCGAGCTTTGTTTCTTCGAGCGAGATTTTCATCGATTCGAGCCAACTTCCCTCAGGGAGCAAATGCGAAATGGTCGCAATGATCTCGCTGGCACTGACAGGCGATCGCAGGATTGCATCCACTGCAATTTCACCGCGAAGCGTGGTCCGCTCCTGCGTGGACTTCGCAACCATCTCGTCGATCTTGCTGGCGCGATCCCGCAATTGTGCAAAAACTTCATACTCGGCTCGGGCGTTGCGCAGTTCGACATACGAATTGATGGCCACACCCGTCACAATGGTGAGCGCAAGAATTCCACTCAATTTGACGAGCCGAAATGAGGCGCGCTCGCGCAGGATCCTGCGGGCATCATCGGGCAGAAGATCGACATAGAACTCGTTCATGCGACCCTCTGAACCTTGTTCTCGACAAGCGCGGGCTGTTGCGGAAGCGCAAGAGAGAGCGCGCTGCTCCAGGCGGAGAGAGGACCCTTCGGTCTCGTGACCTTGGACCAATCGGCCAATTCTTCGATCTGTATCAGACGCGCCTCAGCACCACAGACGGATCCAATCGCTGAGACGACTCCGGGTTCTTCGGCCAAGGCGCCGCTGAGCAACACGAATTCTGGCCACGATCCGCCAGCATGTCTCTCAACATGGCGCAGACAGAGCAAGATCTCCTCGGCCAAGTGGCGCCATCGCCAAGCATTCGATTCGTCTTCCTCTCCGGCCACCGGGATGGCGCTGGGATTCGAGCCCGCGCTTGAGTCCCAGGGGAATGCGCGGTGAAAGATCAGTCCCGCACGATTGAGTAACGCCAGCGTCGCCCGATCTGATTCCAGGTGAAGAAACGCGAAGTGCGGCACCAGAGAGGTCGATTTGATTTGGTTCCAAGCGAGTCGCATGGCAGCAAGTGCGCCCAGTTCGGCGCGGTGCGGTTCAAGACCAGCGGCTGTGAGTAGCAGGGCGGCGCGATTGACAACGGCGCGGCGAGCTGCGATGAGCAGTACCTCAGAGGGGGCACCACCGAGCGTGCCAGCCCGAATGGAAAGGTGGCCCGCAACAACATCGGCGCGGTCCACACCGAGACGATCCACGGCAGTCCAGGCAATGCTCTCCTTCATTTCATCGCTGGCGAGCGCTGGAACTTCGATGGATTCGGTCAGAATGGACTTTGCGGGAAGAGCCAAGGCACACGCGCGGCCGGAGAATCCGCCCCCGCGCAGTGCGTCCTTGAGTCGACGAACCGTAACTTCGTCGACGATTGCTTGTTCAAACAACGGGGTCGATCCAGCCCCATCGACATGCGCGATCGCCTGCACGATTGGTGATGCGGAGCTTCCCGAAAGTTGCAGCAGCCGAAGGACGGTCGAGCCGCACTCGACTGCGATCACATTGCGTTGGCTTGGGGAATTGAACACGGGATTGATCCTTTGATTTGAAACTCGACCCACACAACACTGCGCGCCGCGGACAGACTTGGAGTCCATCCGCGGCGCGCTGCTCTACTGACTCGGGTTCCCGCCGCGGGGAGCCCGACTGAATCTTGGTTGCAGCCCGATTATGGGGTCGGGATGACCTTGCCTGTTGCGAAGGTCCAGTTCGCCGCGCCGTCAGCTTCGAGTTGGTTCTCGATGTCCGCTGCGGTGCAGTAACCGGCCGTTGTCAACTTGGTGAGATCCGCTGCAGCGATTGCGCCGTCCGCAGTGGAGATGGCGGTTCCGCCACCTGGCAAGAACTGGTTGTAGCGGGTGATCATGGTCAAGATCTGGCTGCCACGGGCATCCGCCGCTTCACTTTGGGCGTCTGCCAATGCGCTGACGACCGAAGGCACGACCAGTGCCGCGAGGACGCCAAGAATGACGACCACGATCAGAATTTCGATGAGTGTGAATCCACGCTTGATGCTTCGGGAAATCATGTTGAACCTCCAAGTTCAGTGGTCGTTGGTGATTGCCACCAAAGACCGTTTGTAGAGCGGGTCGGCGACATCCGCCTTCCAACTCCCCAACAATCGGATTCGGTTTCGCGTCAATCCAACAAACTTGATGCTTTTCTAAAGATTTGCAGACAGTTATTCGTCGCTGGGCTGAATCCAGGGCTTTATCAGCGATTGTGCACATCTCGCCTTGCAGCGCAGGGTTGTGAATCTGACCTTTCGCATATGAAGTTGATCTCTGATCGAGTGGAGGGGGCGGCGAGACACCGCGCCATGACGCTCATTGAGTGTCTCATCGCCATGGTGGTGCTCACAATCTCTGCGAGCATTCTGGTGATGGCCGTGCAAGGGGGACTCTCTGCGCAAGAGGACGCGCTCTCCATGACACTCGCGGGAACCGCAGCAGAATCGCGCGTGGCGGATTACTTGGCGCGCGATTACAACGCAATCGTTTCGGGTGATGTCACCGAACCGATTGGTGGCATCGATACCCCAAATGGTGACTCATTCAGTGCCAGTTATGACACGATGGGACGACGCACGGTCATCGCATCAGGTGACTTGACTGTTCCCGACTTTCCTGGACTCGTTGTTCCTGGCTACAGCATCGATGTGACCGTCTTCGACACACGCAATGGTGAGACCCGCAACTTGGTCGCATTGCAGCGCTTTCGTCCCCGCACGATTGAAGAATCCGCCGAGGAGACGCCATGATGCCCTCGCGCCGCGCCTTCACCCTCATCGAACTCATCATCGCGACGATGGTGACAACGATGGTTGCAGCGACGGTCGTCGCCATTGTCGGTGCGGTGACTTCTGCGCTGGCGATCCAGGATCTTCGCAGCGAGGCGATCGTTCGCAGCGCTGGATTGCAGTCGCATATCGGTCTCTTGAGTCTGAAGACTCGTATGACGCTGGCGTTGAGTCCGCAGCGGGTGCTGCTCTGGCTTCCCTCAGAAACCCTCGAGGAATCAGGCAGTGGCAGCGATTCTGCATTTGACCGAATCGATCTGGTGCAAGACGAGTTGCATTGGCTCGAGTTCTTCCAGGAAACGGATCAAAGTTGGACGCTGATCGAATGGACGGTCAAGGCAGAGGCCGTTCCGACCGACCAGTCTGAAGTGTATTTCACTTCTGACGGCGAATTCTGGGACAACCTCTTCGTGCAACTGCGCGACACCGAGCAATTGCGCCGCTCGCCAATCGCCAGCGGATTGGCAGCACCCGAAGTCTCTGGGGTCATTGCCGACGCGCCACGGTTTGTCTGGCAGACCGAGCAGTGTTGTGACAATCGTTCGGTGGGGGCTGAGTTCGCCTTTGTCGCCATCGATGGCGAAGAAGTCTTGCGCGCCGATATGCGCCTCGAGAGCGCTTTGGCATTCTTCGATCGACATCCCATTTGTACGGAGTCCTGACCGTGACCCACCATTCAACAACATCCGCTTCGAATCGCAAGGTCACTGCGCCGCGCGTACGCCGTGGTGTGGCATTGCTGATGGCCCTCTTTGCGCTCGGTGTCGCAGCAACCGCCGGCACTGCATTCGTGAAGTCACGGGATCACAGCGTCGATGTTGGGCGCAGCATGGGCCAGGCCGCCCGCGCCCGTCTTGCGGCCGCCGAAGGACTGGCGATTTCCCGCGAAGTTCTCGCGGCGATCTTCTGTCAGCCCGACGCGATCGTCGCCGCCCAGTGGCGCGCCCAACTCGCAGACGGAACACTGCTGACCAACTACCAGATCAACGGGGCGACCCTCAATGTGACGGTCGCAGACCTCACCACGGGCGCTCCACCAACCATCACCACCACCGAGTTCCAGGCGAACATCACCGTCACCGTTGGCGAGACGAGCTACTCCATGAGTGCTCAAATGAGTCTGCAAAGTCTCATCAAGGGTCAGTACGCAATCTTTGCCAACAAACTTTTCCGAATGGACGACGACAACTTTGTTGGTCGTTGGGAGAAGTCACCAAAGGCTTCGCAGAAGTACCCAATCAATCTCGGCACACAAGCGCAACGGACCTGGTGGGGGAACGAGGGTGCGTACTTCGACACCGATGCCTACTTCGAAGACCAAGCGGTGGCGATCAGCGGCACCTATGTGAATCTCGCCGCGGCAATCGCGGCGACGCCCACGCAGTTCACGCGCGCGTCGCGCGCGGGCTATGCCGGCACCACGATCTTGGGAGAACCGAAGGTCTACAAGTTTCTGATCGGCGCCAACCCACTCCTGAGCGCATCCTGGGAGCTGACCAATGATTTCGCCACAAATCAGGCCTATCTCTATTACCCAAACAACGCAGAGACAGCGACCGTGACGGGTGGAAGTGCAGAGGAAGTTGAACTTGTGCGAATGACAGCCGGGGCATCCATCGCCATGCCGACTCCGCCGAACGAACCCTCATTCGTTCCGGGCACCACCTACACGGGCAACAAGACCTACTCGGGTCAAACGCTCACTCTGAATCCCATCCGCGTGAAGTGCAATGAGTTCTTTGGGATTCCATTCGGCGGCGGCGACCTCAAGATCACCAACAACTCGGTGATCACGCTCAAGAGCGGCGTCTACCGCGTTGATGACAAGTTTACGCTCAGCAACAGCAAGCTCATCATCGATGGCAATGTCAAGATCGTCTCCAAGGCACGGATGTGGTTCGATCTCGACGCCAAGAGTCTTGAACTCTCCAATTCGTCCATCGAGTTGAAAGAGAACTCGCAGTTGCTGCTCTTCGTTGCCTACGACCTCGTCATGAATGGCTCATGGATCGGCAAGCAATACACCTGCCCGAGTGAACCAAACCCAGCACTCGCAGCGGGCGATCCGCACCGCAAGAAGTGGATGAATCAATGGGTCGCAAATGCCTGCTCGACCTTCGCCCCCGAGGAGCCTCAGTACATCGAACCCTGGCGCATTCGCATCTATCCCGATCCGGCATTTCTCTCGAGCATCTTCATCTGGGACTTCGCCTCAACCTGCGTGGTTGGTTCGATCTATATGCCGACAAACCCAGTCGTTCTGAGGGGAACCACCGAGATCTACGGGCGGATCGCCGCGAATCACGTGCTGCTGCGCGATACGGCGAGCTTCTTCTACGACCACGCGCTCGATGACATAACCGGAATGACTGAAGGGTCGCCTCCACCTCGTGGTGGAACGCAGCAGATTCCAACGAGGATCCAAATTGACTTCTAAGCCAACAAAGGGAAACACATTGCGAAGAGCCTTCACACTGATCGAACTCATCATCGCCACGATCATCATCTGCATCATGGTCGCGCTGGCACTTCCCATGTTCTCGGACCAAGATGGCGACCGAGTGAGCGCCGCCACGCACCGCCTCTTCGCCGACATCCAGTATGCCCAAGCCTGGACCATCGCAAATCCTTCCAATCCCGCGACCATCAGCTTTCTCTCCGATGGCTACACCATCGCGGGACCGCCCGACGGCGGCACCGTTCGGTTCACGCGCAGTGGGTTTTCCGAGGCATCCGGAGTGAGAGTAACAGTCTCGGATGTGCCGGCGACTGGAATCCCATTCACCCATTCGGGCGCGCTGAACATTGGACTCGATGCACCAGAACCGCGGATTCACCTCTCCACCGACACAGGTGTGGAGTCCATCGACCTCGTTCTGCAGCCCACATCGGGACAAATCCGACTCGAAAAAGCGATCGGAATCCCCTAAAAGCGTCGACTACTCATCACCCTCACTGAATTGGTGGTGGTGGATTCAGGCGCGTCGATGCACACATATGACAATCTCATTGGAAATCAGGGTCGCGTACGCCGGTGGGTTGTCACTTCGCTCGTTCTGGCGAGCCTGACGGCTCTTGTCGTACGGGTTGCTGTTGCGTCGCAGGCCACGCAGAGTCCCGTACCTTCGGGCGGGATAGCCCCAGTCGCAGCGGGTGCACCACAAGCAGACGCACCACAAGCAAGTGAGAGGGAGCCAGCCGCGCAGTCCGTTCCTGTCGCCACGACCGTTCCCGAACCTGCGACCCCGGTCGACGCGTTGGCATCCATCGAGGTCTCACCGAGTGGAACCATCACCCTCGCCGCTCAAAATGTAGATGTCGATTCGCTCCTCGAGTTGCTCGCAGTTCGGAGCAAGCAAAACATCGTTGCCAGCGACAAGGTCGATGGCAAGGTCTCTGTCAATTTGTACGATGTCCCATTCGACCAAGCGCTCGAGGCGATCCTGTCAGTCAATGGCCTCGTGTCGAACCGTGAGGGTGGGTTCATTTTCGTTTACACCAAGACTGAATTTGACGAAGCGGTCAAGGCGGCTCGCAAGACCGCAACCCGGGTCTACACCTTGCAGTTTCTCAATTCGGACGATGCCGAGTCGTTCGTCAAGCCGATCCTCTCGAAGGAGGGGCTTGTGGCCACTCGCGGCAAGGTGCCAGCCGGATTCGAATCGACGATCACGAATGGCGGTGCAGACGATTATGCGTTTACCGCCCGGCTCCTCGTAACGGATTACGAAGCCAATTTGGATGAAATCGCCCGCATTTTCAAGGAAATCGATGTGGCGCCAAAGCAAGTGCGCGTGGAGTGCACGATCGTTTCAGCCACCGTCGATGAAAACAATGCGTACGGAGTGGACTTTGCCGCCATCGGCAATCTCAATTTCGCCAATGTGACCGATGCGGTGACGAGTACCCTCGTGCCGCCACTCGGGATCCCCGACGCGCTCAAGGGTGGAACTGCGGTTCCTTATCCAACAACGAGCGCACAAGCAGGAGCCGTCAGCAATATTGTTTCGCTCCCGGGCGCTCCGGTCGCAAATGTAAAAATGGGTCTCATCGCCGGCGACATGGCAGTCTTCCTGAACATCCTCGATGATGTCACCGACACCACGGTGCTGGCGCGCCCAGCTGTCACCTGCCTCAACCGTCAACGCGCGACCCTAGAGGTCGGTGAACGGGTTGCCTACGTGACCACGACGATCAACCAGACCAGCACCACCCAAACCGTCAACTACCTCGATACGGGAATCCGACTCTCGTTTCGCCCATTCATCGCCGATGACGGGATGATTCGCATGGAACTCATTCCGAGTATCTCGGATTACAAACTTCGAAATGTTGGCGCGAAGGACACGACCTCGGAGACCACCGTCCCCGACGAAAACAAGCAGGAAATCCGCACAAATGTGCGCGTGAGAAGCGGACAGACTGTGGTGCTCGGCGGACTCTTCAGCGACAAGATTATCACCCAGCGCAAACATGTTCCTGGTCTCAGCGAGATTCCATTCATCGGTGGTCTCACGGGTGGGCAGGCCGATCAAGTGCAGCGAAAGGAGATCATCTTCATGGTCACTCCCACTGTGATCGAGGATGAGAAGCTTTACGAGGAGGGTCGCGACTCGCTCGAGATCACCGACAATGTGCGCGTAGGTGCGCGGGCTGGACTGCTTCCCTTCTCTCGTGAACAGGTCACGGCCAACTATCAGCAGGACGCATTCGACGCCTATACCAACGGCGAACTCGCGAGGACGCTCTTCTACTCGAACGCCGCACTTCGAATGAAGCCGATCTCTCCCGCAATGCGCCAACTTCGTGAGCGGGTCATGTCGATGCCTGGGTCGGACTATCAGGACAGGATCGACCAGACGCTCATCGAGCGGCGGACTTTCTCGCCAGCACAGTTGGTGGTGCCCGCACCTCCACCGCCGCCACCACCGGCTCCACCGCCACCACCACGCGCCGAACCAGAGCAAAGTCCGACATGAAGCAGATTGCCCTGCTCCCGCGAATTCTCTGCATCACGGGTTCGATGACGCTTGCGCTGGGACTTCTTCCAGCCTGCAAGGGTCCATCGAGCGGTGGGCTCGAAGCTCGCAAAGCTGCCAAGGTCCGATTCGATCGGGTTGGTGCAGGCGTCGCGATGGATCAAGCCGGACAGGCGCTTGAGTCGGGTCAGTTCAGCGCTGCGCTCGACCACATCGATAAAGTCGTGGCTCTCCTGCCCGATGCTCCCAAGGCCCGGCTGATGCGAGGCAGAGTCGTCCTCGAGATGGGCCGACTCGAATCCGCGGCAGCAGAATTCAAGACCGCCTATCGACTCGATCCAAGTTGTGACGAGTGCCTGTACTACCTCGGCGTCATCTATCAACGATGGAGTCGCGACGATGACGCGCTCGCGCATTATGCCGCGGCCTTGGCGATCGAACCAACGAACACGCACTACCTCCTAGGTGAAGCAGAGACACTTCTCGCCCTAGGCCGTCCGAGCGACGCCAAGCAACTTGTCGACGACTCTCTCTGCCACTTTGAGTTCAATTCGGCGCTCGCGCACCTTCGCTCAGAAATAGCGGCAGCAGAGGGTGATGATGCCCAGGCACTTCACTTCATCGAACTCGCAGTCACGCTTGCCCCCGATCCAGCGGTCTATCAAGAGGACGCCGCAATGGTCGCCTTCAATGCCCAGCAGTGGGATCGCTGCCTGATTGCACTTGCCACCCTTCCGCCCCCAACCGCCGACCGCGACGATCTACTGCGTATGCGCGCCCGCTGCCTGATGTTGACGGGTCGTGGACAGGAGGCTCGTGACTTGCTTGTTCGCGCCGAAGCCGCCGTTGCCTCAACGCAAGGAGGAGTCACCCTCGAGCAAGACCTCTCTCTTGGATACATCGCATGGTTGGTTGGTGACGTCGGGAGAGCAGAAGTTTGCGCGAAGAGAATGATCGCCCGTAATCCGACTCTTTGTGATGGGTATTTGCTCAAGGGGTTGGTTCAGGAACATCAGGGCGATTTCGCGGGTGCCATCCAGTGTGTTGCAAAGGCCTACGAATTAGCCCCACATCGCAAGGTCACGCGCGACTTGCTCCTGCGAATGCAGGCAGCGCAACTGTCGATTTCAGGTCTCGTCCTCGCCACGAATCGCCCCTGACGGGCGCGGAATCGCTAGAAACGCACGGAAGTTTTGCATTCGCTCTGCGTCGTGGTATCTTGCATGATCCAAGGAGTTCATGATGAGCACCCATCTTTCTATCGTGGCGGCACTCGCACTTGTTCCCTCTGTGTTCGGTCAGATTGTCGTGGATGGCGTGAATTCAGCCGAGTACTTGACGCCGATCTCGTTGCAGAACACCACAACAGGCTTTGGTGACTCCAACCTCGGTCTCGTTGACGCCGCAAATGGGTCGGAGCTCGACAACGCATATGCCACGATCGACGGCGACTTCCTGTACCTCTTCTTTGGTGGCAATCTCGAGAGCAACTTCAACAAGTTTGAGCTCTTCATCGATAGCGGTGTTGGTGGGCAGAACGCTCTCCGCGGCGATAACGCGGATGTCGATTTCAACGGCCTGAATCGGCTTGGCGAGAGCGCCGCTGGTGTTGGTGATGGACTGAAGTTCGATGAGTGCTTCTCTGCGAATCTCTATCTCACCGCGACCTGTGGTGGCGTCCCAACGGCGCTGTACGCAAACGTCGCGCAGGTGCTCACCGACGGTGGCGGCAACGGTGCCTATCTGGGAAGCGGTGCGCCTGGCACCATTGCGATCGACAATGTGAAGTATGGCGTGCGGGTTGCCCTCAACAATTCCAATGTGGGGGGTGTTGGCGCAGATGGTGGCAGTGTCGATGGATCCACTGTTATCACGGGTATCGAGGTCGCGATCCCCTTAGCGCTGATGGGCTATGACGCGGCATCACAGAAGAACATCAAGATCTGCGCCATGATCAATGGAGGCGGACACGATTGGCTCTCCAACCAATTCATCGGCGGGTTGGGTCTCGGCAGCGCCAACCTCGCCGAGCCACGACTGGTCAACCTCTCGACGATTGCTGGCAGCCAATATGCCGTTCTGGTGATCGACGCAAATGAGCCAGATTGTCCAGTTGCCCCGCCTGCCTGCCCGGCGGATCTGAATGGCGATGGCGCGATCGACGGTTCGGATCTTGCGGCGGTGCTCGGTGGTTGGGGAACCGACGCAGCGGACACCAACGGCGACGGCACGACTGATGGTTCAGACCTCGCCACCGTTCTGAGCGCCTGGGGTCTCTGCGTCTGACGCGTTGTAGACTCCGCTGGTCGACGCAACGGACGCGCCGCATTCGCACCACGGAGGTTCGCTCATGAAACGGACTGGAATTTCAATTTTGGGATCTATCTTCTGCGCAGTTTTCGCCGCCACGAGCATCGGCTGCAGTTCGCAGAACTCGATGTTGGATCACATCACCGAGGGGACTGGCGCGCTCCAGAGCATTCAAACTTCTGGAGCGCCGATCCCAGTGGAAGAACTGAATTCTGCGGTCGGAATTGCGCTTGTGAAGTGCTTTCAGGCCGGCGTGGTCTTTGGGATGATGGGTGGCAACGGCGTGGTCGTCAAGAAACTTCCTGCGGGGTGGTCGCCCCCAGTGGCGATCGGAATTGTGAAGGGAGACTTCGGTGCGCTGATCGGTGCGCAGCACCTTGACATCGCCATGGTCTTCTCCGACGCAGCTGCGTTCGACGAATTCATTGCCAATGGAAGTTATTTCTATGCGGGAGCGCAGGGCACTGCGGTGACCGCGACAGGTCAGACACAGGCGGCGGGCGCTCCAGTCAAGACATTCGTCCGCGCCGCGGGTCTCTATGGCGGGGCCTCCATTGGTGGATTTGGAATCACCTTCAAGCAGAAGACGAATGAGTCTTCATACGGCGCCGGTGCCACATTTGTGGACATTCTCAACGGTAAGTTTCCACAGCCTGCCGGTGGAATCGAACTCTCGAAGAGACTGAGCGGGGGCAGCTGACGGGGGCGATTGGTCTTGAATTCAGCGACAAAATAGGAATTCTGCGCAGGTCGGTGTACCCTTCGATTGCATGAATTCGATCGATCGGGCAATCTTCGTGCTGCTCGGTGTGGCAATCGCCGTGCCGCCCACGCTCGGGCAAGTTTCGGCGCGACCCGGCATCGGGGCGATCCCATTCACTTCGGCCACGGGCAACGGAACCACCTTTCGCACCTTCGCACCGTTCGCAGACACGGTCGCGGTCGGTGGCACATTCAACTTCTGGAGCACGACCAGTCGACCGCTCTATAACGAAGGAAATGGCTACTGGTCGGTTGACGTGCCGACCGTGCAGGCGGGGGCGCAGTACAAGTTTTACATCAAGCGCGGGACGCAACTGATGTGGAAGAACGACCCGCGCGCCCGGGATCTGGTGAGTTCCGTTGGGAACTCGGTCATCTACGACCCCAACTCATATGTCTGGCAAACCCAGAACTTCTCGATTCCGACTTGGGACAAGATGGTGATGTATGAGATGCATCTCGGCACCTTCGGCACATCGACCAGTGGATTTCCGCCCGCAACGCTGGATCAATGTGCAGTGAAGTTGGATCACCTCGCAGAGCTTGGGGTCAATGTGATCGCCTTGATGCCCGCTTGCGAGTTTCCGACGGATCGCTCGTGGGGATACAACGGCTCATACCTGTATGCCGTTGAGAGTGCCTACGGCACGCCCAACGACCTCAAGGAGTTCATCGACGCAGCGCACGCCCGCGGCATCGCCGTGACCTCTGATGTGGTTTACAACCACATCGGTCCAACCGACCTGGATATGTGGCAGTTTGATGGTTGGTCACAAAACGGTCTAGGTGGCGTGTTCTTCTATAACGACTTTCGCGCCTACACCCCCTGGGGCGATACCCGCCCGGACTTCGGTCGGGGCGAAGTGCGCTGGTTCCTGCGCGACAACGCCATGATGTGGCTGAACGAATTTCGCATGGACGGCCTGCGCGTCGATGGAACCAAGTACATCCGCCGCGTCGGTCAGGATGGTCCTGAGATTCCCGATGGCTGGTCGCTCTTGCAGTGGCTGAACAACGAGGTTGATGCAGTGTCGCCCGAGAAGATCATGATTGCGGAAGATATGGATGTCGAGGAATTCATCACCAAGACCACCGGGGCTGGTGGCGCTGGGTTTGACAGTCAATGGGATGCCAGTTTTTATCCACAGATTCGCGCGGCGGTGATCACACCCAACGACGCCGATCGCAACATGAACTCGTTGCGCGACGCGATTGCATTCTCCTACAACGGGTCCATGCAGCAGCGGGTGATCTATAGCGAGAGTCACGACGAAGTTGCCAATGGCAGACAGCGCGTTCCTGAGGAGATTTCACCGGGCGACGCCGCCTCGTGGTACGCGCGGAAGCGCTCGACGCTCGCCGCGGCGGTGGTGATGTCATCGCCGGGGATCCCGTTGATCTTTCAGGGCCAGGAATTTCTCGAGGATGAGTGGTTTCGCGATGATGTGCCACTCGATTGGTCGCGCAAGACGACCTACGCAGGCATCTTCAAGCTCTATCAAGATCTGATCGCCCTGCGCAGGAATTCAACAGGCGTCAGCCGCGGACTCTCTGGCTTCAGCACCAATGTCTTCCATGTCAACAACACCGACAAGTTGGTCGCCTATCACCGCTGGCAAAGTGGCGGAGAGTTGGATGACACGATCATCGTGGCCAACTTCTCGGGGACACCACGGCTCAATTACCGGATCGGCATGCCCCGCGCAGGTTTGTGGAAATGCCGATTCAACAGCGACTGGATCGGCTATTCGACCGATTATGCCAACACCCTCTGCGTGGCGACTGCGGCTTCGGGTCCTGCCTGGGATGGACTCGCCCAGAGCGCGCTGGTGTCGGTGGGCGCCTATTCGGTGATCATGTTTTCACAGGGCGATCCACCGCCGGTCTATGCCCCGCAAGACTTGAATCAGGATGGATTCGTCAACGCCGCTGATCTCACAATGCTCTTGTCTGCGTGGGGAACCACGGGTGGTCCCGCGGATATCAACGGCGATGGCTTTGTCAATGGCGGAGACCTCGCGAGCATTCTCAGCGCCTGGTCGTCGTAGCAGCGCCTGGAGCCGCGAGCCCAATCGCCTCTCCCGATACCGAGTCAAACAAATGCACCGAACTCGTATCAATCGTCAGTGCTACTTCATCACCCTGTTGAACTGCGCCGCACGCATCGCTTGAGACCCGCGCGATCACAAGGAGGCCAGCCAACTGGATGGCGAAATCTGCCGTGGCTCCGTATCGCTCAACCGCGACCACCCGGCCAGTGGGAGTCGCGGAACCCGTTCCAGATACGACGGTCGGACTGAGTCTCTCGGGTCGAATCCCCAGGGTCACAGCGTGCTCGCCAACAACTGGAAGCGAGCGGGGATCCCAGCGGTCCGGGGGGAGGGCGATCTCAATGTTGTTCCAGTGAAAGGTGAGAGCACCACCGGTCGCGTGCGCGAGTCTTCCTTCGATCATGTTCATCGGGGGTGTGCCGATGAATCCAGCGACGAATCGATTGGTCGGTCGCGAATAAACCTCTGCTGGAGTTCCAACTTGCTGGACGACGCCATCCTTCATCACCACGATTCGATCGGCGAGGCTCATGGCCTCCTCTTGGTCGTGGGTGACATAAACCATCGTCGCGCGAAGCGTGCGGTGCAGGATTCGAAGTTCGGTACGCATCGCACCGCGGAGGTGGGCGTCGAGATTCGAGAGTGGTTCATCGAACAGGAAGACGGCTGGATCGCGCACCAGCGCCCGTCCAACCGCCACGCGTTGCCTCTGACCGCCGGAGAGTTCGCGGGGTTGACGATGCAGAAGCGAATCGATCCCAAGCGTTCGCGCGGCCTTCTCAACCCGCCCCTGGATTGCGGCGAGTTCCGTGCGACGATGGGTGCGATACTCCCGATCCCAAAGCCCGCGCCATCGACTCTTGAATGTGCGCCGGCGCTCAAGTCCAAACGAGAGGTTCTGGCGAACATTGAGATGCGGATAGAGCGCGTAATTCTGAAAGACCATCGCGATGTCGCGATCCTTTGGGGCCACGGCATTCACCACGCGGTTGGCGATCGAAACCGTCCCCTCGGAAATCTCCTCGAGGCCGGCGATCATCCGCAGCGTGGTGCTCTTTCCACACCCCGAAGGACCAACGAGCACGATGAATTCTCCGTCGGCGATCGAGAGATCAACCGACCGAACCACCCGAGCATTTCCGCCATAGGTTTTCGAAAGGGCCCTCAACTGAACGGATGCCATTGACACAGAAGATACTCGACAGCACCGATGCGGTACAACATTGACATGATGCTTACGACGCCATTTCTCGTTGCCACACTCTGCACTCTTGTCCAATCGCCCAGTGCCCCGGCGCCGATTCCCGTGCGCGGTCCAGCCACGGCGATCACCCAGCAAGTCGCGGCAGATGAGGGACCGATTGACGCCGTGCCAGCGTCGTCAAGGTGCGCCACGGATCGCCGACTCGCCCGCACGGTTCGATATGCCATCCTCAAACTCGACGGTGTGGTCGGCGACTCCGATGTCACCGACGCCCTCACCGAGTTTCTCAAGCGCCACTCGGCCGCGAGCAGCGTGAACACGCTGGTCATCGAGTTCAATCTCACGGGCGGCGATCACCAGGCCACGATGGCACTGGCAGATCAAATCGTCCAGGTTCGCAAGCGCATGCCAGTCATTGGAGTCTTCGGCTCGTGCAGCGGGGTTGGCGCGATTCTGCCATTGGTCTGCGACTATCTCGTGGTTCTGAATCCAACCGCGCAGGGAATGGTGTTGGAGTGGTCGCCGGGATGCGATGTGGCAGACAAAGACATCGCGGTCGAAGTGGGTCAGTGTTTAGACGCGATCACGACCCGTGCTGCGGATCGCCCATATGTCCAAGCCGTTGTGAAGGCGCTCCTCGATCCATCGCTCGATCTCTTCCTCTGGCGCGGTGCTGACGGTTGCCCGCAGTCCGCGCTGACCGCCCCGAGTGGGGTGACGGCCGTGCAAGTTTCAAGCGGCAAAGATGCGCTGGCAGGAATGACCGGGGCAGAACTCGTTGCGTCGGGTCTGGCTCTGGCGAGCACCGGGACGATCGATGGCATCGGCAAAGTTCTCGGTGTCACGAATTGGATCGTCCAGCCAGAGGTCGTTGCCAAGCTCGTGAAGCAGGTTCGCGATGGCCGGGAACAGGAGTACACGCAGATGATGCTTGGTTTGAAAACGGGATTCACCGCCGTGAAGACGGCGCGCGCACTGGTCGGGGGACTGGTCGAAGCCGAGTCCAATGCCCGCGCGAGCGATCCAAGAAAGCAGCAGTATCGCAAGACCTACGCGCGGAACTGGACCAATGCGACGGCCAACGCCACGCAAGGCAGCAGTTGGCAGTTCACACGGGTGACTTCTGCTGCGTGGCAGTCCAACTGTGACTATGCGATTCAGGCCTGGGAGGGAGCGCTCAAGATGTATGTGCAAGCGAGTTCAGTCACGGCGCAAGCGAATGCGGTCGCGGCGACCCTTGCGAAGAGTTCGCTCATGGCGAGCGATCCAGAGTTCAAGGCCGAAGTGGCAATCCTGCAGTCTGAAGTTGATGCGTTGATGGCGCAGGCACCGGCACTGACCATCAAGGGCGACAACGCCAAGCAGGCACTGGCCTGGCTTCGCAAGAATCGCTTGAATCCAGCCATGTAATGTGGCGTGGTCAGCGGGTGGGAGTCAGCCCTTGACCGCGCCACGCGCCAGCCCCTCGATGAACTGTCGTTGCGCGGAGACGAAGAGCAAGATGCAGGGGACCATGGTCACCAGGCTCGCCGCCATCAACAGATGGACATCCTCGAGTCCGCCATACTGATTGCGAAACGAATTGAGCGCGACGGCGAGAGTCGCCTGATCGTCAGAGTGCAAGTACACCAGCGGTCCCATGAAGTCGTTCCAGACGAAGATGAAGGTGAAAACTGCGCAGATCGCCGTGACCGGCTTGCAGAGTGGCAAGATGATCCGCCACCAGATCGCCAGGAGTGTGTAGCCATCGACCTGCGCGGCTTCGATGAGACTCTCTGGAATCTGCCCGATGAACTGGCGGTACATGAAGATGAAGAACGCGTTGCCAAAGAAGGCCGGGATGATGAGCGGCAAGAGCGAATCGATCCAACCGAAACTTCGAAAGAGGATGAAGAGCGGAATGAGCGTGACTTGCCCCGGAAGCATCATCGTTCCCAGCATGATGAGGAAGAGCGGACGACTGCCGCGAAACCGAACCCGGGCGAAGGCGAACCCAACGAGACTGCTTGAGGTCACGGTGCCGACTACCACCAGCATTGTCACCACGATGGAGTTCGCCAGGGCGTTTTGAAATCCCTGCCACGGCACAGATCCCATTTCGCGCAGCGCCAGTGGGTAGTTCATCCACTGCGGCGAATCGGGCCAGAGTGTGAGTCCCCCCGCGCCGCTCACCGCTGCGCCGGCTCGCTCGGGAGTCTCCAGACTCACAACCAGCATCCACCAGAGCGGCAAGAGCATGATGAGTGCGCCGCACACCAACAGCGTGTATTGAAAAGCCCGCCAGAGGGTGCGATTCATGTTCGAAGTCCTTCGGCGTGTACCCAGCGATTACTGGTGCGCAGAATGAGGACAGTGAGTCCCAGCACGATCAACAGCAGGAGCCACGCCATGGCACTGGCGTAACCCATCTCGTAGAACTCGAATCCCTGATTATAAAGATAGAGCACATAGAAGCGGGTGAGATCGCCCGGCTCGCCGCCAGTCATCACAAACGCTTGGGTGAAAATCTGAAAACTCGCGATGAGCGCCATGATCACATTGAAGAGGATGATCGGCGAGAGCATCGGCAGCGTGACCGACCAGAATTGGCGGCGCTTGCTAGCCCCATCGATGGATGCCGCTTCATAGAGCTCGCTTGGAATCTGCTGCAATCCTGCGAGATACACGATCATCGTGGCGCCCATGAACCAGAGACTCATCAGCGCAAATGCCGGCGCACCCCAGATGCGCGCGTCGATCCCAAACCATTCAGGTGCGGTCAACCCCAGCGGCGTGAGCAGTGGTTGAATTGCGCTGTTGAGGAGTCCGCCATCGGCGTCAAAGATCCAGCGCCAAAGCACGGCGACTCCTACACCCGCCAGCACGCTCGGCAGATACCACGCGGCGCGAAAGAGATGGATCCCACGCAACTTCGCATTCATCAAGAGCGCAGCAAGGAGCGCCAGCACCTGCCCAGCTGGGACCGCGATGATCGCGTAGTACGCAGTCACCCAAAGACTCGCGCGAAAGCGATGATCGAAGGCGAGCAGTTGCTCGAAGTTTGCAGTGCCGGCAAAGTCTGCCGCACCGAGTGGCGAGACTCCCTTCCAGCGGGCGAATGCCAGCGCCAGGCTCATACCGATTGGAAAGACCATGAAGAGTGCGAAGCCGATTATCCATGGTGAGGCCAGTAGGAAACCAACGCGCTCCTCGCTGCGACGGGCGAGAGTCAGCGCGCCACCTCTGAGTTTCAGCGTCGCGGCAACGATGCCGATGATCACAAACGCGATGGCGATCCAGCTCAGCCACTTCCATGGCATCGGCGGCATCGAATCGCTGCGAAGCGGACTCTGCCTCTGCG
Organism: Phycisphaerales bacterium; assembly: GCA_009692015.1. Classification (GTDB taxonomy): domain Bacteria; phylum Planctomycetota; class Phycisphaerae; order Phycisphaerales; family SM1A02; genus F1-60-MAGs104. The sequence goes on from SIAB01000006.1 coordinate 25,083, forward strand.
CTTTCCAGTCGCGCTCAAAGTTCGCGACTGCTTCCGCGAGCGGAAGGTCTCCTGTCTTGAGTCCTTGATCGAGGCGCGATCCCAACAACGCTTCAAACTGTGGGTCGGGTGGCCAATCAACAATACGGGCGTGCTCTGCCGCGTCGAGAAAACCTTGATCGTTGGCGGGTGCCTGCGTGGGATCGGCAAATGACTCGCTTTCTGCGGCGCGACGAATGGTCGGAATGGCGAGCCCGAGTTGCGCGAGTGCGCGCTGATTCTGCTCACCCGAAAGAAAGCGCACCAGCTTCCAGGCTTCTTCTGGATGCTTGCTCTCACTTGAGATTGACCAAGAAACAGTGAGGACGATGTTGCTCTCAACTTCACCGCGCGGAAGGGGAGCGAAGTCCCACTCGAATCCGCCCGCGGCTGGCGAGGGAATCTTGCGGTAGCTCGGCACCACCCAGCGCCCGAAGGGTCCGGCGAGACCAACCTTGCCGCTCAGGAAGACGCTTGAACCTGTGGCGATCTTGCTCTTTCCACTCGTGAGTGCCCCCGATTCGTCGTGTCGCCAACTTCGCAATCGCTCGAGCGCAGCGAGCACCTTCGGATCAGATGTCCGAAGGTCATCGAAGGACGATCCCTTCACATCAAGACCGTCACTCATCAAGTATGCGCGCACCATCGCCGGCCAGGTCACAAATTCTGCGCCGGTGCAGCCGGGCAGTCGTCCGATCGCCCGGGCATCTGCGATGAATTCGTCCCAGCTCCAGTTCGCGCTGGGTGGCTGCAGTCCCGCGCGCGCAAAGAGATCCTTGTTCCAATAGAACCCAACCGTCGTGAAATCTTTGGGGATGCCATAGAGCGCACCGCGACCACACTGCTCGCCGTCATACTGGAAGGCGGCAACGGTCGCGGGATAAAACGCGGCGAGGTCGAGGCGATCGCTGACTTGCGACCGCGCGTCGGCCGCCAGTAACCCATCGAGCGGGGCGAGCAGTCCGAGGGTTACAAACGCGGGGATCCGCTCCGATCCAACATAGAAGACATCTGGTGGATCTCCCGAGGCCATCATGGTCTGCAACTTTGTATAAAAACTCCCCGCATCGCCGGGGTTGATCCGCCGGACGCGCAAGGTCGGATGGTCGCGCTCGAATGTGCGCAGGGCATCTTCAACGATCTGGTCTTCCTCCTGGCCGCCCTCGCCCGACCAGTGCATGACCACCAGTTCTGTGCGCGAATCCAGCGCCCAGAATCGGTTGAGTTCTCGCGTGCCCACCGTGACGAACGCCCAGAGCACGATCGCGCAAACCGCAACCGTCAGCAGTGCGCGCATCAAGCGGACGAAGCGACGAGTCATGCCTGGCAAGCATAGTTCGCCACCCGGGAGTGCATTGCAGGGTCACGCTCTACCATCGCAGCGCTATGCGCGGTCGCCACTTCGTTCTCTTGTCTCTGGTCCTCGCATCGATTGCGACAGGTGCAGCGAGGGCGCAGCAACCATCACTGTGGCCGCCGCGTGAAGACAAGATCACCCAAACGGTTCCGGAGTTCTTCAGTGACGCGCCGCCAAGTCTTGAAGTGCGTCCAGTGGTGGGGGGTCTCTTTGACTGCCAGTTCGCGTTTCAACCCACAACGGCTGTGAAAGCGGTCAACATTGCCGGAGACTTCAATGGATGGAGCACAACGGCGACGCCGATGAGCCGCGGGGACGATGGAGTCTGGCGAACGACGATCCAACTCTTGGCCGGCGAGCGGTTGTACAAGTTCGTTGTCGATGGCAAGAACTGGGTGAGCGATCCGCGCAATCTGCTGGTCGTGGATGATGGAAATGGGGGCAACAACAGTCTGCTGCGATTGGGTGTGCAGGCGAATCTGGCGCGCCTTCACCCGCGCGTCGCCGATGGCAAGATCGCAGGCAGCGGCGTGCTGCACGATCCATCCAAGGCCGCATTCGTGCAGAAACTCACGGATGGTCGCCTGCTCGTTCGGGTTCGCACATTGCGCAACGACATTGAAGCGGTTGAGTTCGCCGCGATGGGGAGCCCGCGCTTGCCAATGAGGGATTCTGGATCGGACCAACTCTTCTCGTGGTGGGAAGTTGCGATTGCGCCACCCCGTGGCCCAGTTCCCTATACCTTCCTCTTCTCGGATGGAGCAACACGCTTGAGCGATTCACGAATCTATTCACTGACCACTTCGCCCGACGCTCTCTTCACGACACCGGCGTGGGCGAAGGATGCCGTGTGGTATCAGCTCATGCTCGAGCGATTTCGCGATGGTGATCCGCTCAACAATCCCGAGCCATGCAGACCGTGGACGAGCGAGTGGTACACCGCGAGCGATTGGGAAGCGAAGGACGGGCAGTCGTTCTTCAACTGGTATGTCTTCTCGCGCCACTACGGAGGTGACCTGGCCGGGCTTCGAAATCAATTGCCATACCTAAAAGATCTCGGGATCAATGCGCTCTATCTGAATCCCATCTTTCAAGCGACGACGCACCATAAGTACAACGCGACCAGCTTCATTCATGTCGATGAACACTTCGGCACCCGCGGCGATTATGAGAAGGCAGAGGCTGTTGAAGATCTTCGCGATCCAACGACTTGGACTTGGACTGCGACCGACCGCCTATTCCTCGAGGTGTTGCGCGGGGCGAAAGCGCTGGGAATCCGCGTGATTCTCGATGGCGTCTTCAATCATGTCGGCACGGCGCATCCGGCATTTCGTGATGTGCAAGCCCGCAAGGAGGCAAGTCCCTATCGCGATTGGTTCAGCATCCGATCGTGGGATCCATTCGAGTATGACGGCTGGGCTGGCTTTCAGGAACTACCGGTCTTTCGCAAGAACGATCAGGGGTTCACCAGCGACGAAGTGAAGCAGCACATATTCAATGTCACCCGTCGGTGGATGGATCCCAACGGCGATGGCGATCCAAGCGATGGGATCGATGGCTGGCGTCTCGATGTCCCAAATGAGGTGGCCATGCCCTTCTGGCACCAATGGCGAACCCTCGTCAAGTCGATCAACCCGGATGCGTACATCGTGGGCGAGGTTTGGCGGCGCGCCGATTCGTGGCTCGATGGCCGATCCTTCGATGCGGTGATGAACTATCCCTTCGCAGAAGCAGTCTTGCAGTGGATCCGCGACAAGGATCGAAAGATCACCGCGAGCGAATTGGATCGCCGGCTCGCGGAGCTGCGTCACGCCTATCCCGCGCAAGCGACCTATGTCTTGCAGAATCTCGTCGACAGCCATGACACCGATCGACTCGTTTCGAAGTTGCGCCACCCCGATTCGGAGTATGACAAGGGCAATCGCGAGCAAGAAAACGCTGGGTATCAAGGTGGAAAACCATCGGACCGCGAGTACAAGCGGGCGCGATTGATCGCGCTCATTCAGATGGTCTATGTCGGTGCGCCGCTGGTTTACTACGGCGACGAGGTTGGGATGTGGGGGGCGGACGATCCGACAAATCGCAAGCCGATGCTCTGGAAAGATCTCGAGCCATTCGAGAAGCCCGAAGAAAACCGAGTCGATTCGGATCACCTCGCCTGCTACAAGCGGATGATCGCACTGCGAAACGCCCACCCAGCGCTGCGCGGCGGGTCTTTCGAGAGTGTGCTCTGCGACGATGCCCAAGATGTCTGGGTCTTTCTTCGCAAGTGTGAAGGGGAGACCTTGCTCGTGGCGATCAACGCCTCCGAGCATGAAGCGCGACTCGATCTCACTCAGACGACGATCGGTTCGCACACTGGTCGTTGGCGCACCATCTTTGGTGGCGAGGGTGCGGCAATCGTCGACGATGCATTTCCCAAGGTCTCGGTTGCTGCGCTCTCGGGCCGTGTCTGGCTGCTCGAACCATGAGCCACGCGGCGAATCCGTTGATGGTCCGGCGCAGCGCGGGCATTCTTTGTCATCTCTCCAGCCTGCGTGGGTCTTGTGCCATCGGCGATCTCGGTTCGTGCGCGCACGAATTCGTTGCTTGGTGCCAGGGCGCCGGAATGACCTGGTGGCAGATGCTTCCAGTGGGACCGATCGGTCCCGGAGAATCGCCCTACGCCAGCACCTCGAGTTTCGCAGGAGAATCGCTCTTTATCTCGCTCGAAGGTCTGCGCGATATCGGTCTGCTCGCTCAACGCGACCTCCGCGAGTCGTCGCAGGCTGCCAAGAAGTTCTCACGGGGCCGAGGTGACCGCGCGGGATCGCACGCCAAGACCGATTATGACGCGGCGCGCCGGGCGAAAGAACCAGCATTCCTGCGCGCCTTCGAGTCGTTTCGATCCGACGGAGGGTTTAGCAGCAAGGACTACCGCGCGTTTTCCAAGCGCGAGCGGTTCTGGCTTTCTGGATGGCAATCCTTCATGCGCGACGCAACGGGATATCACGCCTTCCTGCAGTTCGCATTCGACACCCAGTGGCGCCAGTTGCGCGATTGTGCCAAACGGCACGGAGTCAAACTGCTTGGCGACCTTCCCATCTTCGTTACCCGCGAGAGTGCCGATGTCGATGAGCACCAAGAACTCTTTCGGCTCGATCGTCGCGGACGACCCGAAGTTCTCACTGGCGTTCCACCGGATTGCTTCTCGAAGAATGGGCAACTCTGGGGACACCCGCACTACAGGTGGCGCGCGCACCGAACCGAGCGGTTCGCCTGGTGGACCGCACGCATCGCAGCATCGCTTTCTCGCTTCGATGCCGTTCGAATCGATCACTTTGTTGGATTCCACCACGCGTACGAGATTCCTGCAGGCGCGCGAACCGCGCGGCGCGGCGCGTGGAAGCCGCAAGCTGGAGCCGAAGTTCTCGCGGCGGCGAGGCGGGCGCTCAAGAGGCTGCCACTTCTGGCCGAGGACTTGGGGGCGGTCACGCCTGAGATCAGCGCACTGCGCAAGCGCTTTGGACTTCCAGGAATGACTGTGCTGCATCACGCCTTTGGTCACGACCGCGCTGCGAGTGAACGGCAGTCGGCCGCGCGGGCAAGCGTGGTTTACTCTGCAACGCACGACAACGACACCACGCTCGGATGGTTCGCGAAACTCGACAGTCCCGCAAAAACGCGATTCTGCAAGGCTGCTGGCGATGGCGCAGCGGTCAATCCAAGCGAGGCGATCATCCGTCTGGCGTTCGAGTCGCCGGCGCAGTTGGCAATCATCCCGCTTCAAGATGCGCTAGGGCTGGATCGAAATGCACGGATGAATCTTCCCGGCACTCCCCGAGGAAACTGGAGATGGAGACTGGGCGCTGATTGGCGGCTTCGTGCCAAGAAGACAGCGCAGAATTTGCAACGCCTCGCGGTGTTGACGCATCGGATCCCCTGACAGGCACCTCACCCGGCGCGCCGCGGGGGAGATTTGGTATCAATGCGCGGCTCATGGCGTTTGCCCCGCGACATCCTGCGATCGCAGTCGACGAACTCGTCAGTCATCTGCGCGATCTCGCGTCGAATCTCTGGTGGTCGTGGAACGAAGAGGGATGGTCGGTCTTCCAAACCCTCGATCCGACGGAGTGGCGCGCAACCAATCACTCACCGATTGGAACGCTCGAACGAACTTCGCAGGCTCGAATTGCGGCACTTGCCTGCGATCCAATGTTCGTCAAACGGGTCTACGACGGCTTGGCTGCGCGGGCCGCCTATCTCGGTGAACGCGCCTGGTTTCAACGCAGTGCGGCTGCCCGACACACCAATTTTCGCGTTGGCTACTTCTGCAGCGAGTTTGGATTGCACGAATCGATCCAACAGTATGCGGGAGGACTTGGCATTCTTGCCGGCGATCACCTGAAGAGCTCTTCAGATCTCGGAATTCCGCTTGTCGCCGTCGGTCTCGCCTATCGCCATGGCTATTACATCCAACAACTCGCCCGCGATGGGTCGACACAAGTGCTCTATCCAGACTATGACTTTGGTCGCTTTGGAATCGAAGACACCCGCGTGACGATCGGCTGCCCAATCGGTGCGCACATCGTCACCGCGCGCGTGATGCGGATGTGGGTGGGACGGATTCCGCTCTATTTGCTCGATACGGATCTGAAGGCCAATGCACCAGAGGATCGCAAGTTGACCGAGGGTCTTTACAAGGGCGAGCCCCTCCTTCGTTTGCGGCAGCAGGTTCTGCTCGGCGTTGGCGGCATGATGGCATTGAAGGCGCTCGGCGAAAAAATCACGGTGTTGCATCTCAACGAGGGGCACGCGGCATTCGCAGCGCTGCAGCGCGCGGTCGATTTGCATGCGGTCGGCCGTTCGATTCAGGAGTCGTTCGATGCCGTACGTCGTGCCACGGTTTTCACAACACACACTCCCGTGCCAGCGGGCCATGATCGCTACGACCCCAAGATGGTCTGTGAAGAGCTGGCCTCGATCGCCGCGCGTAGCGGACTTTCGCCGGCCGAATTCGCTGACCTCGGTCGCATCCGTGGGGGCGATGCCAGCGAGACATTCTGCATGACCGTGCTCGCCCTGCGCTTGGCACAGCGGGTGAATGGCGTGTCGCAGTTGCATGGCGAAGTGAGCCGGGAGATGTGGAAGGATTTCTACGCCGGGACCGCAAGCAAGGCTCCCATTGGGTCGATCACCAACGGCGTACACACCAAGACCTGGATCGACCCCGACGCAGAGCGATTCTGGAGAACTGAGATCGAACTGCGCCTCGGCAAGCAGGCGCCGAAAGCGACAGGATGGCGGCGCGCAACCGAGGTGAACCGCGCGCGATTCTGGGAACTCAGGTCGCGGCTTCGCAGTCGACTCGTGCACTTCGTGCGGGATCGATTGGCGATGCAGTGCAAACGCCGGGGCGAGGGTCAGTCGGCCGTCGCAGCCACCTACTCACTGCTCAATGACGACGCGCTGACAATCGGATTCGCGCGACGATTCGCCACCTACAAGCGGGCTCCGCTGATCTTTCACGATCCTGCCCGCCTCGCCGCGCTGCTCGCTCGAACAGATCGCCCGGTGCAATTGATTTTCGCGGGCAAGGCGCATCCGCGCGACGAGGCTGGGCAAGCCTTCGCGCAGAAGATCTTCACGATGACCCGCGACCCGCGATTCGCAGGGCGCGTTGCCTTCGTGGAGGAGTACGACATGCATGTTGGTCGAATGCTCACTTCGGGATGCGATGTCTGGCTCAACACCCCGACCCGTCCATATGAGGCAAGTGGCACGAGTGGCATGAAGCCACCCCTGCACGGAGGCCTCAATCTCTCCATCCTCGATGGATGGTGGCCTGAGGCAACCGATGGCATCAATGGATGGAGCATCGGAGGCACCGAGGCGGAACCCGATTCGAAGTTGCAGGATGCGGCGGATGCCGCGAGTCTCTATCAATTGCTCGAAGAGTCGGTCGTTCCACAGTTCTACCAACGCGACGCGGCGGGTCTGCCACAGGGTTGGATCGCCCGCGCGCTGCAAAGCGCAGCGACTGTGCCGGCTGAATTCAATTCACACCGGATGGTCGCGCAGTACACGCGCAAGGCATACTTGCCCGCGAACGAGATTCGCGGAAGTTGAGTTTCAAGGCGCCGTCGCGGGATGCGAGTCCCGCATCGGCGCGGGCATCGGCGCGGCGCGGCGCGACTCGAGCTGCAGCGTCCGATCAAGAATCATCTCGGTCTCCTCGGGCAGGGCGAGCATCATCGCCCGATCGAGCGAAATTGTGGCGAGAGCGAGTTCGCCGGCGCGCGCCTGGACATCTGCGAGCGCGCAGTAGGCGATCGCTTCGGTTCGCTTGGAGAGTTCGATTGCCTTCAACGCCGCCGCCGACGCACGGGTGAGGTCGGGGCGTTCGAATGTCTCGGCGACGAGCGTGCTAGCAATCGCAGCCGCAACTCTCCAGTTGGTGGTGGCCCCAACGACGGTGTCGCTCAAACTCAGAGCATCCTCGACGCGCCCAAGCTGCTGCAGCGAAGAGATGTGCAACAGCACTCCCTCCTGCGCGAGAATTGGATTCGAGTCCTTCGCCATCTCGACCGCGGTCACCACCAACCCGTCCCAGTTCTTTCGCTCGCGGTGGTCCGCGATGCGCGCATCAAAGGCGGTCGCCCGGCTGGTCGTCGCCACACTCTCAGCGCGTGCGTTGCTTCGACCCTCCGCAGACCATGTTCCGGCAACAACGAGTCGGATCACATCTCCGACATCGCGTGGATTCCCGATCCAAAGAATCTTTCCCCGCTGAGCGAGAAATGCAGTCGGCAGCGAATTCTGCCAAGCCGGAGCCATCAGTTGTTGATACACGCTTCGGTCAGGATCGCATCCGATCGCGAAGCGCACCAGCTCGTGATATCTGGGCGATTCCAACAGCGGTTGAATGAGCGTGAGAGGTTCATCGGTCACGCCAACGATCACGAGACCCCGCGCGCCATAGTCATCCGCAAGTTTCGACAACCGACCGAGCGACTCGCGTGCAGGTGCGATCTTCGATGACCAGAAGTTGATCAAGAAAATCTGGGATGGATCCGTGAAATCTGGGGCACTCCCGCGAGCCCAGAAATCGATCTCGGGCAGCGGCAGCAGGGACCCGATTGTGAGCGGGGGGCGCACCTCGGTTGGGCCGGATTGGCCCGTCGTCGGTGGTGGTTGCGCGGGCTGCCGCGCCGGTACGGCGCCCTCTTGAATCACGGTTGCAACGAACATCAATAGTGCGTAACCCAGCATGACTCCAAGCGTACCGATGCGAAATGCGATTACATTCTCACCGATGCCAAATCCCGCGCGCAGATCGCTGAGAGAGATTGGCTGGATCGCCGACCTTGCCGTTGTCGCAGCCATCCTGTTTGGGGTCATGGTGATACTCCAACCGAGTTGGGTCGGGCTTGAGGTGATCGAGGCAAGCGCAGCTGCCACTGGGGGTCACACGACCACATCCGGACCGTGGTTCCTCTTCCCGCTCATCCTCTTGACAATCCTGCTCTGTGCATTTCGAGCGAGTCGCCACGCTGAGCGGTTCGCGCATCTGCTGCGCGAACCGTTTGGCGTGCTCATTCTCACCCTTTCCGCTGTCACGATTGAGGTCGCGCTGGTCATTGGAGTCATGTTGACCGGGCCGCAACAGGACGATGTGGCGCGCAACGCGATGTTCGCAGTGCTCATGATGATCATGAACGGACTCGTCGGCATTGCGCTCGTTGCCGGTGGACTTCGAAAGCGCGAACAGACATTCAATGTCCAGTCGACCAATGCGTTCTTGGCGCTCATCACTGGGATCTCTTTCATTGGACTGGTGATGCCGCGGCTCACTGTCTCACGGCCGGGCGGATACATGACCGAGCAGATGGAACTCTTCGTGGCTGGTGCTTCGCTCGGGGTGTATTTTGCATTCTTGGTGCTGCAGTCATCCTCGCACACCCAAATGTTTACGCATCGCGCCGACGGGGACGAGATGACCGCCACGGTGGAGGCAACTGACCGTTCATCAAAGTCTGGCGCGATTTGGAATGCAGTCGGTTGGCTGGTCGCTGCACTCCTTGGCGTTGTGCTGCTGTCGCATTCCCTCGGTGGACTTCTCTCAACATTTTTCGCGCGGCGTTACCTTCCGGGAGCGTTCGAGGGAGTCGTGATCGCCCTGCTCGTCCTGCTTCCCGAGGGCATCGCGGCGGTGCGCGCGGCACTGCGATCCAATGTTCAGCGGACGGTCAACATTCTGCATGGCTCTGCGCTGAGCACAATAGGCTTGACGATCCCCGCCATCCTGGCGGTGTCGTTGGTGATAAAGCGACCGGTCGAACTGGGATTGAGTTCACCCGAGATCGGCTTGCTCGCGGCGACGATTATCCTTTCGATGCTCAATGTTTCGCTGGGAAAGTCCAATCTCATGCAGGGCATCACCCACCTCATGCTCTTTGCAATGTGGATCGCGCTGCTCTTGGACTAGCGCGGCGGCTGCGCCACGCCACCAAAGGCCGCCTGTCGCGGCGGCATTCCGTTCGGAACGCGCGCTCGACCAGTCGCGATCGCCTGCTGCACGAAGTGGGCCACCATCCCATCCGCCAGCGCATCGCCCGACGAGGCGACCATCGCATGGTTGCACTTGGTGATCGCCCAGGCCGACGAATTCCAACTCGCTCGGTGGGTGGTGGCACGCATGGCATCCACGAAGAGCTCGGCGTTGTCAACATAGGTCGTCTGATCGAGAATCAGGTGACCGCTATCGTCGTAGCGCCCAACGAAACAAAACCAGGCGCAACCTCCAGCACCGCCGGCAGACGCGGACCGAACGACGCGACCAGCGATCGCCAGGATGAATGTGCTCTGCGCGGGGCGAAAGGCGTAGGCCACGCCATCGATGAACTGCTGCCGCGTGACGATCACGCCAGTCGAATCCACCTCCTCAACCGTCTGACTGAGTTGATCGACCGTGCGCAGGACGATCTGCTCGCCGAGCGAGGTATCAGGTAGTCGACCATCGTGACTGCGCGCGTAGTCCAAGATCGCTGCGCGCGCGCGGGGAATCTGGGATGCGGCCAGCGGCGGAACTTGGAAGTCGGCTGGGATCGCCGGAGGAGTTGAGCAACCCGTCGCAACGGCAAGAACAAGACAGAGTCCAACAATGCGATGCGAACTTTGCATGGGCGCTACTGTAGCGGGTCGCGGTGCAATTCTTGGAGCGGGCTAGACCGTTGCCCGAGCGGATCCCGAGAGCGACTGCAATGCGAACGAACTCAGATCTGGCAGCGACTCAAGAACAACCCGCACAGTCTCGCCGCGGCGCGGAGGTCCCAGCGCGGGGAACTTGCTTGAAACCAACGCGCTATGCACCCGACTCAGAGGGATATAGACGATCGCAGAACGCTCGGTGAACTCCACCATCATTCCTTCGACTGTCAATCCCGCGAGAGTGCCGGTCATGAAGTGCTCGCTCTGGTCGGCGCAATCGTGCGCCACCAACTGAATCGGCATGTGGAGCGCGCGGTGGAGCAGGTGGTGGATCGACTCGGGCGGCCGCTGCGACTGGCGCTGATCCGCGCGTGCTGACTCGCTCTCGCGTTCAACGGGCTCGACCGGCGCAGCAATCACGGGTGAAGGAAAGAGACCAGGGATCGACCGGGCCGAAACCCAATCCTCGCGACCCGCCTGCTGTATCTGCGACTCTTGTGAAAGCGTTTTTGCTTTCGCAGCCTCGCGCAACCCATCGGCGAGCAACCATCCAGAGATAAAGTCCCCGCTCTTAAATCGGTACTTGAGTCCCACGAATGCCTCCTTCCGCACGGATCGTGCGTCTGGTTGACCGCGGCTACCAGGCGATCGACGACCGCCCGCTGACCAAATGCTATCGTCTGCCCAATTCCAATCGGCATACACCTTGGAGTTTTACGGAATTTCTGTCCCGGTAGCTCAGTTGGATAGAGCAGCAGATTTCTAATCTGCAGGTCGGTGGTTCGAGCCCACCCCGGGACGCTTAGCATGACGAGGTTTCGACGACTCTTTCGTTCTCCGACCGCGCTCTTTTGGCTGACGACGCTCGCGATGTACCTGGGATGGTCGCTGGTCACGGCGTTGTGCTCCGGGAACCTGCCCTACGACCACATCGAGATGCTTATTTGGGGCAAGGGGTGGCAGCTGAGTTACTGGAAGCATCCGCCGCTGCCTGCGTGGGTGTGCGAGGCGGTCTCGGTTGCCACCAATCGCGCGATCTGGCCGCAGTTCTTCCTCGGACCCGCAACGACAGCAACTGCCGCGTGGGTGGTCTGGCGAGCGGCGCGTGATGTTGCAGGTCCCTGGCGCGCGCTGATCGCGGCGCTCTCTTTGCAAGGGTGCGTTTACTACAACTTGGAATGCGACCTCTTCAACCATAACACCATCCAGCTGCCCTTCGTGGCAGCGCTGATCTGGGCAGGGTGGCGTGGTCTGCGAGGATCAAACCTCGCGTGGATCTGCTTTGGCGCATGCTCCGCGCTCGCGATCTACGGAAAGCACTCCGCAGGCTTCGCTCCCGTTGGCGTGCTCGCATTTACGCTGGTCAACAAAGATGCGCGCAGACTCTGGCGCACGGCAGGTCCTTATCTGGGTCTCCTCACGGGCACGATCGTGATGATTCCACACTTGATCGGACTCTGGCAAGTCGACTTCACTCCATTCCACTCAGCATTCTTGTACGACACCGAGCCCTCGCCGTGGTGGGGTCGCATCACCTATCCAGCGGAGTTCGTCGCGGCTCAATTCGTGATGATGTTTGGGGTGTGGATCATGATGTTCTTGCTCTTTGCAATCCCAGGTCAGCCCACGATCGAACATGAGTCTCCTGCAGTCGAAACTCGCAAGGCCGCGCTCTACTTTTTCTGGTGTACCGCCTTTCCGCTTGCGCTCGCAGCGGTGCTTTCGTGCGTGCTCAATTTGTATATGCACCGATTCTGGGCGATGGGCTGGCTGCCTTACACCGGTCTCGTGGTGCTGCTCTTTGTGCGCCGTCCCATTGGATGGAGTGGACTTCGAACAATGTGGATTGCATGGTGCGTGCTGGCGTTTGGCATTCTGGGTTTCGTGGCACTTCGATTCACGGTTCGACCGCACCTCACAGGGAATGTTCCAAATGTCTGCTTCAATGGCGATGAGTTGGCAGAGCATGTTGGGGGCCGCTGGAAGGAGGCGACGGCTGGCGCTCCAATTGGGATCGTGATCGG